>CAVDLI010000007.1:0-38000 GCA_963609725.1 bacterium | reverse complement strand
CTACCAAAGCCATTGGTGAAAGTCTTGAAGTGTTCTGCCATAACGAGTTTGATAAGATTAGATCAGTTGCTTTTCCAAAGGCCTATTTTGAGAAAGATAACGATGCAAGTAATGGCTCTAAAGGTGATTTTATTTTTAGAGACTTTGATGGAGATATTGAGCTTGTTTCTATAATGTTTGAAATGAAAAATGAGGCAGAAAACACTGAAAAGAAGCACAAAAATGAAGACTTTTTTGCCAAACTAGACAAAGATAGGAACCAAAAAGGTTGTGAATATGCTGTTCTTGTAACTACGTTGGAGCCTGATAATGATTTATATAACGGAGGCATTGTTGATGTTTCTCATAGATTTCCAAAGATGTATGTCATTAGGCCTCAATTTTTTATTCCTTTAATATCGGTTTTACGTAATGTATCTCTAAAGGCGCTGGAGTACAAAAAGGAACTTTCTCTCGTGAAGGCTCAAAATATTGACATAACAAACTTTGAGAACAATCTAGAGCTTTTTAAGGCTTCCTTTGACAGAAATTATGGATTAGCTCAAAGCAAGTTTGAAACTGCAATTAGTCAAATAGATAAGGCAATAGAATTGTTCAAAAAAATTAAAGAGAATCTTTTAGGATCACAAAACCAGCTTAGGATTGCAAACCAAAAAGCAGAAGGTCTTACAATCAAGAAACTTGTAAAGGACAACCCTACAATGCAGTTAATGTTTGAAGAAGTGAAAAATCAAAACAACGAAGAGTAATTTTTACATCAAAAAGAATTTGATGATGGCAGTCCAAGTTATATTGGCCTGCCATTTTTTTGTATTTAAACCTTATTCTTTTTTAAGAATATTAATTTTTCCCGCCCCATGCGGGGCGCTTTCCCCTTGACGCAAGAGTTTTTAAGACTTTGCAGATTAGTTATTTGCAACAGTCTCTGAATTATCTAGCAACTTGTTTACTTTAATACTAATGTGGGATTTGACAGCATTGTTCTTAATAATTGGCTAAGTGCGTTCTTGATTTGACTATCTTTGAATTCAATGATTGCTGTTGCTCTATATCCAGCATCCTTAGAAGAAGCTCCACAATGAAAAGCCCTTTCACTTTTTGTTCCATAATCTAAGACTATGAATCTATCGTGAGACATATTATTTGATTGTAGTATGTTCAGTGGATTTTGAGGAAATTCATTTTGGAAGTCTAGCAGGTCACTTTCTCTCAGGTAACTTCCTTTATTATCGGTTATTAAAGTAATTGTAACACCGTTTTTTGCCCCCTGAAACAGATGAAGCGTTTTAGGATTGACATAGTCATCTACTACATGGATTGTCTTTTTTGCCATGCCGTATATAGATATGTAAGCATCAACGGCCTTCATTGGTTGGCCATTAAGGAAAAGATATTCTCGTTTGTCTTCAGGTTTTCCCATTTCAAGTAGGATGGGAGAGATTTCAGACTTTAGAACTACATCACTGAGTTTATCTAAAACACCTTTCATATCGTCTGTAAGGTTTTCCAAATCACGACGCATTTTGATGTTTTCCTTAATGCTTTCTGTTACTTGCATAGAAAGCCTTAGATATTCCTGCTGCCCTACAAGTCCTTGGTTTTCTACTATGTAATCCTTCATTGCTCTAAAGGTGCGGATAAGAGCACGGCTTTGAGCTATTGCAAGATTGCCACGAAGAACGGTCATTAACATGTAGATTCCTGATTCCGTAAAAGCTCTTGGTGGTTTTCTTCTGCCTCCCCAACTTGATGTCAAATTTTTTGATATCAAGATTTTGAATTCTTCTGGAGTAAGATAAAAGCTAAAATCATCTCCCTCAAACTTTTCTGCATTGTTTTTAACCTGTTGGTTGAATGCTGTTGTACTATATCCATAAATTTCAGCCAGTTCAAAGTCCAGCATGACCTTCATGCCACGAACTTCATAAATCTTATCGCGAATAGTGTGTTCTTCAACAATGGCAATTTCTTTAGATTCGTCTGACACAATAGTATCTCCTGTTCGTGGCTTTATGCATTCGTCATTATTATAATGTGTTTCTTTAAGTCATGAAACAAATAGTTTTTGCAAAAATCTCCATCAATATAAATTCTCCACTGCTTTTGCAAAATAAGCTTAATGGTTCTCTGTTTTCAAGTACTCTCCAAATTGTGCAGTACGTATAACCCTACCGCGCGCATAACATTGCTACACGTATGACCTCATTATACAAACGTCATTACTGTATAAAAAAACTGCCATGCAGAGGTTGCCCTCCACACAGCAGCTGTGTAATGGAATTTGAAAAAATCAAAGACCAACTGAATAAGCGTTTCTTGTTGGGTCAGCTCCAACTGTCCACATACCATTCTCATAGATACCAAATCCAAGAGAACCTGTGTTAGCTGTGTAGCTAATCTTATATCCCATTTCCTCAAGTTTTGCATTCTGGCGTGTACCAAAAGCATTCATGAGTGTAAGTGCGCCAGGATTGTATCCGTCTTTTCCAAATGCAGGAGCATGTCCTGTTGTAAATCTTGGGTGCTCAACAGCTTCTTGTGGTCTGTAACCAAACTCAATGTAGTTAAGAAGAACTTGAAGCTTCGTCTGCTCTTGGTTGTTAGCATTAGGTGTTCCAACGAAGAATGCTGGCTCGCCATCTTTAAGGCCAATAGAAGGAGTGATTGTCTGCATTGGTCTCTTGTGAGCAGCAAGGCAGTTCTGGTGCTCTTCGTCAAGAGAGAAGTTTTGAATTCTGTCATTCATGAAGAAACCAAGACCATCAACCATAAGACCTGAACCATAGTAGTAGTTGATTGAGTGAGTTACGATACACATGTTACCTTCTGCATCCACGACAGCCATGAATGTTGTATCTGGTCCCTTTGTGTTGTAATCTTCAAACTTATCAGCATCAAAACTAGGAATTTCGCTCATAGCTTTCTCTGTATCAATGAGTTTAGCCATTTCTGCTGCATATTCTTTTGTCCATGGAGCTGTTGGAATATCTGTGAATCTTGGGTCTCCAAGATACTTGTTTCTATCATTGATTGCAATGTTAAGAGCTTGAACAACAATGTTGATATACTCTGCACTGTTATGCTCCATTGATGAAAGATCAAAGTTCTCAAGAATATTAAGAGCCTCAATCAAAGTTGGGCCTTGGCAGTTTGCTGGGCAGCAATATACATCATAACCACGATAGTTAGTAGTAATAGGAGTCTGAATCTCAGCATGATATTCATTGAAGTCTTCAATTGAGAATAATCCACCAAGTTCATTGTTCCACTCTACAATTCTCTCAGCAATTGGGCCTCTGTAGAAGTAATCTTCTGCAGCCTTGTAATTCTTACCTTCAGCAACCTCTCCCATTAACTTGAGTAAGTTTGCATAATCTTGGTTAACAACTTTGTCACCCAATTCCATATCTGGATCAAAAACAGCCTTTGCAGCATCGTTTCCTGTTGATGCAAGGTAGCTGAGTGTTCCGTGGAGGAATTCGTTACAAATCATTCCGTTTTCTGCCAAGCTGATAACTGGAGCAAAAATATCAGAAAGTTCCATCGAACCATAATCATTCAACAATGTCATCCAACCAGACCACTCGCCAGGAATTTCCATTGAGTAGATGCCGTATGCTGGGAAACCAGCCATTTCAAGATAGAAGTCAATTGTTGCATTCTTTGGAGCCCAACCTGTTCCATTGTAAACTTTTACTTCTTTTGTCTTGGCATCATAAATAATGATTTCTGCATCTCCACCAAAGATGCTTGTCATCATTGTTTCTGAGAATGTCTGTGCTGCTGCTGTAGCCATAGCTGCATCAAATGCGTTTCCACCGTTAACAAGAACTGCATAACCTGCAGCTGCTGCTTCTGGGCTTCCTGCATGAACAACTGCTTGTCCACTAACAGCTGGTCTTGTATGACCATTCATAACACCTGGGTTCATCGAGTAAGGAATGTCACTCTTTGCTTCATCCCAACCTACTTGATATCCTTCATTATAACCCTCATTGTTTGCTTCCTCGATTGCGCCCTGTGCAAAAACAGTGACCAATGAGAAAAGAACGAGGACCAAAGCGATTGCAACTTTTTTCATGGAAACTCCTCCTTTATTGCAATTTTTCCCTTCAGAGATCTGTACTTTTACACTTGAAAAACTAAGACACTAACAATCAGATCAAAAATAAACACGATTATACACTTATTGCTACACTTATTAGGAAAATTAATTCCATAAATAAAGCTTACCACTAAAACACAAAAAAACAATAAAAATCTTTACTAATTCTTAACTAATTTGTACAAATTTGTACTTTCAATATGTTTTTGCAAAACATGCTCAATGAAGGCAGTTTTGCAAAAACTTCTTAATTACAGTAAAGCCAAGACAGGTCTTACACCGTTAATGAGAGGTTCCATGATAGGAACACAAGCAAGAAGAACACCTGCTACAACAGCACTTCCAATAACACCAGAGACGTTTGGTCCCATAGCGTGCATGAGAAGGAAGTTCTGTGGGTCTGCTTCTTGACCTACTTTACTTGAAACTCTAGCTGCCATTGGTACAGCAGATACTCCAGCACTTCCAATAAGTGGGTTTACAGGATGCTTAGGATCAAGCTTGTTCATAAGTTTTGCTATAAGAACACCACCAGCAGTTCCAAAGCTAAATGCAATTGCTCCCAAAAGAAGAATTCCAAGAGTATTAAGCTGTAAGAACTTTGATGCTTCCATCTTTGAACCAACTGAAAGTCCCAAGAAGATAGTAACTGTATTCATCATAGCATTACTTGCTGTATCAGCAAGACGTCCTGTACATCCACTTTCTTTAAGAAGGTTTCCAAACATAAGAGCACCAATAAGAGGTGTTGAGCTTGGAAGAAGTATTGCACAAACTAAGATAACAGAAATTGGGAATATAATCTTCTCAGTCTTGCTAACTGGTCTGAGCTGCTGCATTCTTATCTTACGTTCTTCTTCTGTTGTAAGAGCCTTCATAATAGGTGGCTGAATAACTGGAACAAGTGCCATATAAGAATATGCTGCAACAGCAATAGGTCCCAAGAGGTCTTCTGCAAGACGTGTTGTAACATATATTGCTGTAGGACCATCTGCACCACCAATAATTCCAATGGATGCTGCTGCATGTAAGTCAAAATTAATTCCAGGTATAAAGCTTACAAGTAATGCTCCAATTAATGCTACAAATATTCCAAGCTGTGCTGCAGCACCAAGTAAGAGTGTCTTTGGATTTGCAATAAGTGGTCCAAAGTCTGTCATAGCTCCAACACCTACAAATATAAGTACTGGGAATAATCCACTTTGAATACCTGCATCAAAAAGTATCTTAATAAAGCCTGTAGCTCCAAGTGCTCCTGCTGGAAGTGATGGGTCAGTTCCTGCAATGTATGCAAATGGAATATTACTTAAAACACATCCCATTCCAATTGGAATAAGCAAAAGTGGTTCAAAACCCTTCTTTATGGCAAGCCAGAAAAGAAGAAGTCCAACAAGTATCATAACAAGGTTTAGGATGTTAAAGCCTGATTCAGCATTAAGTCCTGCAAAACCGTACAGTCCAGTTGACTGCCACAGATTCAATAATGATTCACTCATGCTAAGACTCCTTATACAATTGTCATAATAAGGTCATCAGCTACAAGTTGCTGACCAGGTGCTACTGAAATTTTTCCAATAGTTCCTGCACATGGAGCATAAAGCTCGTTTTCCATCTTCATAGCTTCCATAACCATAACAAGCTGGTTTTTCTCTACTTTTTGGCCTTCTTTAACTTCAAGACGAAGTACAAGACCTGGCATTGGTGCTAAGACTTTTTGACCGCCAGCAGGAACTTCACTTACTTTTGGAGCTTCATGAACAACTGGGGCACTTTCATGCACTGGTGCACTAGCAGAAGACTCTTCAATTGCTTTTTCATCAATTCCAAATTCAAGATTAAGAGGATATGAAACGCCATTGACTGTTGCGCTATTTTTTGAAAGCTTTACACCATAAGCCTTGCCGTTAACATTTACTGTATACTCGCCGGCTTTCTTTGCAGCTTCTTCTTTTGGATCAATCTTTCTTACGCCGTTGACTTTTGATTTTCCTGTAAGATAAAGGATACCTTTTTCTTTACAAGATGCAGCAATAAAGATGTTTTCTTCAGTGACAGCAACGCCATTATCTTCAAGCATTTTTATTGCAGCTTTGCGTCCCTTTGTAGGATCTGCATCGTTAATATCAACAACTTTCTTTGTTGTAGGTTCTTTCTTAAGCTGTTCTGCTGCAATTTTTACGACTTCTGGATCTGGAGCAACTGGAGTTTTTCCAAAGTAACCAAGAACCATCTTGCCATAGCCTTCTGCAATCTTTTTCCATGGGCCATAAATTACATTATTAAATGCTTGTTGGAAGTAGAACTGTGAAACTGGTGTAACAGATGTTCCAAAACCGCCTTTTGCAACAGTGTCTCCCATTGCTTCAACAATTTCTGGATATCTATCCATAAGTCCATTATCTCTAAGCATTTGTGTGTTTGCTGTAAGAGCGCCACCGGGAAGAGGGAAGAATGGAATATTTGGATTGACAGCTGTTGCCTCTGGTGGCAGGAAGTAGTCTTTCATGCATTCTTGGAAAACAGCCTCGGCTTTTTGAATTGCGTGAATATCAACACCAAGATCATATTCTGTACCACGAAGAGCGTGCCACATAGTAATAATATCAACTTGGCAGGTTCCTCCAGATACTGGCTGCATAGAAAGGTCAAGTTGGTTTGCGCCAGCTTCAAGGGCACTCATGTACTGCTGTACGCAACAACCGGCTGTATCATGGCTGTGCATAACAATTGTTACATCTTTACCAAGAAGTTTTCTTGCTCTCTTTATTGTTTCATAAACAACTGCAGGAGTTGATGTTCCAGAAGCATCTTTGAAACAAACGCTGTCAAAAGGAATTCCTGCATCAAGAATGCCACGAAGAACACCTTCGTAGAAATCTGGGTCATGTGCTCCAGTTGTTTTTGGAGGAAGACTCATCATTGTAACAGTAACTTCATGTTTAAGACCTGCATCATGAATTGCTTTTCCGCTATCAATGAGGTTGTCAACGTCATTGAGTGCGTCAAAATTTCTAATTGTTGTCATGCCATGTTTTTTGAACATTTCTGCATGAAGTTTGATAATATCTCTTGGTTGAGAATCAAGGCCAACAACGTTTACACCTCTTGAAAGAGTTTGAAGATTTGCATCTGGTCCTGCAACTCTGCGGAACTCGTCCATCATCTCAAAAGCATCTTCATTCGTATAGAAGTAAAGTGACTGAAATCTTGCTCCGCCACCAGCTTCAAAGTGTGTAATACCTGCTTTGCGTGCAGCTTCTACTGCTGGCATGAAATCCTTTGTGAAAACTCTTGCACCATAGACTGACTGGAAGCCGTCTCTGAATGCTGTGCACATAAAATTGATTTTCTTCATACTGTCATTCTCCTTTTGTTAATCAACTTTTTGATTTTGCCACAGCCGCCACGATTGCTGCTGCAATCTCAGCGTCATTTGATGCTGTACTTGTCATTTTTGGAGCACTTGATGGTGCTGCTTGTGGCTGTACAGTTGCTGCCTCTTCAGGACGCTTGCCTTCAAATTTTCTTACAATTTTAGAAACTCCCAATGTTGAGAAAACTAAGAGTGTAAGAAATACAAACACGATAGCCATTCCAATAACTAAAAGGATTAATCCATTTTTAATTTGAGTGGAAAGCTGATCTGCCGGTAGTTGTGCCAATAAGAACATATGCACTCCCATTAAAATATTGCATAGATTGAGCAAAACCCAATCTCTAAATGCTAGTTGTGATTTTAGCCTTTTCACAATTTTCTTTTCAAGTACTATCATAAATATATAAGGTGTAGATTTTGGATTTCAAAACTGTCTTAACTGCTCCTTAACTGTACTTTTGATTGTATTTTGCCTGCAAAGGCAGAGCCAAGAGCCTTAAACGCAGTTCTGCAAAAATCTCTACAACTTCAAAATTTCAAGATTTCTTTACTTGCCCAAATATTACTTAAGAACTATCTTTGAGAGGGGAGGCGCATATGCCTGATGAAATGGAATTACAAGAGCTTAGAATTCACGAAAGAATGAGCAAAATTGACCGCAAAATAATTGTAATGAGCGGTAAAGGTGGTGTTGGAAAGAGCACTGTTACTGTAAACTTGGCAAATGCTTTACTTGAAAAAGGTTTTAAGGTAGGTGTCCTTGATACAGATATCCATGGTCCAAACATTCCAAAAATGTTAGGTTGTGAAGGTGCTGTCCTTGGTTCAAATGAAGATGGTTCAAGCATCCTCCCGGTATGTCCAATGCCTAATCTAGAAGTTGTTAGCTTAAGTTTTGCACTAAGTGACCCGGAACAGGCTATCATTTTCCGTGGTCCAATGAAGCTTAGCGTTATTAAACAATTCTTGGCAGATGTAGAGTGGGGCACTTTGGATTATCTTCTTATTGATTCTCCTCCAGGAACCGGTGATGAACAACTTGCCGTGTGCCAATCTATTCCAGATATGACAGGCTCAATTATTGTTACAACACCTCAAAAAGTGTCTGTTTTAGATGTAAGGCGCAGTATTACTTTCTCAAGACAACTTGATGTTGATATTATTGGCTTAATTGAAAACATGAGTTATTTAATATGCCCAAACTGTAACGAGAAAATCCCTGTTTTTGGTAAAGGTGGCGGTAAAGAAGTGTGTGAAGAGATGGATGTTCATTTCTTGGGCGCAATTCCAATGGAACTTGGTTTACAGCAGGATGAAGACGAAGGCATAAATTGGATTTCTTCAAATCCTGATAGTGAGAGTGCAAAAGCTTTCAAGTCAATTGTTTCATACATTCACGAGAATACAAAAATTGTGCATTCTCCATATGTTCCAAGGCTTTCTAGCTGTTCTCCTTCTTCTTGTGCCTCTTGTACAGCAAACTGTCCTTCAAAAGGCTCTAGTGAAGAATAATTACCAACGATTGCCAATGAGGGTTGCCAATAAATTGCTTATGAATAACGCTAACAATACTTCTAACAACACTCCTAAAGAAAAATTGTGTGATACTACAAAAAAAGGGACTCTAAAAAGAATTAATGAGCATACTTTTCCATCTATTGAAAAATCACAATCTTCTTCTCATCTTAGTTGGGAGACAATTTCTCAAAAACGCATTTTGGATACGCCAATTTTTGGCATAAACAGCGTACACCGCAAAAGTAAAGATGGCAAAGAAGCTAACTTTGTACAGCTTGACTCTCCCCATTGGATTAATGTAATTCCTTATTTCATTGGCACTGATGGCATTCCAAGGTGTGTTTTAGAGCGCCAATTCAGGCAAGGTTCAAATTCTGTTACTTTGGAATTTCCAGGTGGTCTTGTAGAAAAAGGTGAAAGCCCCAGAGATGCTTGTTTAAGAGAATTAGAAGAAGAGACAGGCCTTAGAGCCCATTCTCTTAAGCTTATTGGCTCTGTTTGCCCTAATTCTGCTTTTATGAATAACACAGCTAATTTCTTTTTGGCTCAAGATTTAGAGTTAGTGGAAAGTGCAAATGAACGAAAACTTGATGAAAACGAAGAAATAGATCTTGTTACTATGCCAGTTTCAGATGTTCTAGAGCGTCTTGGAACAGCAGACATGGATAATGGCATTATGCTCATGGCTGGTTTTTATTTTCTTAGAGAAGCAAAGAAATCCAATCTAAAGCTAGACTAAAGAAGTTTTTTCAAAAAACTCCAAAATAATCTTTGAAGATAAAAGACAAGGCACAGAGGAATGGGTCTAAAAAGGTATCGGTCTAAAAAATATGCATAAAAGTGATTATCTCGGTTCTTGCGTGCGACTGGTCTTGGACATAAGACGTTTCATTGCAATGTAATAGACTGGAATTACAATCATATTGGACCCAATCCAGGCAAGAGGAGAGGAGAATACTATCCCACGGTAGCCAAACCAGCGTGAGAGTACAAGTGATGCACTTACTCTTGCTACAAGTTCTACAATGCAAGCTACAAAAGGAGCCCAGGAAATGCCCATGCTTTGGATGCTTGTGCGATAGATTAGTAGTAAGCCAAGTATTGGATAAAAAGGAAGAGTGACTTGGAAAAACATGCGGGCGTAGTCGTAGATATCAGGTGATGGAGAAGTGACAAAGAGTGGCACAATATAAGGCTCTACAAGAATCATTAGCCCTGCCATTGCTATGTCTGTTGACAGTACGAGTATTAGACTGGCTCTTGTGCCTTGCTTTATCCTTTCATAAAGATGTGCTCCGTAGTTTTGCGCTACATAGCTTGCTATTGCCATTCCAAATGCGTTGTTTACAAGAACAGATAGCTGGTCTACTTTTGTAGCTGCTGTGTAGCCTGCAATAGCAGACGTTCCAATAGCATTCACGCTGGATTGCATTACAAGTTGGCCTATACACATGACCGACATTTGAAAACCCATGAGAAAGCCCAGTTTGAAATGTCGCGCAAGCACTTTTTTGTCTAATTTCCAAAGCGCTTTTTCTATGTGCATTTCGTCAAATCTGCGGTAAGCGCTTATTGTGCATAGAAATGCCGATATCAATTGTGACAGTACTGTTGCATATGCAGCCCCCGCCACACCCCACTTAAGCGGAACTATAAAAACTATGTCCAGCACTATATTCAAGACCGATGACACAATAAGATACACAAGTGGAGTTTTACTATCGCCCAAGGCTCTGAGTATGTTGGATATCATGTTGTACCAAATTGTTGCGCCTGTTCCTGCTACAATTATGATAAGGTACACATAAGAGTCTTGTGATATTTCTTCCGGTACTTTCATGAGCTTTACTACAAGTCCTGTTGCTAGGCACGCGGGGACTGTTATCACTATTGCAAACATGATGGAAAGGTATGTGCTTGCAACTATGCTCTTTTTGACACCTTCTTTGTTTTTGAACCCAAAAAGCTGCGCAAGCAAAATTGAAAATCCATTGGTAAATCCTTGAATGAAGCACAAAATAAAGTATACGAAAACTCCAGTTGAACCAACTGCGGCAAGTGCGTTTTCTCCAATGGCTTTGCCAACTACTATGGAGTCTGCAAGTGTATAGAAAAGTTGAAAAAGATTTCCACAAATTACAGGCACAGAAAACTTTGCAAGAACCGGTAGAGGCTTGCCAACAGTCAAATCTCTTGTTGCCATAATCACACTCCAATTATATTTCAACCACACCTTAAGGAGGTTTTTGCAAAAACCTCTAAGCGTGCTTTTATTTCACTGCTATTTTATTCTTTAATTGTTCTTTAATTGTTCTTTGCGCCGATAATACTGACATTCTCTTGCTTTGTGCAAGTATTTGAAGTGTTAGAGGTTTTGCAAAAACCTTGTTAAGGTTTGAATTCTACCTTGGTTATGTTTTAGCATCTAACATTTAGACCAAAAAGCCAAAAAATTTGCAAAAGAGTCTATTAATAGACCTTTTTGCAAAAAATTGGGCATTTTGGTCTATTTTTGGCTTCTCACTTCTTGTCCATTGCGAGAAGTTCAAGAGAAATCTAAAAGAGAAATCAAACTTTTCTTATGTAATACAATCTAGAGCCAAAGTCTCCAAGGACTCTAACTTTGTCATTGTACCCAGTTCCTCCAAATTGAGGATTGAGCATGAGCCCTCTATAAGAAAGTACGTCACCAGAGACAATGTAATGTTCGTCTTCGCTTTTTAGAGTATAGTTGTCTGCAATAACTTTTTTGAGTTTGCTGTCTTTTGACATATTCACTGGTGATAGTCTATTTATAAGACTTCCGAAAACTTCAATGCTAATTCGTTGTGCTCTTGGGATGACTTCATAATCAAAATCTGGTCTAGCAAAAGGAATTCTGAGCACATCACACCCTGGGTTTGGTTTGTTAAGAGTTTGAAAATCAAGAACAATCATCTCGCTAAAATCATCGTTTGTAACAACCCACTTTGTTTTATTTCCACTTTCTGCAAACGCCCTTGAAAGACTTCCATTGCCACTTAACGCTTCACTTGAGCCCTCTTCTAGGCGGAAGAACTTACCAAATTGCAATAAATGTCTATGTTCTTTATAAAATTCAACTTGCGCTTTCACAATTGTTTTTTCTTGTAAACTTAGCGCTGTAAGGTCTAATTCGTAGCCAAAAATTCCAAAAGCTGCCACATTAAAGCGCGATTCTATGTCACTGTGGCGTAATGTTTGATGATTTGGAGATTCTGAGACATGAGCTCCCATTGTAGATACAGGATAACCGTAGGATGTGCCACTTTGAATTGAGGTGCGACATAGGACATCGGTATTATCGCTTGTCCAAATTTGTGGCATATAGCAAAGAATTCCAAGATCAAATCGGTTTCCTCCAGATGCGCAACCCTCAAACAGAACTTTTGGGAAGCATTTTGTTAAACGGTCAAATATTTCATATAACCCTTGCACATAACGGTAGTTGAATTCTGTCATGCTAAAGGAAGATGCGCTGTAAATATCGCTGAATGTGCGGTTCATATCCCATTTGACATAATCAACATGTGCCGTTTGAAAGACTTCACAAAGAGATTCAACCAAGTAATCGCGTACTTCCTGGCGTGTTAAATCCAAAATAAATTGATTTCTTCCAACAGATGGCTCTCTTTGGGGAATTGCAACCATCCAATCGGGATGATTTTCAAAAAGAAGACTTTTGCGACTTATCATTTCTGGTTCTACCCAAAGACCAAACATTAAGCCCAAATCATGGATTTTTTCTGAAAGTTTAGTTATTCCTGATGGCAATTTTTTTGTGTTTACAATCCAGTCTCCAAGACTTGTTGTATCATCATCTCTTGTGCCAAACCATCCATCATCTAAAACAAAAAGCTCTATGCCCATATCTTTTGCTGTTTTTGCAAGCTCAAGAAGTTTTTTTTCTGTAAAATTAAAATATGTTGCTTCCCAGTTGTTGCAAAGTATTGGGCGGTCTCTAAATTTCCAATAACCTCTAACAATGTGATTGTTTACAAAATTGTGGAAATTTTCACTAGCACCATTATTTCCAAAACATGAAAAAGTCATGATAGCTTCTGGAGTTGTAAAAGAATAGTTAGGTTTCAAATTCCAAGTAAAGGATTGAGGATTTATTCCTGTTTGAACTCTCACGTTCCCATAATTTGAAAGCTCAATTACTTCTCTGTGATCTCCGCTGTATACAAGGTTAAATGCATAACACGAACCGTGATTTGCTGTGCAATTTGGACTCTCAAGAAAAATGCAAGGGTTGTGGCTTGCGCCACTTACACCCAAGTTAGAATAAAATTCAAGTTTGCCAGCTTTTAAGGTCTGTCGTGTTATTTCTCTTTCTCTTGCCCATGCACCATTAAAGCTCACAACGCTCCAATTTGCATTTGAATTTTCCAAAGGAGGTAAGTCAAGTTGTAGACTAGCAATGTTCTTAATTAAGATGGTTGCATTGGTTTTATTGGTTACAGTTGCACTACGGGCTATTGTATCGCAGTTTGGGAAAACTGTGTAATTTAACTGTAAGAAAATTGGTAATACAGTATCTTTAAGCTGAATTTCTATAGTTGTTGCTTCTTCATCTTTTGCATACGACTGCGCAAAATGTTCAAGATAATTTGGTTTTCCTTTGATAATTCTATGAGCATTGTATACAAAATCTAGCGTTTGCATTCCTGTAATAGCGCTCTTAGAAGTATCTCCTTGTTTTTCAATATGCTTTGCAGGCTCTTCTAGCGATTGAGATGAATACTCAATTACAACAGACGGGCTTCTGTAATCGCCTTTGCCTAGCGTACTGACTTCAAGGCATGCTGTTTCCAAAAATAGCAAAGGATTTTTTTCACTATAACCCACGCCGGTTCCAATGGCAATTTCTCTCTTAGGTAGCAAGGTCTCAATTTTTGCATCTTGTCGTAGTTTTCTTCCGTAGTACAAATTTTCCAGATGCCCAGTTTCATTTATTCTCATGAGATATGTTGTATTCTTACTATCGAGTCTTATCATGTTTTGTCTTTGTGTCATTAGGAACCTCCTTGACAGCACTAATTACTTGCTCTCAATTTTCTTCTAATTCTTATCAAATAGCAAGGCTAATGATATTGTTTATAGCAATGCGTTGTTTATAGCAAGTGCTATTTATAGTAAGCTTTTCTACAAACGGTCGTGTTCTTGCCGTGTTATTGCTGTGTTTTGCAAAACGGTTTTATGTAAACTTGGTCTTGCCACGTCTTTTCTTTTTTGCTATTGTTGTAGCGTATTGGTGCTGTACCCAAGCGGTCTAAGGGGGCGGTCTGCAAAACCGTTGTTCACCGGTTCAAATCCGGTCGGCACCTTATAAAGCCTTCCTTTTTTGGGAAGGCTTTTTTTAGGTTCTGTGAACAAACTTGTAAAGCGTGCTTTCTTTTGTTGAGTCATGTTGAGGAGGTAAAAATAAACAAAAATTGCAAAAAAGTGATTTTTTTGTTTATTTTTTAAGCCAAAAAACACGAAAAGTTGTTTTTTTGTTTATTTTTAATTTTCAAGAGCGCTCCAAGGAGCCCCCTTTGGACTCCATTGAGCAAATTTGAGCAAAATTGAACAAAAAGGAGCAGAGATGAGCAAAAAGGATTAAAGCAAGAGCTTATGAACTACATAGAGAACTGTTAAACATAACTGCTAGACATATAAGAGAACAAAAGAAGTGAAAAGTATGAAAGAAAAAGAAGAGATAAACAAAACACAAGAGTGTAGAGAAAAGATTTCAAAAGGAAAAATAAATTTTTCCAATGAACTTGCATATGTTGTTGGAATGATTACTGTGGCTTTGGGTGTTGCATTTATGGAAAAAGCCAACTTTGGAGTTTCAATGGTCGTTGCTCCTGCATATTTGCTTTATCTAAAATTGTCCACAAGTTATTCATTTTTCACTTTTGGCATGGCAGAATACACACTACAAGCTGTTTTGCTAATCATAATGGTACTTGCTTTAAGAAAATTTAAGATTTCATATCTTTTTTCTTTTGTAACAGCTGTGCTTTATGGCTTTACTTTAGACTTTTGCATGTTGCTGATACAAAATATAGATACACAACCTGTATGGGTTCGTATTTTACTATTTTTGAGTGGAATGTTTTTGTGTTCTATTGGTATTTCGTTTTTCTTCCACTCTTACATTTCACCAGAGGTTTATGAACTTTTTGTAAAAGAAATTTCACGCCATATTGGAATGGACATAAACAAGTTTAAGACAATATATGATTGTACAAGTTGCATTATAAGTATTGTTATGTCATTTGCGTTCTTTGGTTTTTGGCATTTTGAAGGTGTAAAGCTAGGAACAATATTTTGCGCACTAATAAACGGCACTATCATTGGGAAAGTTTCAAGATTTTTGGAAAAACATTTTAAGTTCAAAGACAGTTTGCCTTTGCGTAAATATTTTGAATAACAGAGGTTTTTGCAAAACTGTCTTCATGAATCTTGGCTTTGCCTTTTCGGCTAAAAGAGCATTTCTTCTAACTTCATAATACACAAAGTATTATTTCAGTTTTCAGAAAATGCTTTTTATCTCGCAAATCCAAAACCAATCTCCACAAAGCTCATTTTGCAAAAACCTCAACAAGTTGTTTTTTAAGCACCAGTTAAGCTTTTTCTATGCATAAACTAGGCGCCTTTTCTGCACATAAACTAAACCACTTCCAAGGCGCATTTAAGTCTCTTCCAATGCACCTTTAAGTCATTTTCAAGCTATTTTCAAACCACCAGTTACTCTTGATTTACATTTAAGCCATTTCATTGCAACTTTTAAGTAACTTAAACTCTATCTTAGAACTTTCAAACTCATCCTAAAACAATATTGCTGTTGCAATTGCAAAATAAATTAAAAGTGAAAGAGCATCCACAATAGTCGTAATGAAAGGACTAGACATAACAGCAGGGTCAAACCCAAGTTTTTTTGCAAAAAGAGGTAATGTACAACCAATGAGTTTGGCAATAACAACTGTAATACACATAGTAAGACTAACAGCAAAAGCAACTATTAAAGTAACAGAGTCATTTTGAAAAAGAAGTCCGTCTATAAGCATTACTTTTGCAAAACATGCAAGAGCTAGAGCTACACCACACATAAGGGAAGTGGCAAACTCTTTCATAATTACTTTTCCAATATCATTAAATTCAACTTCCCCCAAAGAAATAGCACGAATGACCGTCACAGAAGACTGTGAACCTGAGTTTCCTCCAGTGTCCATAAGCATTGGAATAAATGCTGTAAGAATGACATGAACAGCCAAAGCTGCTTCAAAATTTGTAATAATAAGACCTGTAAATGTAGCTGATACCATGAGAATCATGAGCCATGGAATTCTATGCTTGAAAAGTTCCCAAGGGGATGTTTTAAGATATGTTTTTTCATATGGTGTCTGTCCAGACATAATTGTAATATCTTCAGTGGCTTCTTGAACCATGACATCCATTGCATCGTCAAAAGTTACAATACCAACCATTCTGTCTTCACTATCAACAACAGGAATTGCAATAAAGTTGTATTTGGAAAGAGTTTTAGCAACTTCTTCTTGGTCCATTTTTGTGTTAACAGTTATGACGTTTGATGTCATAAGGCTTTCTATAGTTGCGTCTTCATTTTTTTCAAGCATGAGACTTTTTGCAGAGACTAATCCTAATAACCGGTTGAAAGAAGAAAGAACATAACAAGTATAAATAGTTTCTTTGTCTACTCCTGTTTCTCTAATGCGCTTAAATGCTTCTTTTACAGTCATTTTGGGACTAAGAGAGACATACTCTGTTGTCATAATTGAGCCGGCAGAGTTTTCTGGATATCTTAATATTTCATTTATGTCTCTGCGCTTTTCAGGAGTAACTTGTTTTAAGATTCTGCTGACAACATTTGCAGGCATTTCTTCAACTATATCAACAGTATCATCAACATACATCTCATCAAGCACTTGCTTAAGCTCTGTGTCTGAAAACCCTTTTATGAGGAGTTCTTGATTGTCTGTATTCATTTCAACAAATGAATCTGCTGCCAATGCTTTGGGTAACAATCTAAACATGATTGGCAGTTGTTCTTCTGTCAAATCGTCAAATATAGCAGCAATGTCTGAAGGATTCATTGTTACTAAAATGTCTTTTACAGATGAGTACTTTTTGTTCTTAACTAAAGTTTTGAGAGTGTTTTCCAATGTTGCACTTTGTTGAACCATATGCAATCTCCCTGGCTTTGGAAAAGTCAGAGTTGGATTTGAGTGGCTGTTGCAGATTACTCTGTTAAACTGTACGCTCCCGAATTAGAATTTTTCAACAAACTCTAGGCAGAACCCAGTCTAAACCCGGGCTGAAACCAAGGCATAACCAAAGGTAAAACTAAGACAGAATCCAAAACAGAAACCAAATTATAAACAATTTAGAAAACTGCCACGTGTCTGTCTGTCATGTGCCTGTCTGCTATGCACCTGCCACGTGTTTGTCTTCCACGTGTCTACCTGCTGTGTATTCACCTATCATGTGTCTGTCTGTAAAGTGTCTACCGGTCGTGTGCCTACACGCTACTAACGTTCTCTTACACTACTAACGTTTACACACGCTACTAACATTTATACACTATTAAATGAAAAAACTAATTGAGAGCTTGTTCCAAAAGGAGGTTTGTACCAGTTTTGTACCAAGTTTGTACTAGGTTCGTACCAAGCGGAACAGGATCAGAGTCTGCAAATAAGCTACTACTACCAGCTTCCATGACAATTCCTCCTTACAAAGTATTAACAGGTCTATGACCCCAAAAATTGATTATACAAAATAGAGCTAAATTTAGACAAGGCTTTCTTATTTAAGCAAGGCTTTCTTTGAGACTATCTTTTGCATTGTCCAAAGCCCCTTGGTATTGGGCATCTAATTTTTTCAAATTTTGTTGTATTAATTGTGCATATTGAGCAGTATTTGTGCTATCTGGATTTTCTTCCATAGCTTGTCTTAATTGCTCTTGCATGCGCTCAATGAAATCGGTCTTATGTTTTATGTATTGCGCAAACAAATCACCAATTTGCCTAATTATGCCAACCGCAGAGCTGCTTTCTGGCGCAATTAGAACGACAAGCGCAACAATTCTTTCAAAACGCATCTCGTAAAGAGAATCTGATGGCAGTCCAAGATTTGCAAACACAGCATTGGCAATTCCCCGGCGCACAAAAACGCTGTCTTCTTGGCTGTAAGAGTCATATTTTGCGCCAAGCTCGCTATCTTGCATTTCAGCTGAATTGAGAAATTTACCCGCCAACGCCATTCCTTCTTTCTCAAGCGTATTTTCTTTATATTTAGCCTCATCGATGACGATATCTTTTGTTTTTTCAAGCGCAAGCTCCCAGGCCGATTTTATCTTTGACATATTTCCTCCGTAACTTTCCAATTCGCACTTGTAAGATAATCATTTTTTTATTTATGGACAACGCATGTTCCCAAATCTGTAATGCATACAGAATAGCGCAGAGTAGCAATGGGCAATGTACTTAAAACCATAGACACAACAAAATCTACACTGTATTCTTTTTTGCATGGAAAAACTCTACTACACAGCCCCATATCTTAAGAGTACACAATGCAAAATTGAGAAAATAATACAAAATAAGACTCATGTTCTTGTATATACAAATCCAACAATTTTTTATCCAGAATGTGGAGGCCAGCCAGGGGACAAAGGGTTTTTAGGCTCTTATAAAGTTCAAGACACTAAAAAAGACGAGAATGGGGACTCTGTTCTTGTGATTGACAGTAATGTGTCTTTCAAAGAAGGTGATACAACAACTCTTACACTTGATTGGACTCATAGACGCAAATATATGGTCATGCATACAGCTCAGCATATGCTGTCTGGGCTTTTGTATACAATGTTTTCAATAGGCACTGTAGCTGTTCATTTGGGAGAAGATTACCTGACAATAGAAGTAGACCAAAAAGAGGTTCCTTCAAAGATAATTGAAGACTTAGTAAGGGCTGCTAACAATGCAATAAAAGAAAATCACAAAGTTTTATATCACCAAATGAGCCACGAAAAAGCATTAGCATTAGGCTTAAGACGTTCAATCAAAGTTGATGGAGATGTGCGCATAGTAGAAATAGAAAAAGTAGATAAAATTGCATGTGGAGGTGTTCACGTTGCAACTACTTCAGAAATACGTCTTATTTATTATGTAAAACAAGAAATCATAAGAGGTCATGTACGGCTTTACTTCAAATGTGGAGATACTGCATTAGAAAGTGCTCTTGAAGATGTCAAAATATGTGAGACTTTAGCCTTAAAACTTACATGCCGTTCTAGTGAGCTTGTAAATAAGATTGAAAATCTAAATGATGCCTTAAATAACGCAACTCATGCAAAAAATAATATAATGAAAGCTCTTGCAAGCTATCGTATAAAAGAAAATGTAAAAGAAGATATTGCAACAATTATTGTTGATGATAACTTGGATCTTGCTTCGTTTTCTCATGCTTGTAATGAAATTGAAAATATTGCTTTTTGCGGAGTAAAGATTGAAAAAGAAAGAACGCTGTGGCTCATAGTGTTAAAAGGGAAGTTTGAGAAAATAAACTTTAACGAACTTAGAGTCTCCCTTCTTTCAATGATAGACGCAAAAGGTGGAGGCAAAGCACAAGTATTTCAAGGCTCATCTTTATGCGTTGATGAAAATAAAATACAAGCATTTTTAGAAGAATTCAAAAATATATGCATTCAATACAGCAAAACACAACTTGCATAAGTTTTTAAGAAAACACGTGTAAGAAACACTTGGAAAAGCTCGCAAATCTCGCAAATCTTGCAAAACTCAAAACCGCACAAAGTTCGCAAAGCTCACGAAACTTCAAGTATTTTTGAAACACAATCTTTTGCATTAGGAATGCTGTCTTTCTCTAAGTCTTTAGAAAAAGGAACTGGAGTGCATTTCCCACCAATTTGCACAACGGGCATTTTTAATGACTTAAATGTTTCAGCATTAGAACAAATTTGAGATACAACTTGTGAGCTAATGCCACCTGTAGCACTTGGGTCCTGTATCACAACAGCACGACCAGTTTTTTTAACTTCTCTAAAAATTGTATCGTAATCAATTGGTTTTAGAGTGCAAAGGTCAATTACAGTAGCTTTTATACCATCTTTTTCTAGAAGAGAAGACACTTCTAATGCTGTATGAACAGCTCTTGAATATGAAATTATAGTAATATCGTTTCCAATGCAAAGAACTTTTGCTTTTCCTATCTCTAAAGGCTCTTTTCCAATTTCTCCTTCTAGAGAATACAACATTTTATGCTCAAAAAAGAGTACTGGATTATCATCATTTATAGCAGCTCGTAGAAGATAATAAGCATCAGAAGGGCAAGACGGAGCAACCATTTTTAGACCAGCACAGTTTTGGAATAAAGCTTCAGGGCTTTGAGTGTGTTGTGCTCCATGTCCTGTGCCACTTCCTTCTGGAAGTCTAATTGTTATGGGACAAGAAAACTGACCACCACTCATAAAGTGCGTTTTAGCTGCATGATTGACAATTGGGTCAAAAATAAGAGTAAAGAAATCTGCATACATAATTTCTACAACAGGGCGCAGCCCCATCATTGCAGCACCAACAGCCATGCCTGTAAAACCTTCTTCTGAAACAGGAGTGTCTATGATTTGATTTGGAAAATCTTTATACAAAGACTCTGTAACTTTGAAACAACCGCCATATACTCCAACATCTTCACCAAAAAGTACAACCTTTGGATTTGAAAGCATTTCATCAGCTAAAGCTTTTTTAATAGCATCTCTAAAAGTAATCATACTCACTTGTCCTCTATTTTTGCAGAATTTGCATAAACCAAATTCTCAGCTTCTAGCAAAGTGAGTTTGTCATCTTTGTTCTCTATAGCTTTTTGAGCTTGCATTTCTATGTATTCACGCCGTTGAAGTTCAAGAGCCTTAATTTCATCCACAGAACATAAAGCTAAATCTATTAGTTTTTTCTCAAATAGTTTTATTGGATCTTTTTCAATCCAACGTTTTTCTTCTTCAGGACTTCTATATATTCTTTTATCGTTTCTTGAATGTCCTTTCGTGCGGTATGTCATAACTTCTAAAAGGTATGGGCCATGGCCTTCTTTTATATAAGAGATAGCTTTTTTTGCTTCATTATAGACTTGTAGGACATCGTTTCCAAATATAGTTGCCCCCGGCATATTATAAGAGCGGGCTCTAGAAGAAACTGTGTTAGAACTTATCATAACGCTACTTGAAGCAGACATTCCATAATGGTTGTTTTCACAATAAAAAAGCACAGGAAGTTTCCAAATAGAAGCTAAATTCATACTTTCATGAATACTACCACGGCTTGATGCTCCGTCTCCAAAAATAGCAACGCTTATATTCTTAACAGGTTTTATCTTAAAATCCTTTGGGTTTGAAAACGAAGAGACAGCAAAACTTGCATTCCCAATGTTTTGAAATTTATTCCAAAAAGCAATACCTGTAGCAAGCGGAACACCAGAGCCCACAACAGCAGACGAGCCCAAATTCCAAGAAGAAGAATCTGGCATATGCATACTGCCACCAAGGCCTTTTGCAAGCCCATGTTTTGAGCCTAACATTTCAGAGAACATAGCATAAGGACTGCTGCCACGGCATATAGTAAATCCATGGCATCTATGAGTTGGAACTATCCAGTCTCCATCTTCTAAAGCAACACATAATCCTGCTTGAGATGCTTCTTGTCCATTTGCAAGGTGGACTGTTCCATGTATAAGACCGCAAGAAAAAAGTTCTTCTGTTTTTTCTTCAAAAAATCTAGAGTCTAACATGAGACGTAGGATGTTCAGCAAAAAATCCTTTTCCATACCTTGTTACGCAAATTACGCAAATTATGCAAATTACGCAAATTATGCAAATTACGCAAATTACACAAATTACGCAAATTATGCAAATTATGCAACTTACACAAATTTTACAAAATTATACAAGCTATTATGCTTCACTTATATTCGCTTATACTGACTTATACTCAACTTATATCCGTCTATACTAACTTATACTGACTTACACTAACTCATACTTATATAAGTTGCATAAGAGAGTCTAAGTCTATTTCACAAACAACAACCGGCATTCCGCATCCCCAGCTCTCTAGAACAGAAGGATGAACTTCTCCAAAGGTCCCAACATTATGGCCTTTTACCATAATTTGAGCACATCTTCCAGGGATAAATCTTGGGTCATTTTCTGGAGCTTTGAGACAGTAGTCGGCTTTTATAAAGTACATAAGAGTATTTACAAAACTGTTTGCTTCATTAAAACCAACACTTACATTTGCAGACATAAATCCAAGACTGTTGCGGGTGACAGTCCCGCTATTATCAGACGGCTCAAGATATGCAATTTTACCAACTTCAAATATGTTGTGAGGATATGTAGCATGTCCCGATACACTTTCACTTTCAAGTAAAGATGGAATAATTGAAGGACGTACAGCTTCAAAATTTTCAGACATTGGGTTTGCAATCATTATGACTTTGTCGCCCTGTATGTGCATGTTGTCTACATATTCACGACGGCTTCCCAAGTAATTGTACATCATTTCCTGAAAACCCATGCCAATCATAATGTCTTTGATTTTACGCCCAAATTCTTCTGCAGGTGAAAGACGACCAACAGTAAAATCCTTTGGAATAGTAGGTGTGAATTTTTCAAGTCCATAACCAATCATTACATCTTCTACAACATCTACAGCATGAAGAAAATCGTTTCTGTATTCAGGGCAAGTAATATAAATTCTATTGCCCTCACTCACACTATAAACACCCATTCTAAGAAGAGCTTCTTTTGCATCATCAATAGAGATTTTTTCACCCAAAGTCTTGTGGATTTGCTCTAAAGTACAGCTTGCACTGTCTTGGAAGTAATAAGGAACTGTAATTTCTTTGCCAAATTCTGTCTCATAAGGGTAGATGACTTTAATTGGTTCAATATTAAAACCCAAGTCTGCCATATCACAAGCCATGATAGAAGCACAAAGAAGAACGTCTTTTAACACTGTTCCTGATAATTCTACAAATAAATTCTCATCTCCAACTTCTACAGCACCAACACGAGAACTGTTAATGACAGGTGGCATTGAAAGAGGCTCATTTGAATCATCATAAAGATAAGGGTACACAGGCTTGTCGGCTACTATATATCCATATTCTTTACCTTTAGGATGTTTTTCACAAATTTGTCTCAAAGTCAAATCTTCATCCATGTGAAGAGGCTTGAAATGAGTCTTATCAGGATCTGCACCATCATAATGAATTGGATACTGAATTAAATCATTACGATAAATTCCCATTGCAATTGAGCGTCTTTTTCTTCCAAAGTTCCAACAAAGTTTTTCTTGGCTTTGGATGAGAGTTAGCAATATTTGTTCATCTACAACTTTCCCAGTAGCAACAAAGCCACAAGAGAAAGGTCTTACTTGTATTGCTTTATCTCCAACATGTAACTCGCGCCCGTGGTTGTCTGCTGTATAAACTTTTGAAGAAAAGAAATCATACTCACTTGTTTGTGGATTGTCATAATTTTTCAAAAGACGAGCAAGTCCCATAGCTGACCACAAGTCAGGCCTGTTTGTATCGTTAAGCTCAATTTTTAGAACATGATTTTGCTCGTCATGCTCATCAAGTTCTGCTTTTGCACGAGGGAAAATTTCTTCAAGTTCAGAATCGGTATATGAGCGACCCATTAGGTCAAAAAACATTTTCTCAGTCGTTTCAAATTTAGGCATCAGTTTCCCCTCCTTGTTCTTACGCTTTCAATGTTAGGGGTGAAAAGGTCCCTTATGTCGTTAATTCCAAGGTGCATCATTGCCATCCGGTCAATTCCAAGCCCCCATGCAAGAACAGGCTCATCAATTCCAAGAGATTTCGTTACTTCAGGCCTGAATATGCCAGAACCACCAAGCTCAAACCAACCCAGCACAGGATGCTTAATGTGAATTTCTATAGAAGGTTCAGTGAACGGGAAGTAACCCGGAACGTATTTGAAATCAGTGGCGCCCGCAATCTCAGTTGCAAACATCTTCAATAAGCCAAGCAAATCCTTAAGATTGGCTTCTTTTCCAATGACAATGCCTTCAGTCTGGAAGAAGTCTGCACCGTGGGTAGCATCAACCTCGTCAAACCTAAAACAACGCACGACACCAAAATATTTACCTGGAACCTTGGCTTTTGTAAGCTGATGGGCCGATAACACAGTTCCTTGGCTTCTTAGTACCTGTCTACGAGTAAATTCGTGGTCAAACTTATATTGCCATCCTCTAGAGCCAGTATTTCCACCATTTTCATGAGCATTTGCAATATTTGTGAGCCATGGTTCTTCAATCTCTCTACAATGCCTTGGCTCCTTTACATAATAAACATCATGAATATCACGAGCACTATGGAATTGTGGCATAAATAAAGCATCACCGTTCCAGAACTCGTTTTCAACAAGTGGGCCATCAAATTCTTCAAAACCAAGAGAAGTGAGTTTGTCTTTTACCCATTGAATGTAATTACCATACGGGTTGTGTCTACCACAAATGAGCCTTGAAACCGGAGCATCCAATCCATAAGGCCTGAATGTAGCATTCTTCCATGAACCACTTGCTATTATTTGCGGAGTCAAAACTCCAATTTCTTCACCAGTTATATTTGCATCTATAACAGCCTGTTTGGCTTCTTGTCCCAAAGAAGTGAGCTGGTATACAACTTCTTCTCTTTCAACCATTTTGTAAGGACTTCCAACAGCACCACGTTTTTTTGCAATTTTTGACATAAGAGATTTTTCTCTCTCATTAAGAGAAGCTTCATCAATAAGTCCACTAAGACCACGTTTGAGAAGACTAGCTGTCTCAACAACATCTTGTGGTAAGTTGTTGTCTTTTATATAAGCTTTGTTCTGCTCATTCATTGCACAAGTTCCAGATTTTGAAAGCTGGCCGTATGCAGATCCAATATCACTTTTTTCTAAATTAAGTTTTTGTGCAATCTCTGGAAGTCCCAAAGCTTCACCTTTTGATAAAAGGTCAAATATTCTTTGAGCCGGCGTGCCATTTTGAGCTTGTTCTTTTCCAAGTTCTGTAAGCTCATAAAGAACTACAGTTTTTCTGCTAGTTTCTTGAATAATACCTTTTGCACTCAACCAGCTGAATGCTTGGTTGCATTGGCCAATCTTATATCCTAACTTGTCAATGATTTTGTCTGCTGTAATGTCTTGTCCAAGATTTACATGTCTTAATAGCTTCACTTCTAGAGGGTGAAGATTTTTTACATCAATATCCATGATTTTTCCACCTGTGCACACAATAATATAATTAGTTGGCAAAAATGAAAAGGCATGTAAAAGATTTGTAACACAGCACAGCTCAATAGCATTGCAGATTTTTTAGAAATATGATAG
Organism: bacterium; assembly: GCA_963609725.1. Lineage (GTDB taxonomy): Bacteria > Spirochaetota > Spirochaetia > Sphaerochaetales > Sphaerochaetaceae > UBA9732. The sequence goes on along the minus strand of CAVDLI010000007.1, from coordinate 12,557 downwards.
TTTACTGTCCGTTTTAGTTGGAATTAGTAAAGTTTTTGTTTAGAGGTTAAAGAGTTAAGAAAATGTCTACAGAATTGTCAAAAATGAGAAATATTGGAATCAGTGCACATATAGATTCCGGAAAGACAACCCTCAGTGAAAGAATTCTCTTTTATTGCAATAGAATTCATGCAATACACGAAGTACACGGGAAAGACGGTGTTGGAGCTACCATGGACAGCATGGAGCTGGAAAGAGAAAGAGGAATAACAATAGCAAGTGCAGCTACAAGTGTTAACTGGAAAGGTTATGAAATCAATGTTATAGATACTCCGGGACACGTTGATTTTACAATTGAAGTTGAAAGATCCTTAAGAGTTCTGGACGGAGCAATTCTTGTATTATGCTCTGTAGGTGGCGTTCAGAGCCAAAGCATTACAGTTGATAAACAAATGGACCGCTACCATGTTCCCCGTATTGCATTTATAAATAAATGTGACCGTGTAGGAGCAAATCCTCTTAATGTTGTAAGACAAATGAGAGAGAAACTTAATCTTAATGCTGTTCTCATGGAACTTCCAATTGGACTTGAAGATAATTTTGAAGGTGTAGTTGACCTAGTTAGGATGAAAGCTATCTATTTTGATGGCCCTAACGGCAATATTCTTAGAGAAGAAGAAATTCCAAAGTCCATGATGGATGAAGCACTTGAGCGCAGAGAAATGGTCATAGAAGCAGCCAGTGATTTTGATGATGATCTCATGAACATGGTACTCGAGGGAGAAGAACCTTCTTGTGAAATGATAGATTCAGCAATAAGAAAAGGAACACTTTCACTTAAGATGTGTCCTGTTTTTGTTGGCTCTGCACATAAAAACAAGGGAATTCAGCCGCTTTTGGATGCTGTTACAAAATATTTGCCAGAGCCAAGAGATGTTGTAAATAAAGCTCTTGATTTAGATAACAACGAACAAGAAGTTACTCTTGAAGCTGATGAAACCAAACCTCCTGTAGTACTTGCATTTAAGCTTGAAGACGGCCAGTATGGACAGCTTACATACATAAGAGTGTATGAGGGTAAAATCAGAAAAGGTGATGAGCTTGTTAACACAAGAACCAAAAAGAAGTTCCGCATTGGACGTCTTATCAAAATGCATGCATCTGAAATGGAAGACATCAATGAAGTCAAATGCGGAGACATTGCAGCCCTCTTTGGAATAGATTGCGCTAGTGGTGATACATTTTGCGGTGGCAAAGTAAATTACGCAATGACATCTATGTATGTTCCAAATCCTGTTATAAGTTTAGCAATTTTCCCAAAAGACAAGAAAAGCCAAGATAACATGAGCAAGGCTATAAACCGTTTCATGAAAGAAGACCCAACTTTCCAGTGCTACGTTGACCCGGAAAGCAACCAGACAATCATCAAAGGCATGGGAGAACTTCATTTGGATGTTTACGTAGAAAGAATGAGACGCGAATATAAATGTGAAGTTGAAGTTGGTAAGCCAGAAGTCGCATATCGTGAAGCTATCACCCAACGTGCTGATTTCAATTACACACACAAAAAACAAACTGGTGGAAGCGGTCAATTTGCACGTGTTGCTGGTTATATTGAACCAATTCTCACACCTCCTAATTCCGATGAAGATGTGAAAGAGTTTGAATTTGTCAATGAAATTAAAGGGGGTGTAATTCCTACAGAGTACATTCCTTCTTGTGAAAAAGGTTTCATAACTGCAATGAAGAAAGGTCCACAACTTGGGTTCCCAATTGTTGGTGTTCGCTGTTGCATAAACGATGGTGCATGGCACCCTGTAGACTCATCTGATATGGCATTCCAAACTGCTGCAATTGCTGCATTCAAGGAAGCATTTCTTAAAGCAAAACCTGCAATTCTTGAGCCAATTATGAAAGTTGAGGTTGAAGGTCCGTCAGAGTTCCAAGGCTCTATCTTTGGCTCAATAAACCAAAGAAGAGGAATGATTGTTAGTTCTTCAGAAGACAATCATACTTGTACAGTTGATGCAGAAGTTCCTCTTTCAGAGATGTTTGGATACTCAACAGCCTTACGCTCAATTACACAAGGTAAAGCTGAATTCACTATGGAAGTTTGCCGTTATGCTAAAGTTCCAACAAATATTGCAGAGGAACTCAAAACTAAAGCTGCTGAAAAGACCAAGAAAAATTGAACTTTTAGCAACGTTTAGAGCTAGTTCGTAGTATAATGAAGCATAGATATTGTTAGAGAGGATAATTATGGAAGTTGAAGAACTGATTAAAAACAGTCCAATAAGAGTATTTGAAGAATCTATAAATGGGGGCCTTGGCCGTGGAAATCTTGGTGTAATTGCATCTCGTCATGGTGTTGGAAAGACAGCTTGTATGGTGCACCTTGCAATAGATAAACTTCTTAGAAATGAAAATGTTATTCACGTTTCATTTGGTGCAAATGTTGAACACATAATGAGTTGGTATAAAGAAGTCTTTAGAGAAATCTCAGATTTCAAGAGTCTTGATGATGCTTTTGACGTCTACCAAACAATTAGAACCAACCGCGTTATGATGAACTTTTCACAAGAGAATGTTGGCGTTGACAAAATTCTTGCAAGTCTTAAGACTCTCATTGAACAGGGCTCTTTTAAGGCCGATTCCGTTTTTTTTGACGGCTACAAGTACACTCTTGCATCAAGTGATGATGTCAAAAAAATCAAGAAGTTTGCTCAAGATATGAACATTGAAGTTTGGTTTTGTGTATCTCCATCAGGTAAAGACAATAAATGCAACGAATATGGTATACCTGAAAGCCTTAATGCTTATCTTGATGATATTGATGTCCTTGTAGGTCTTCATTACAACGAGGAACGCAGTCGTGTAATTATGACAGTTGTTCAAGACCACCACAAGAAAGTACCACACCCAACCGGGGTAGCTCTTGACCCAAAAACAATGCTCATTTGCGAGTAATTGTTTATTGGAGAGGTTTTGAAGAACCTCTTGAGCAATTATTTATTTGCAAAACATTTACAAAAAGGGTTCGCTTGCTGCGAACCCTTTTTAATTATGGTGTGGATGTAAAGCTGTGGATGCACAAAAATATCGGTCTAAAAAATAGGGCTAAAGATTAAGCGCGGCCGTACAACATGATGTATTCGCGTAATCTATCCAGTTTCCATGCCTCAAGCTGTGCAGGGTCCATTCTCCAAGACCAGTTAGAGCTTCCCACTGTGGATGGCACGTTCATGCGAGCACTGTTGTCTAATCCCATTATGTCTTGCATTGGGAATATTGCATATTTTGCAGAGCTAGCTAGCAGAGTTCGGATCATTTGCCATACAACTTCTTCATTTGGACATTGTAAATAACGTCTAATTATGTCTTTGTAAGCATCATCTTGTCTGTCATACCAACCACGTGCAGTCTCGTTGTCATGAGTTCCTGTATAAGCTACACAATTTTTTTCGTAATTGTGTGGAAGATATTCGTTTGTAGCATCAAAATGACCACTTGAAAGATCCCATCCAAATTGGAAAATCTTCATTCCTGGGAAACCAGTATCTTCTCTAAGTTTTTGTACTCCTTCTGTCATGAAACCCAAGTCTTCAGCAATAATGTTAAGACCTTTGAAGTGTCCAAGTAGTTTCATTCCAGGCCCTGGCATCCATTTGCCATTGACAGCAGTCTCTTCTCCACTAGGAGTTTCCCAATAAGATTCAAAACCCCTAAAATGGTCAATTCTAAGAATGTCAACGAGTTTGAGCGTCATTTCAACACGGCGTCTCCACCATGCAAAGTCGTCTTTTTCGTGTTCTTTCCAGTTGTAAACAGGATTTCCCCAAAGCTGACCTGTTGGACAAAAATCATCAGGCGGACAACCTGCCAGTGCTGTTTGATGGCCTTGTGCATCTATCTTAAAGAGTTTTTTGTTTGTCCAAACATCAACGCTGTCACCGGCTGCAAAAATTGGAATATCACCAATGATTTGTATTCCTAAATCGTTTGCATATTTGTGAAGAGAGTTCCATTGACAATGAAAGAAATACTGCAAGACTTTGTAAATTGCTATTTCACTTGCAAGTTCTTTTGTCCATTTTGCAATTGCTGTTTTTTTGCGGTTTTTAATGTCCTCTGGCCACAAAAACCATCTAGAATCATTAAAATGGTTAACAAGTGCTTGATAAAGGGCATAATCATCAAGCCACCAAGCATTATCATTACAAAATGCATTATAATCACTGTCTTGTGCATTATTTTTTGCAAATGCTGTTGCAATTTTCTTCAATGCAACCATTTTTGTTGCATATACATGATTGTAATCAATACGGCTTGTGCAAGTATTTTCTTCACAAAGATTTTCAGCACTGTCTGCAAACTCATCTTTTACTGCTTCACATATAGAAGTTTCACATATAGGTGTTTCGAATATAGAGTTTTCAAATATAGAAGTTTCAAATATATAAGAAAGAGATCTTATGTCTATAAGAAGTTCGTTTCCTGCAAAACATGAACGTGATGAATAAGGTGAGTCTCCGTAACCCGTGGGTCCCAGTGGCAAAATTTGCCAGAGTTTGACATTTGCTTGAGCCAAAAGCCTTAGAATTTTTCTGGCTTCTATTCCTAAATCTCCAATGCCATATGGCGATGGAAACGACGTAGGGTGTATTAAAACACCGCATGCTCTTTCATTGGTTTTCATAGCTCCAACTATAACGCAAGAGGCAACTTTTTTCCATATGCTGTGCTTGTTTAGAGCCTTAATTTGGGATATAATGAAAGCATGAGTTCAGAAAACAAAACCAAGTTCCAAGTAGGTGAACATGTTGTGTATCCCTTGCAGGGAGTGGGTGTCATAAAAGATATAAGAGAGAGAATTGTTCGCAATACTCCTGTTCTCTACTATGTAATATACATAGACATTTCAGATATGACTGTCAGCATTCCTGTAGACAAAATAGAAGACTCTGGAGTAAGGCCAATTGTATCAAAAGAAATAGCACTTCAAGCTCTAGAAAGTATTTCTGCAAAATATGAGCCTGTCGCTGTAGACTGGAAAGCAAGATACCAAATGAATGTTGACCTCATAAAAGAGGGTTCTATTTTCTCAATTGCAAAAGTTGTTCAAGGCTTGTATCACAGAAGCAAAGTCAAAGAGCTTCCTGTTCAAGAACGCAAATTGTATGACAATGCAATAAGACTTCTCATAGACGAATGTGCATATTCTCTTGAAAAAGATCAAAAAGAAATAGAAAAGACAGTATTCAGCTGTCTGGAGAAATAAAACATGACATCCAAAGAGGGATGTGTTTTCCAAAATTCAAAAAACTCTTGCAGCGCCAAAAACATAAAAGATATTGAAGATTTCAAACATACAAATCACGCTGTAATTGTCACATCTGCAGGTCTTTCATCTAGATTTAATAATCTTGCAAATTCTCTTGAAAACTCTTTTGAAAAATTTGCTGAAGACTCTGCTGAAGAATTTGCAGAAAGCTCTGCTGAAAACGTTGCAAAGGGTGCTTTTACTTCTTGTGAATTTAGCAATAAAAATGAAAAATCTTCTTACATAAAAAAAGAATTTCTCAAAATAGATGGGGTTTCTGTCTTAGCAAAAGCAGTCAAACCTTTTCTTGAAATTCCAAACCTTAAAGCCGTTGTCGTAACGTACAACAAAAAGTTCAAACAAGAGACAATAGACAGCTTAAAATGTCTTGAAAATTCAACAAGCGCACAAAGTTCAAATGGCAGCAAGAATTCAAATATTATAGAAAATTCCAATACCGTAGGAGATTCAAGTACTGTAGATGTTTCAGACAGTGTAATGATGTCAGGTACTGTGCCATTTTACTTTGTTGAAGGAGGAAAAACTCGCCAAGAGTCCGTCTTTAATGCACTTTCTTTCTTAATGGGAAAAAAACAAGAAGGGCTTGATATTTCTCTTGTATCTATTCATGACGCCTGTCGCCCATTTGTTACAACAAAGATAATTGAAGACTGCTTAAGAAAAGCTTACCTTTATGGCGGAGCTGCCCCATCAGTACCAATAAACGACACGCTTGTCAAAATTTCAAATGGTTTTGTTTCTGACACCATTGACCGCACTGGTGTGTATTGCATTCAAACTCCGCAAACATTTTTATTTACACCAATATATGAAGCCCACACAAAAGCCCACGATTTTTCTTCTTTCTCATATACCGATGATTCTTCATTATTCTTACACTACTGTCACTGCCAAGGTTTTGAAGTAGCAATGGTCTCTGGAAGTCTTACAAACCGTAAAATTACATTCAAAGAAGACATGGAGGTTCTTTTATGAGAATTGGCACAGGTTGGGATTTGCACAAACTTGAAGACGGCAGAAAACTTGTCATAGGTGGCATTATAATAGACTCCCCCAAAGGTTGTGTTGCACATTCAGACGGCGATGTCCTCATCCATTCAATTTGTGATGCCCTTCTTGGCGCATGCGGTTTAGATGATATTGGAACACTATTTCCTGATACTGACATGTCTTATAAAGACATTAGTTCTTCTATTCTACTTGAGAAAGTAGTCTCTCTAGTTGAATCTAAAGGCTTTCATATATTAAACGTTGACACAACAGTTATTTTACAAAATCCAAAACTTACTTCTTACAAAAAGGCTATAAAAGAAAACATAGCATCACTTCTTAAAATAGATGCCTCCTGTGTAGGAGTTAAAGCAAAAACAGCTGAGGGAGCTCTTGCAGAGCTAGGAAATGGCACCGCCATAATTGCTCAAGCCTCCGTTCTCGTTCTTTGAAGCTATAACTGCGTCAGTTCAAACAACGCCGTGCAGAGTAGCACTGTCGCTGTTTTCCTTTCTTGTTCTATCTCCAAATAACTTCGAACATGTTCTCGTTTCTTGAACTGTATACTGCGTCACTGCGCTCGGTCTGTACAGCAAAGTACTATCCCTCGCTTGTATCCTTGTCTACAGTTCAACACCTTTGAAGCTACAACTGCGTCAGTTCAAACAACGCCGTACAGCAAAGTACTGCATAAGATGCTTTTCCTGAAGCTTCTATAATCGAATAATCTGAATAATTTGGTTCTTCTTTCTCTTTTCGTATTAGCTTCATCCTCTCTAAAATATCTTTTCTCATGGTTCCTCCTATTTGGAGTTTACCATTGTTAGATTAGAGGCCTGAAACCTACATTTTTGACGGCCTTTTTTCTACATTTTTATTGTGCCATGTACAGCATAAATGCCACTTACGGCAAAAATATTAAATGAATGGGTTGTATAATTATTAGGGTTAATTATAATATAATTCATAAAAATGCCATTTGTGGCAAAAATATTAAATGGAGATTGCTATGGAAATAAAGAGAAACGTGTATCTCGAGCGACTTATTGTTAGAAAGCACAATGGGTTTATTAAAGTAATTACCGGAATACGAAGATGTGGAAAATCATATTTGCTAAATACATTGTTTTATAATTATTTGAGAAGTGAAAATATAGCTGAGGACCATATTATTAAATTTGCCTTTGATACGGCACAGGATTTATTAAAGATAGGAGAAAATCCCATCATCTTCGATAACGAAAAAGAAGATCAAAAAGTTGATCCTTCCAAGTTTCTTAATTGGTTAATGCCTCAGATAAATGGAAATGGAATGTACTATCTTTTATTGGATGAGGTGCAGAAATTAGGAGCATTTGAGTCTGTATTGAATGGTTTTCTTCGTAACAGAAATGTGGATGTTTATGTTACTGGTAGCAATTCTAAGTTTTTGTCAAAGGACATATTGACTGAGTTTGAGGGTCGCGGTGACGAGATTCATATTTTGCCTTTATCTTTCTCGGAGTATTACGATTTCAAACAAGGAGATAAAAGTGAAGCTTATGATGATTACTCTGTGTATGGTGGACTTCCCGCGGTTGCACTTATGACTACAGAAGAACAGAAGACAAACTATTTGATTTCGCAGATGAAGAATGTATATCTTAGGGATATCGTTGTTAGGTATTCAGTACAGGATGAAGTTGCACTTAGTGAGGTAATGGATGTAATTGCATCAGGTATATCTACCTTAACGAACCCAAGAAAAATAGCAAATACAATGAATGCTGTTCATAGAACAACTACCTGTGATTCAACGGTGAATAAGTATATTGGCTATGCAGAAGAAGCTTTCATACTAACTCGGGTAAAAAGATATAACGTAAAGGGCAGAAAATATATTGGCACCCCTTATAAAATATACTTCGAGGATATAGGACTTAGGAATGCACGATTAGCTTTTAGACAGATTGAAGGGCCTCATATTATGGAAAATATCATCTATAATGAATTAAGGTTTAGAGGATACCAGGTAGATGTTGGAACAGTGGAAACAAGAGAAAGAGATGTAGGAGGGAAAGAATTTCGTGTTCAACGGGAGATTGATTTTATAGCTACTTTAGGAAGCAAAAAATATTATATTCAGTCAGCTTATGCAATTCCTGATAAGGAAAAGTATGAGCAGGAAACAATGTCATTTGAACACACTATGGATTCATTCAAGAAACTCATTATTGTTGATAAGAGTATGAAACCTAGGTATGACGAAAATGGTTATTTGATGATGGGGTTAAAAGAATTTTTATTAGATCCAAACAGTTTACTCATCTAAACACTAGAGGATAAGATAGATGAGATTATGCCCCATATCACATGTTTTAGTTTCATTACAAGAAAGCTGTATCCCTTGAGAACAGAGAAAAATCATGAATAAAGTTACATTTTATACAGAACCGTTTGAATTTGAGGAATTTGGACGAATAACTACATGCATGGCTTTTTATTTCCAGATTGATGGAAAGACAGCGCAAGCATCTGATGATAGTTATAACCCGGCAAACTGTTCTGATCTTACAGATAAAGTAGTTTTGAAGTGTACTTCAAGAAGCTTTTGAAGTGCACTTCAATAAGAAGTTGAAGTCAATAGAGACACGCAATTTGATACAACAGATACAGGTGTGGAATATGATTGTTCCCATTTCTCAAAACTTTTCGATTATTACAGTGAGCATAATGAAGGAAAGGAACTCTCTAATAAAGAGTTAAAAGCTGTTCATTTTTTTAACAACAAAAACTTGCTAAAAAATGAAGCTCTGTTGTTCATGGATACATATGATGGGGAAAGAACGGCTGTGCAATGCTCAATTTTTTCTGGTTTTACAAGGGGAACTGCCAGAATTGTAACGGCAAAGAAATTCCAAGGTAATATCATTGATACGATCGAGTTTATCCTTACATTTGTAGATCAAAGAATGAACCATACATACATAAAGAATGATAGAGGAAGAGAGAATCTTGATGCATATCCTTAACGGGCCTTATTTGAAGGTGTCGTAAATGCGGTTGCGCATCGTAATTACTTTCTTCTTGGAACACAAATACAGATTGATATGTTCCGTGATAGGCTTGAAATCTCAAGTCCAGGAAGTTTTTATCAGGGAGAGCCAATTGAAAAGACATATAACCTATCTCAATATCTTTCAACGAGAAGAAATCTTCGCAAAGCTCATTTTGCAAAAAACATCGATTATGACAAACGTATACACATATGCTAAGAAACTTAAGGTTTACGATAGAGTTCATGATGTGTTTGAGATTTTCAAGGAGATGGCCATTTTCAAAGGGATGGCCTTTTCAAAGAGATAAGCAGGTGGATTCAAAATTCTCTATAGTGTTTGTTTTAACATGTTGTATACTAATACAAAGAGGGAACTGATGGCTTTTCAGATAATTAATTCTGATATTACTACTCTCAATGTAGATGCAATTGTCAATCCAACAGATCAATTTTATTCTGGTGGGGGTGGGCTTGATATGCAAATTCATGACATCTGTGGCCAGTCACTACGAGATGCTACAAATAAACTTCCAAGACTTCACCTTGGAGAATCAAGAGCCACAGAGGGTTTTGCTCTTCCTTGTAAATATATCATTCATACTTCTGGTCCGCATTGGAGAGGCAAAAGCTCTCTTGAAACTGCTGTACTAGGATCCTGTTATAGAAACAGTCTTGTTGTGGCAAATAATCTTAGATGTAAGAGTATTGCTTTTCCTCTAATTTCATCAAAGGGAAAGAATTTTCCCAAAGAAGTTGCTCTTACAGTTGCTATAAATGCAATTGAGGAATGTGTTCAAGAATTTCCTGATATTAATATACTTCTTGCAGTATTTGGAAGTTGGACTGAGCGTCTTTCTTCAGAGCTTTTTGCTATAGTTAACCAGTATATAGCAGATTTATATATCCCAGATTTATGTGTCCCAGATTATGACTATGAAGTAAAGTCTGACATGGTGCCTTTTTTAGCGGAACCCATAGTAGACAATGATTTGATTAAGAAACTGATTGAAAAGCCTACACAGGCCAATCTTGATAAAATCCCTGTAGATGAGTCTTTTCCAGAAATGCTTACTAGATTGCTAAAAGAAAGAAAACTTCCCCACTCTGCAGTACAAGATGAGATTGGTATATCTACTCCAGGATTTTGGAAAATTCTTAATGGAAAATCAAATCCAAGTAAGATGACAGTCTTTGGAATTGCTATTGCTCTTGAGCTTTCAATTGAAGAAACTAAAGAGATGCTTATGAAAGCTGGATATGCAATAAATCAGTCATCACTTCAAGACATAATCGTTTCTGGCCTTATACAGAGCAAAATCTATGACCGCAATATCATTGATGATTTATTGTATTCCTTGGATTTGCAGCCACTTCCTGGTGCGTAATTCTTAGTAAATCTTATTAATTCTTATTAACTGTCAGTTAATCTGTCAAAATTCTCAAATCCGTATCATGGAGTTACTAGCTAACAAAAGCGGAGGTAACAAAATGAAGAAAGATTTAACAGAACTTGTGTTTATCTTGGACAGAAGTGGAAGTATGACATCTCTTACAGAAGACACAATTGGCGGTTTTAACTCAATGATTGAGAAGCAGAAAAAAGTTGAAGGAGAATGTCTTGTTTCTCTTGTTCTTTTTGACGATATCTCTGAAGTTATTTATGACAGAGTTAATCTTAAGGATATTTCAGTTCTCACAAATAAGGAATACTATGCTCGCGGTTGCACAGCTCTGATTGATGCTCTTGGAGCTTCTATCCATCACATTGGTAATGTTCATAAGTATGCACGTAAAGAGGATGTTCCAGAAAAGACAATGTTCATTATAACCACAGATGGCTTGGAAAATGCATCTATAAATTACACAGCAGACAGAGTAAAAGCAATGATTAAGTGCCAGAGGGAAAAGTACGGTTGGGAGTTTCTTTTTTTAGGTGCAAATATAGATGCAGTTGAAACTGCAAGAAAATATGGCATTAGAGAAGATAGGGCCGTCAGATTCCACAATGACCATGAAGGTATCTGTTTGAATTACATGGTGCTGTCAGATGCCTTGGAAGGATATAGAAAAAACGAGGATATTGAAGAAAATTGGTGTGAAGATATTGAAGCAGATTTTGCAAATAGAAAGGAGAAAAAGTAATGTTGGGTGCAATTATTGGAGATACAGTTGGTTCACGTTTTGAGTGGCATAATATTCATACAAAGAAGTTTGATTTCTTGCCAGATTCTTGTCACCTGACAGATGATTCAATCATGACCATAGCCATTGCAGAGGCCATATTGCTTTGGGATGATAATAAAGGCAGAGAAAACAGCGACTATGCTATGCTTTCTAATCTTGCCACAAGAACCATGCGTAAATGGGGATATAAGTATCCCCATGCTGGCTATGGTGGTGGTTTTAGGCATTGGCTTAGAAACCCTAACCAAGGGCCATACAATTCTTGTGGTAATGGTTCTGCAATGAGAATTTCTCCAGTGGGGTGGGCTGCATACGACCTTGAGGGTTGCATTGCAATGAGTAGGGCTGTAACTGAGGTCACGCATAATCATTCCGATGGTCTTATGGGGGCTGAAGCTACAGCTGTTCAGATTTATCAAGCAATTCAAGGTCAAAGTCTCTTGGATCTTAAAGACTATGAAACAAAACACTACTATCCAATAAAATATAAAATGGAATGGCTAACTAGAAACTATACGTGGCATAGTCTATGTGATGGCACTTGCCAAGCCGCATTTGCTTGTCTTTACGAGTCAGAAAGTTTTGAAGACGCTATTAGAAATTGTATGTCAATTGGTGGGGACTGCGATACTACTGGTGCAATCTGCGGAGGAATTGCAGAGGCTGTTTATGGTATCCCTGAAAGATATTCAACCCGTATTATGGCTTTTATGGATAGTGAGCAAAAACAGGTTGTTTTGGATTTCCAGAAAAGATTCATAGAAGGCCATTTTGTAAAAACCTCGAAGTATGCTAAGAGGTCTGTCAAGACAAATTTCTAGAAAATTATCCGAACTAAGCTACCTCTTTTGTAGTTTTTGTTTCAGGGAAACTCCCTTCTTTATAAACCTCTTCAGGAGTCTTATAGCCAAGACCCTGATGCAGTCTCTTGTGATTGAAGAATCTCTCAAACTCTTCAAGACTATATTCTAATTGTTCAAATGAAGAGTAATCTCTTAAAAATATCCATTCATACTTCAGTGTTCT
>CAVDLI010000006.1:33584-38228 GCA_963609725.1 bacterium | reverse complement strand
GTCTTAATCCCTTTTTACAGGTCATGTTTATAAAACGGCTAAAGTGTGGGTATCAAAGTCAATCGATTACAAAACGTCTTAATCCCTTTTTACAGGTCATGTTTATAAAACAAAGGAAATGGCATATAAGATGACTTGGCAAGTACACGGTCTTAATCCCTTTTTACAGGTCATGTTTATAAAACGAAATGGAGTTGGATAATATTCACCCACAATGCCAGTCTTAATCCCTTTTTACAGGTCATGTTTATAAAACAGTTAAGAATGAGAAATGAAATTTGGATTGACGCAGATTATGTCTTAATCCCTTTTTACAGGTCATGTTTATAAAACGGCTGGGGAATATTATCAAACATTACAAAACAAACTTAACAAGTCTTAATCCCTTTTTACAGGTCATGTTTATAAAACGCGCTTCAAGCGAAGAATTTTACTCAACCGTATTCCATGGTCTTAATCCCTTTTTACAGGTCATGTTTATAAAACGTTTTAGAAAACAAGGCAAAAGAAGAAATCCAAGCCCTGAAAGTCTTAATCCCTTTTTACAGGTCATGTTTATAAAACACTTCTTGGCAAGGAAAAGAATGTCATCATTGAAAAGTCTTAATCCCTTTTTACAGGTCATGTTTATAAAACTTTTATGAAACAGATGAGAAATTACAACGACCTCCCTTATTAGTCTTAATCCCTTTTTACAGGTCATGTTTATAAAACGAAAACAGAGCAAAAGAGGATATTCAAGCCTTGAAAAAGTCTTAATCCCTTTTTACAGGTCATGTTTATAAAACTATACCATTTTTATCTTGTTTTGTAACATTAAATTATGCTTTTGTTTTCGCGAACCTCCGGAAAAGAAAAGTAAAAAGTATTCATTTATAGAAACTAATAAATAGAAATACTTAGTTAATTCATTGTGTGAAAAGAATTACACGAAATCGCAAACCCTACGCTAAAAATGGCAAAAATCATCAACCCAAAGGTTGGCGCTCAAAGGACAAAGAACGTTGGAATTTTTGTCAGCCGCTTCGAATTAGCGCCTAGGAAGACTGCTTTGTCATAATCGTCTGCACAGAGAGGTATGACTGCTATTTTATCCGTCGTTCTGTCTACAATCTTCTCTACATCATTGATCAATTTCTTTATATCCACACTATTGCACTGCACTTCAAACACAGAATTCTGTATTCGAAAAGAGTTCACTCTGTTGAGCCTTTTCACAATCTTCCTAAGTGTTTTCATGCTATGAATGTCATAAACAAAAAGGTAAAAGCCGGCATCAATCATATCATAGGATGAAATACCCTTTGTCAAAAAAATCTACTGGCGTCGACCCAACGTAGTAGCATTCGCCAAGGCACTTATCACAAACTGGATATATTGCCACCTTATCTTCCCTTTCTTTTATCACATTCATAATGTATTCCTTAAGTTTCTCTAGATCTCTCATATCTGTCATTGTACAAAGGAAGAAGGATTTCTGTACCCTGTATCCTTTTTCTTCCAAGAGTTTGGCTGTTTTGTGAAGACGCCTACGGTCTCTTATATCATAAAAAACAAGATACTTCATTTTATTAGTACCGGTGTATAGTAATCGACAAGTCCTGTAATAACTTTTTTGTACAACAGGACTTGCTGACGCAGTATTTGATTATATGTCAAAACACTACAACTACCTTCATAGAAGTGAGTCTCCAGCATTTTCCTTTCGAACTGCTCCAATACCTTTCTAAAACCCTCCTCATTTAGAAGAACAGCGTCCTGCCTTCCTTTTACTAACTTGTCATTTTCTTCACCTATCTCTCCATGCACTTCAATACGAAAATGCTCCTTTTTCAGAACACCCATATTAAAAAGCGAACAGGTAAGAGCATCTGCTAAGGGAGTTCTAAACTCTTCAATAAGGTCAAATACTAGAGATTCCCTTCCGTAAGACAGAGCATGAAGAGTACCAATTCCTGAATCAAGTCCCGATGCATGAATATAACTAACCAACCTGTTAGCAAGAACCGTATAAAGTAAACTGAGAACAGCATTAACCTCATCATTAGGGGGATTCTTGCTTCGTCCAGAAAATGTCGTCCAGTCACATGTAATATTCTCTCCAAAAACAGAAAAATACAGTTTTGATCCGTCACCCTCATAACCACGTACTTCTTCTATGGTCTTGGCCGTCTCTAGTCTTCTCCTAATAACTCCAATCTCACAAATAGCTTCATGCACTATACTAGCATCCGAGCCCTTCTTTCTGGCAATCCTTTGCATAAAGTAATACTGATTATGTAGCTTCCCCCTTACTATATCCTTCGCTATTTTAAGAGAAATTTCCTTGTTTTCGCTTAGGATGTGTTGTCTATGCCTCAATAGAGTGTTCTTCTTGTCACTATAGATCAATCTACTTGTATATTTTCCTCTTGTGCTCAAAAACACAACATCTATGTTGTATCTAAAGAGCAAATAAAAGGCTCCGCTCGTGATGGTGGTCCTTCCTAGAAACACAATTTCATTGACCTTATCAGGAAGAATTTTTGTAACATTCCCCTGGTAATCCTTGTAGTATAGAACCCCCAAACTGTCATTCAATACTCCATTATGCGATGTTATATATACAGTTGACAGTCTCTCCTCCTTAGAACATATAACGTCTGAAACAAGCATGTTTGAAAACACTCGTCTTGACAATCTTCTCGCCTATCTTCTCTTCTTTCGACACTCTCTTGGCTACTGCGGCAAGAACAGTGACATTCTTATTCAAAAGATAAGATACTATTCTGAATGATAATGTTGGTTCTCCTTGCACAACAGCTACGTCAGATGAAGAAATGCCATGAAACCAAGCTTCAATCTCATCAAAATATGAATCTGGTATTATCTCTGACGGCGGAATATTGTTCCAAAGCATAGAAACAGATTCCGTAGGAATTACAAACTCATTGACATCATAATTCTTTTCCAATTCACTCCGCTGAACATCAAGCATTTGATGGTTAAGTAGCCAATAGCATCTCACTCTCTGCATGGAATCACCTTTTCAAGAATTTCCTTGACTGCTTTATGGTATTTTTCATACTTTTTAGAATACTCCAAGTCTCTCATATTATTTATTAACTCCATTCCGGCATGAGCACTCTTGTTTCTTGTATTCCTCAATTCATCCCACGTTTTCATCAAATCATAGTTATAAGACCTCAATTGGTCATTAAACAATTGATACTCTTCTATCTCTTCAAGAGTGTTCTTGTCTATTCGCTTCTTTTCTAATGTCTCCGGTTTATAATTTTCAATAATGCGCATAACTACACACTCTCTAAGAGAAATAACGGCCTGAACAAACAAGCCTTTTTCATCCAACATCTCTGCAAGTAAAAACATAGAATAGCTTCGTTTATTCCTCTCTGGTATTTGTTTTAGATTAATGAATCTTGACGCAATATCATTCTTCAAAAATTTTGTAGTTTCTTTCACAAATGGAAGCTCATTAGCATCGGGCTCCTTCTTGCTTACAATATTAATCAACCTAGAGTAAAATTCCCCGTCCATCAAAGCAAGGTACCCCTTCTGTATATAATTGGAAAATTTATAAATCCAATCTGCAAGATTTTTATTGAATTTATCGCTCTCAGAACCAGCTTCTACTCTTGTGAGCACATTATTCTTCAAATATCCGCTGAGCTTAATGCCATCAAGCGTTGTTTCAAAGACATTCAACGCTTTATTAATTTCAGAAGATTTCCATATATCGGAAATATCTCTAACAAAGCCCTTGTCGCCTTTTAGCTCTGCATACAGGATATAAACATCTTCAATTTTGAACTCAGAGCCATGAATCTGCAATGCTTGAAATATAAGCATTGCCATATATCTGAAACCGGACGTAATATCAAAAACAACTTTGGACCCCGGCTTAATATAAGATACCACTTCTGAATATATTCCTATGGGATCCGCTTCATTTGAAATATCACTCTTTTGAGGAGAAAGAATATGTACACTGCATTCATTTTTTTCTTCTAGCCGACATTTGATTACTTCCAAATCTTCATCTGTCACTTTCCCCTTATCTTCAAGTTTACACCACAAATCAAAATCTTTCCCGTTAACATCTGGAAGCATGACATTCCAAGAAGATGTTTCCGTTCCCAAAAGAATAATTGAATCCAGCTGCCCCTTATACCTTTCAATCAAGGCTTTTGAAAAGATTGTTGTTTCACTACTTTCGTAGTCATCAAAAAGATATGTAGTTTGTTTATAACCATCATATATATTTTGCTTGTTATAGGACCTTCTCCCTCCATTGTTCATAAAACCTTTTCCAACTATGGTTATCAAAGAAATTCCCATTTGTTTTTCACTCCTTTATTGCTAATCAAACAACTCTTATTGTACATATTCCGGGCAGAACACCTTCTTCTAGCTTAACTATTCTTCCTCCTGTTACGTTAATATTGGGGCTGGGATGTGTTTTTGGAGGTTTTACTTGATTAACATTGAACGTATAATTCTGTATTCCCGTATAATGTCCAAATCTTATCAGGAAACCTCCATTCCTGCGACTCTCTGTCAATTTTTTGGAGAAAACATATTTCATAAGGTTGGAAGAAGACCTAATTTTTTTAAGAACTTTATTATTGTTGATATTGCCCAAAT
>CAVDLI010000006.1:0-33574 GCA_963609725.1 bacterium | reverse complement strand
GCCCAAATAGAAATTATCTATTAAACAAAGAACTTTATCAAAGGTTGAAATATCGTCAAATTTAATCTCCTTGTAAAATCTGTCATCTATGGTTATCGTCCCCTTTGCAACGACCGGCTTACCTGAAAAAACATAAGAATTGGTCATTGCAGAATAGATTGGCATTTTTTCGGCATCCCCAACTTTTGCAATATACGTAATGGCATCAATACCGGAGAATGCAAAATCTGACACCTTTAGATATTTGAAAGGATCCTTAAGTATGCTGAATCTTTGTTTTTCACCCTTCATTACTTCCATTTCAAAGTTCTGTGCATCAAGTCTTTCCTGTTTTGGGAATCCATTCTTCATCTTCTCATTCGTCAAAGAAGACCAGTAATCCAAGCCTGAGCTCTTTCTAATCTCTTCTAAAATGCCTGTCCTTATTGCACCCTTTATAGAAGAGCCGGGGATATAAGTGTAGTTTGTAAGAGGGGAGGACGCAACTTTACTAACTTGTTGATTGGGCTTGACTGAAAGATCTTTTCTTGCTCTGCCAAGAACTCTTACCTGCATCTTTCCCTTTGTTCCTGTCTCCTTAATCAGCATGTTCCTAAGCTTTATTAGTTTGGAATTATCACGTTTTGCCAGTGCTATGATAGATTCATCCACGAAGCTTTTAATGCTGGAAGGATTCATCCCATCGAGTATATTCACCATGTTGCTAACATAGAATTTGTAAATAGGAGGAATCTCAAGATTTTCATCACAGTTCTTTATTGTTACTTTCTCTTCGGTTGGAAGCAGTTCTCCAAATTGATAATACTCACCGGTGCTAATAATCAAAGGAGTCAAAACTTCAAGCTCAATATTATATGTGTGTACTTTATTCTCCATTCTGTTCCTCCAGTTTCATATAAACGGGAAAAGACAGCCCATAAGAGAAAATGTCCTGATTATCTACAGTCCTAATAACACTTCCCTTTCCTTTTTTGAAAAAAGACCCAACCAAATACCTGATTACCGGTTTCTTTCTGTAGATGCCATTTATCTCGTTCTTCCGTCCTACAAATCCAGCATAGACATCAACACTGTAGAAAACAGGTAATAAATCTAAACCAAATGAGTCTGAAAGAGATACAAACCCGCTCTCGTCTCTGAATGTGAAGATTTCATTCTCCTTAAAAGACAAATCTTCAAGTGTAATATCAAACTGCCCTCTTCCAACATTCTTGTCACCACCAAGTCCTACCAAAGACCAATATTCAATTACACTTTTAAGAGTTTTCAGCCATTCATCATTCTGTATATCTGCATACACAACAAGAGGCACAGTCGAATACTTATAAACGGCATTGTAGAGATTTTTCCCAGATATTGTTACATGCAGTTCTTGTATATTTCTAAGTGCCTTATTTCCGTCCATTGACAATGTCTTTCTTTTCAAGAAAGAGCTGTCTTTCTGTAGGTTTGAAAAAACTTCATATGTAAGCCAGTTACATTTCTTGTTACTCTTTTCGTTTTCATTAGAGAAATCTGCCAAGGCATTGACATACTGAGGCTTTGGAAGATAGCCGTCCACCATTGCAGAGGAAAATAGGATAGGAGGCGTGCCATCAGTATAAAGCCTGATGGTATCTGATACCTTCTCTTTTCCGTTGTTATCCAATAAAGCCCAGATAAACTGTCCCCATATTTGATCAGCAGAGAACAAAGATGAGAACGGTGTTCTGGGTTTGAGCACTATTCTTTTTAACATCTTATAGTTCTAAAGGTTCTCCATTCCATTCTGAATCAACAAACTTGATCTTCCCATATCCTCGACTGCCACTTCCTCCAAGGGCATCGTTTTCGAGCATCTTCATACCTTGTATCAATTTTTTCCTGATTTCTTCTTCAGAATCACCATCAAAAAGACGTACTATGATTTCATAGTCAAAATCGAGTCCGGCTATTATTCTTTCAGAGTTTCTGGGATTCTCCGCTTTTCCTGTAAGTCTATTTATTGTATTCTCTGACTTGGATTCCGTTGCAGGCAGAGACTTGTCCAAAAGTTTCTGCCCTGATTCTTTTGAGATAAAACAGTCTCTGAAAAGTAGTCTCGTTCTCTCTCCTTCTGTATCGCCAAACATCCTAGGAATGAGACTATTGGGATATTTTTTTGAATCAGAAGAAGCTCCTTTGTTACTATAAATCCCTTCCCCAATTTCCAATAAACATCTGATTTTTCCCTTCAGAGAGGACCCTGGAATATATGGCATACCGTCTGCAGTCTTTACGACAGGATTATCTATTCCTCCAATGTGTATGTCGTCATTCCCTGCCCCAATATGCAATCCTGTGACAAGATGAATCTTTCCTTTCACTACTCTTACATCTAAACTCATTTCTTTGCCTCCTGTTTAATATTTCTTGCCTTTCCACTTGGACTGCTTATCATAATATCCATAACCCTGATTTTGTTTTCTTTTTTCCTCTTCTTCATCTTTTTTGAGTTTCGTATAATATGTCAAATATCCAATGAGAGCCTGATAATAATTGAGGAAATTTTCAAAATCAGTTCTTGTCTCAATTGCGTCAATCTTCTCTTTAATTTTATCAAAAAAGCTTTTTGAAATCGTCACACGCCCCATTGCATAAGCAATCTTTGCCTTTGAAAAGCAGATTAAAGGTAGAATATTATTCTTGAAATCATCTTCACTCTGTAAAATATCAGCCTTTGCTTTTAGAATCAAAAAATCATCATAAAACTTCCTTATTTGAGTACTTGTATCCTTGCCATTTTCACAAATTTCTTTGGCAAGTTTCTCCGGTTCTATAGTCAGCAGTTCCTTACTCAGCCTTATTGCCATATTTATTCTCCTTTTTCTATATCTGTTGTTCTCAACTCATACATTGTTATTAGCAGTAGCAGTTTGAACATTCTAATATCATCCGTCGATTCGTAATTGTTAAATCTGTCAAGTATGAAGGCTACAGCCTCATTGCATAATTCTCTGTTGTTGTCATTGCTCTTAATATTCCTTGCTATATCATAGTGAATCTTTGAGAATGTACTGTATGCAAGTACGTTTTCTTCATGCAGTTCTTTCTTCTCGTTTTCTGCACAAGGAAGAATGTTCACCACATATTGATAGAGCCTATGGACAAAGCCCAATGACAGAGGACCATCTCTATTGTCTTCACAAGCCACAAAAGACTTGAATATTCCGCAGTCTCTTATCAAGTCATCAATACGGGAAAGAGAGAATGTCTCTCCAAAGATTGATATTGCATTTTTGCCTTCATATTTCTTCGCATTATTATCAAGTGCATCGTTTGCTCTTTCGTTAATGATGGCAAACGGTTCCTTTGGTCTTGAAAGCACTATGCCGGCAGAAAAATGTATTTCCTCATTGCCAGACGCAAAATTTCTAAAATCGTTGTTTAGACGTGAAACAAATGCAAGGGCCTGATTCCATGGCAGTATGACAAAGAGATCATCACCTCCGGATAGAACAGTATAAGCATCCATAAACTCGCATCTTAAAAGAGTGTGAACATGCATGTTAAAAAAGTGATGAAGACTACGAGAAAGAGTCGAAAATCGTGATACCGAGTACGTACTTTCCTCCATGCCATTAGTAATAATGGTTCCAAGAGAATCAACATCTATCTTAACGTAGGCCAGAAACCTTTTACCTTTCCCATCTGTACTGACCGATTCATCTGCTATCTCTTCAAACATCTTTCCTGACGTATAGTTGTTTATTCTCCAGTACGGACAGGCATCTCGCTTTTTGCCAAGTGTCCAAACGCTACTACCTAACGGAATACTTTTCTTATCAACAACCGAGAGATAATAACCTTTGAGTATTTCGTATCCGCATCTATCTGTCTGAGACAGAACCAGATAATTTCTACTCTCCTTTTCAGTCAAATCTCCTCCAAGTCTCTTCTGAGCTTCACAAAGAAGACAAATATCTTCCTCTCCGTTCGTTCTTCTGTCATGCTTGCCACATGCCGGACAAAGACCCCCTTCCAACTGTTTCTCGTCAATGATGCTAGCCCTGCCTTCAATGGCAAATCTGAACTTTTGGCTCTTCTCTCTGTTAAGACTAATTCCTATTTTCTTTCTGAGCTCCTTATATTTCCCCTTGCCAAATTCTTCAATTGATACTACATAGGAATAGTTCATTACGACGGAAAGCGTTGCATGATACTTTTCAAGAAGAAACTTCTCAATTTCCTTCTGACATTCTCTCAACTTCTCTTTGATTTCTTCGTTGCAGGGAAGAAGCAACGTAATATTGTCACCAGCATCCATGACGTCGAAAAAAGGAATGAGGTCAAGTTTGGAACAAATGTACTTTTCAAAAGCAGTGGAGAAAAATGCCACAATGAAAGATCTTCCCCTGAATATCTTTGCACTATTCCTAAAGGAAGCATACTTGCTCTGAAAGATGAATGACTGTATGCCAGAAATTCCAAATGCACAGACCCTCATTTTAGAGTTTCCTTCCTCATTCACAAGAAGAGCCAGTGCTATGGCCATCGTAGTTATAGAATGGTCATAAAGAGAAATATCAGAGTACTTCGGATTCGTAGATACTGGTATACACCAAGTATATTCAAGAAGAAGATCCTTCATCTTTCTTATAAGCTGTTCCCAATCACCTACAGCCTCAATGGAATCTCTGAGCTCCTCTTTGAAAGCTTCATACTGCTTTCTGTAATCACTAGAGTTAAGTCTCACTCCCTTCTTAGGAATAATTGAATCACGAGAAGTCAACTTTCCAAGAGTATAAGCAGCAGCCACTCCTTCTTTTCCTCTTTTACTACCAATAGAAGAAATTATGGACTTCAAAGGTGTTGAAAGATCCCTTTCATCTTCCTCGTCTCCCCATTTCATATCAAAACCACGAGAATAGCTATCTGCAATGGCTATTATCTTCTCTTCTCTTGACTGAGGATTGAATGATCCCATAGCAAGTCCCGCCGTATCAAGGAGAGGGAAGTCCTTCCAAAAAGGCTTCTTAGATTCTGATATCATGGGTTGTAAATCACTGATAAAAAAATCGTATGTCCATAGAGCTTGTCGATGATAGGGTACTGAACTTCCGGCACTCACCGCTTCTTGGCTAAGGAAACTTTCATCACCACCAAATGCCCTCTCTCTAAATTTTCCCATATCATGAAGCAAAGCAGCAAATGCCACTCTGTTTTGAGTCATTTTGTCTATCATTTATACTCAACCTTTATCTTTCCCAATCCAAAACTTATGTTCTTACCAACATGGAACAGCTTCATTGCCTCCACTAGAGCGCATATATCAGAGGAAACATCTCCGTCAATTGAGATCTCTCCTATAACTCCCCCAATTTGCATTCTCGTCTTCTGTCTTGAAGAATAATATGTATTCTCCTTCCATTTCTGCCCAATGGGTGTTGACAGAGTCGACGTTACCGTCAACTGCCTCTCTTTGTCACCCTTATCTCCAAAAATCTCTGAAAGTACAGCCATTCGCCTTAACATATTCATAGAAAGAGAGTCGAGTGTAATACTTGAAATGTAACTTTTGTTTTCCTTGATTCTGCATGGGGTGACAAAAATTATTCTACGAGGAATATTAACAGTTTCAGACGGCCAAGTGCTGCACTTTCTTGCTATTTCCCTGAGATCCGGAACGAACTCCTCTGAACCTATCATAATTCCCATCACCTCAAATGGGGCTCTATTTCTTCCTACCCCCAGCTTTCCTGCATTTGAGAGCGCAATATTCAAATATGGAATGTAATTAACAGCCCTTCCTATAAATGTGATGCTGATGACGGCCCCGTGTTCCGTCAGCGCTATGATATCCATCACAAAAGGATGAACGGCCTTGTCCCGTCCACGAAGAGATAGTGTATCTTTGCATATATTGGTTTCAAAAAAAACGGAATACACACAGCTTTCCCTAATCATGCAGTCATAACAGGACTCTTGGAGTCTCTGTGCACATGTCAGTTTTCTAAGTGCCAACCCTATGACACTTCTAAAAACGAAGGATGGCGGATTTCTCCACTCCGGAGTTTCTTTAAAAGCTATTGAATACGTAACCGTTAAGTACCTCAATTCGTCCCCACTTCTCAATGCCAGTTCAATTCCTAACGGTTTGAGTATACCCCCCCCTCAGTATTAAATCAACTAAAAAACACATCCATTTAACATGTAAAAATTTTTTGCAAGTTTTGAACAAAACCATTAAAAAACTTTAACAGTTTTTCAAAAAGATGCTATAATATCACTATGGAAAACATCAAAGAAGCCTTAAAAGAAATTATACTTGGAAACCAAGAACAACTTCCTCTATCATTGATTACGAGGGATATTGAAATTGAAAGAATTCCAAAAAAAGCAACTGTGTTACTAGGTGTAAGACGTTGTGGGAAAACCTCTTTGCTTTTGGAATATATCAGTAGATTAGTGAAAGAAGGCCTAGACAAAACCCAAGTCTGCCACATTGATTTTTCAGATGACAGACTTCTATTAATCAATTATGAAAACACCTCAATAATTGCTGATGCATACTATGAACTATTTCCAAAAAATCATAAAAGAAAAGTTTATTTCATTTTTGATGAAATCCAATACCTTGATAATTGGGAGCTCTTGGTTAACAGACTCCAGAATACTGAGAATTGCGAAATAAACATTACAGGTTCAAGTTCAAAGCTACTTCTAGACGAAACATCCAGTGTGTTAGGTGGGCGTAAAATGGGATGGAATCTACATTGCTATTCATACAGAGAATTCTTAAGAGCTAAGGACGTGCCATATGAAAATTTTCACTCCAAACAGTTCAAAGACAGCCAACCAAAATTATTTGGCGAATATCTAGAATTTGGAGGATTCCCTGAAGCATTACTGTTCTCAAAAAGCAATACAAGACAAATATTTTTCCAAAATATAGGGAACGACATAGTATTCAGAGACATAGTTCTAAGACACAATATCTCCAAACCAGACGCATTGAAAACAATGGTCAATTTGCTCTACTCAATGGTAGGATACCTAATGTCTGAAAATAAATTATACCAAAGACTTTCAGGTATGCACGTAAAATTATCAAAACCCACTATGTCTGAATACTTAGACTACCTAGAAGAAAGTTATGCATTTTCATTTGTCCCAATAAGAAGCTACAATCTTGCTGTACAGTCAACAAATAGCAAAAAGGTATATTGTGCAGACCACGCTCTTGCAAACGCAATTTCAGCACTCTCTTCAAACAATGTTGGCCAAAAACTCGAAAACATAATATTTCTTCACTTGAAACGCCAAACAAACAAAATCTACTATTACAAAACTAAATCTGGATTTGAGGTGGACTTTGCAGCCGGCCCAGATGACGCCATTCAACTCGTACAGGTCTGTGCCAATATCTCTCAGCCCGATACCCTTGAGCGTGAAACCAGAAGTCTCATCGAGGCCATGCGAGAACTAAACTTAAACGAATCCACAATTGTAACGCTTTCAAATGAAAAAGACATAGTCTATGAGAACACTATCATTCATGTTATCCCTGCATGGAAATACCTACTATTGCAATAAAGTTGTCAGCTCAAACCGTAGGCAAACCGTCAAATAATAAATCTCAAATTGTGAAAGTTTTCAAAAGCAACAGATAGAAAAAGATATTTCTTGGTAGTAGTATCATGGGCATGAAAAAAACAGCAGGGCCAGATTATAATAAAACAATAAAAGCTTGTTTTACGGCTTACATAATTCAGGCAATAGTCAATAATTTTGTATCTCTTTTATTTGTAATCTATCAGCGTGATTACTCAATGCCACTATCACAAATAACATTTCTTATTACAATAAACTTTACTCTTCAGCTCTTAATTGACTCTCTTTCAGCTGTCTTTGTAGACAAAATTGGTTATAGAACTTCAATCTTAATTGCGCATGGCGCATCTGCACTTGGCCTTATACTGCTGGGTTTTCTTCCTGACATTATGGGGTCACATTTTGTAGGTCTTCTTATAGCGATATCGGTCTATGCGGTGGGAGGCGGGCTTGTAGAAGTCCTTATTTCTCCAATCGTTGAAGCGTGCCCCACAGAAAATAAGGAAAGTGTTATGAGCCTTTTGCACTCTTTTTATAACTGGGGAAGTGCTGGTGTCATAGTATTCACAACGCTTTTTTTGAAAGTGTTTGGCTCTAGCAGTTGGAAAATACTTGCTTTAATATGGGCTCTTATTCCTCTTGTTAACGGGATTGTTTTTACACGTGTTCCAATTGCGCCTCTTGTCAAAGACGAGAAAGGTGGTATGAAAATTCACGAGCTCTTAAAGAACAAATTGTTTTGGATTCTTGCGCTCATGATGTTATGCTCTGGGGCATCAGAACATGCTGTTGGGCAATGGGCAAGCACTTTAGCAGAAAAAGGTCTTAATATTTCAAAAACATTGGGAGATCTTTTGGGCCCTGCTCTATTTGCAATACTTCAAGGAACTGCAAGACTGACTTACGCAAAAAAAGGGAAAAAGTATAATCTTGAACATCTCATGCTAATATCAACAATTTTGGCCATTTTGTCATATCTTTTGATAATTCTGTCGTCTAACCCAATTTTATCATTAGTGGGCATGGCGGGAGTTGGGTTCTCTGTTGGTATTATGTGGCCCGGAACTTTCTCTGTGTCATCAAAAAGGCTTGAAAGAGGTGGAACTGCAATGTTTGCGCTTCTTGCACTCTTTGGGGATTTGGGATGTTCTGCAGGTCCCACACTTACGGGGCTTGTTGCTAATAGCTATGG
Organism: bacterium; assembly: GCA_963609725.1. Classification (GTDB taxonomy): domain Bacteria; phylum Spirochaetota; class Spirochaetia; order Sphaerochaetales; family Sphaerochaetaceae; genus UBA9732. The sequence goes on along the minus strand of CAVDLI010000006.1, from coordinate 24,810 downwards.
CGAGAATTTACGGTTTGGCATGGCTGTAGCTATCGTCTTCCCGTCCCTTATGGCAATCCTTCTTATTACACTCTTAAAGAAAAATAATCTTGGAAATAAATGATAGGAATTTTTGCAGAACTGTCTGCGTGGATTTTGGCTTTGCCTTTGTATCTTGCAAATCCAAATCTAATCTTCACAAAGCTTCTTTTGCAAAAGCCTTAAAATTATACTCAGAGTGTGAATACAAAATAAGATTTTTTGTATCTACTTTTACATGAAGTACACAAGTAAACCAATTGAATTCAAATCAATTAAGGATATGCCCAAAAATGAGCGCCCTCGCGAACGTCTTGAAGTCCAAGGTTCACAAGATTTAAGTGACTTGGAACTGCTTTGCATAATGTTAGGCTCTGGAGGCAAGGGCCGTCCAGTCCAAGATATTTCTCTAGACATTTTAGATGTTATAGATACAAGAGGTCGCAAGGGAGTTGAAATTCAAGACTTGTCTCATATAGCAGGTCTTGGGCCTGCAAAAGCATCAGTTATATGCGCTTGTCTAGAATTTGGAAGAAGGATGTCTTATTCAGGATGGAAGAATATGGGATGTCCTCAAAACATCTTTGATGTAATTAGACACTACGGGACACGGCCTCAAGAACATTTTTTATGCATAATGCTAAACGGAGCGCACGAGCTTATTGGCGTGAACGTAGTCTCTATTGGACTTGTAAACCGCACACTTGTGCATCCAAGAGAGATTTTTGCAGAGCCACTAAAAGAAAGAGCAACGTCTGTGGTGCTGGCACACAACCACCCAAGCGGGAATTTATGCCCCAGTACCGATGACCTTGCAGTAACAAGAAGAATTAGAAAAGCAGGCGCAATACTGGGAATAGAAGTCTTGGACCATATAATTTTCTCGGCCCAAGATTATAGATCTCTATTAGAAACAGGTGAGTTTGCACTCACATAAGGCTCTTGCATGAAAGTTAAATGCGACTTACATGAAACATGTATGAACGCAGTAAAGAGATTTTTACCAAAACCTCAAGAATATTATTATTTTGCATCCTTTACAGAAGCATTGATCTCAATGACAGTAGCGTTCTTTGCAAGCTTGAGAAGTCTAAATGCCCAAATGATTACGCCCACTCCAGAAATAATTACAACAATACCTACGACAATAGCAAATGTTGTAAGAACTTCAGTAGGTTTAGCAAATAGAATAATAGCAACTAAAAGGCTTACAATAGCCTCTGCATAAAAATGTCCTGTTGGAATACCTGGAATAAATGAGCGTGCCATTGCAGCATTCTGGAAAGAAACAACAGCAGAAAAAACTAGACACACAGCAAACGAATAAACAAGAATTGTCATCGCTGTTTCTGCAACAAAAATAGGAACTAGAATTGCAGCAAGACCTATTAGTGTAGACACTAGACCCTTAACAATTGCCAAAGTCTTTGTTGTAGATGCAAAATGCCAACGTCTTACACTAAAAAGAGTATAAAGACCATCACAAAGAGTTCCAAGGCCAGAAGCAATCATCATAATCTTAATAAAAGACTCTGAATGAGTAACAATAAGAGCCCCAATTCCTATAACAAGAACACCAATCAAAAGCATTATAGCAAATTTTGATTTATAACCTTTAAGTGCCATATACGTCCTCCAAAAGGAAAATTACATTCAAATGAGGTTTTTGCAAAACAAAAATCTGCAAAAATCTGAAAAAATCCGCAAAATGTCCTACAAAAATCTAAATAGTGCTAATAATCTACTCAACAATTGAGTAAGTTTCAACTTCAAATATCAAAAGACTATTTGGCTCTATTGGGCCACTGGCGTTTTCTCCATATCCAAGATTTGGATGAATGTAGAAAATATAATGAGAGCCAATAGGCATTAATTGACAGCCTTCAGAAAAACCGGCAATAACATTTGAAAGAGAGAAAGAAGAATGCTCACCTCTTTCATATGAAGAGTCTACAACTGTTCCATCAAGAAGAGTTAACTCGTAATCAAGTTCAACAGTATTTGTCTCTTTTGGTTTTTTACCTTTACCTTTTGAAATTATCTTGTACTGCAATCCACTGTCTGTAGTATAAACACCCTTATTTTTTGCGTTGTTAGCCAAAAAGTCCTCAGCTTCTTTGAGGTTGGAAGCAGCAAGTTCTGCCATTTTGGCTTTGTACTCAGCAATATAATCTTGGATTATTTGCTCCATTTCGTCTTCTGTATAAAGCGGAGTCCCTGCTGTGTAATCTTCATCACCTAAAATTGCAAATTCATCCAACATTTCAGGATAAAAATAGTATTTGTAATAGTAATAATAAGAACCGGCACTATAACCTACTACATAACTAAACTTCTCAAGATTAGTCTGAGGTTCTGCTGTTGCAGAAGATGTTGTTGCAGTAGATGTTTTTGAAGAAGAACTTTCAGCAAAAACACAAGATAAAGATATCATTACTAGAAAAACAAGCAGTGTTTTTTTCATAAAATCACATACCCTCCTTTTCTTCTAAGTATTTATTTTCTTCTAAATATTTATTTTCTTCTAAAAATTTACAATATAAATCTCCTTGCACAGCTCCCATTTCTTTCATGCGAGCTTCTAGAGTACGCAAAAACGTATTTTTATCAGCAAAAGCACGGGGAGAAGCAAGTCTATGTGAAGGCGTTTCGCATAAAAGCCGTTCTATGACAACATTGGGAGAAATACGGCGCAAAATATAAATTGTTTGTGCAATATGACGTGTCATGCAAGGTGCTGTCACTTCACCTTGTAAGTATTCATCATAAAGAGCTGTACCAGAAGCAATATTAAGATTATGTATTTTTATTGCATTTGGATTAACTTCATTTATGACATTTATTGTCTCATTAAGTTCTGCCCGTCCCTCTTCTGGAAAGCCTGTCAAAACATGAACGCATAACTCCAAATTGTGTTCTTTTACTTTTTTGCAAGCATTCTTGAAACACTTAACATCATGACCACGGTTCATCTTCCTCAAAATCTTATCACTTCCACTTTGAAGCCCTAACTCAACGCAAACAGGCCCGTATTGTGCATTGTAAGACGATAAAAGTGCAAGTTTTTCATCATCTATGCAATCAGGTCTTGTAGAAACAATAAAACCTTCCCACTTTTGACCAGATAATGCACAATCGTAAATTTTTTTTAATTTTTCAACTGGAGCAAACGTATTAGAAAAAGACTGCAAATAAAGTGCAAAATGCTCCACTTTATAGCGCTCTTTCAGAAAACGTATTCCTCTTTCTATTTGATTTTGGATATCACTTTGATTTGGGATATCATTTTGATTTTGAAGGCCTATTTGATTTTGGATATTTTCTTCTGTTTTTTTATCAATGCTTTTTTTATCAATACTTACTTCAAACGCACTGTCATGGCGGTAAGAACTTTCCTGTATTCTAAGATATGCAGCTCTAGCACCTTGGCTATCACAATAAACGCAACCATGAGGACCGCTTTTTGAACATCTATTTGGGCAAGTAAACCCCGCATCAACACCAACGCGAAAAACTTTATGACCAAAGCGCTCAATTAGACTCGAAGAATACGACTTATACAAAAAAGACACAGCATTACCCAATTAACTTAGAAATGATTCTAAAATCCATCTATTGCCATTTATAAAAGACTTAAAATCCATTTCTTTTTTTGCAGGAAGTTGCAACGCATTCACCCAAAGAATACCATCACTACACAAAATCCCAATACCTCTATCCTTTCTAAATCCTATAACTTGACCTGGCTTTGGAAGTTCTTCTTCGTTGCAACTATCTTCTTTTTTATAAACCGATACCCCTGTATCTCCATTATTTTGCGTGTCTTTTGAAATGTCTTGGAAACTGCCCCAAACTCCCGTGATAAAAATTTCACGGTCGCCTGCCATTGCATACGCTTTTGGCCATGGATAAGATGCACGAACTAAAGAATGAAGTTCCAAAACCGTTTTAGAGAAGTCTAATTTACCATCATTTTTTTCAATCATTTTACAATATGATGGCTCACCTTCCTGCTTATGTGGTAAAATTTCATTACATAATGCCTGTTTTAGGACATTGGGGACAAAAGAAGCTGCTTTTTGTGAAATTATATCAGTTAAAGAAGAAGTGTTTTCTGTTCCGTTTAATTGAAATTGGAATGCTCCCCAAAGCTCACCTTCATCCATCTTCTCGCCAATTGTTTGAATACAAATTGTTGCGTTTGGAAAACAATTTAGTATAGTAGCTTGAATTGGAGAAGGTCCTCTAAAACAAGGCAAGTCAGACGGATGAACATTAAATGTTCCTTTTGTGAAGAGAGACAAAAACATGGGCCCAAAAATCTTGCCATAAGCAAAAGAAACAAGAACATTTGCATTTAATTCTTTGACAGCATTGCGCGCTTGAGTTCTTAAAGAGTCAAATTGAAGTACAGGAATTCCAAGTTCTAACGCTACAGTTTTTACAGGAGAGGGGCACAACTTAGATGAACGACCAACGCTTTTATCACAAGAAGTTAAAACTCCCACAACATTAAAAGATGAAGCTAAAGCTCTAAGTAAAGGAACTGCTATTTGAGGAGTTCCGGCAAAGAGAATTCTTACATCGTGTAAGTTGTTTTCAGATACTTCGTTTGTTAAAGACAAATCTTTACTTCCTTTTTCTTTTAGAGCCACATCTTTTATTGTAAAGATGTAAAACTTTTTCTCTTTCTTCTTCACTCAAACGGTCAATAAAAAGCTTCCCGTCAAGATGGTCATTTTCATGTTGAATAACACGAGCAAGAAGACCTGAAGCATCAAGTGTAAAAGCATGGCCTTTTTCGTTTTGTGCACAAATTTTAACTCTTGAAGGACGAATTACATTATGGTACACGCCAGGAATGCTCAAACATCCTTCTTCATAAGGACAAGTATCAACAGAAGTCTCTATAATTTGAGGGTTAATGAAAGCTTTTTTTGTACCATCGTTAAGAGACACAACAAAAATTCTCTTGTCTACGCCAACCTGTGGTCCTGCTAGCCCAACACCATCGGCCTCTTCTAATGTGTCAAACATAGCGTCAATAAGAATGCTCAATGCATCATCAAAAACTGTTACATTATCACATTTTGTTCTAAGTATTTCATCGCCAATTTTGTATATATCCAACATGGCTAAAATGATACTCAAAGCAGGTCAACAGGGTCAACATCAATCTCTAAAACAATGCCAGATGGAACTGAAATATAAGATAAAACATTTTCTAATAAAGAAAACATTTCAGTTGGTTTTTTTGAACGTAAAAGCACCTGAAAACGGTAGTTAGCTCTAATTTTCTCTATTGGACACTCGTTTGCGCCATATACTTGAACAGAAGAGCCAAAAGATACAACTTTTTTTGAAAGTTCTGCTGCTAAAAGAGATGCAAAAGTACGCGCTAAAGTAGCTTTTGGAGAGCGTATTACAAGATTTATCATTCTAGAAAAAGGTGGAAATCCTAAATCTTTGCGCAGTTGCAATTCTTTATCAAAAAAAGCTTCAACTTCACCATTTGAAGCCATAACTATTGCAGGATTGTTTTTCATTCTAGTTTGAACAACAACTCTTCCATTTGAATCAGCACGTCCAGAGCGTCCTGAAACTTGAACCAAGAGGTCAAAAGTGCGCTCTTCTGCTCTAAAATCAGGGATTAAAAGCCCGCTGTCAGCAAGAACAATTCCCACTAGTTGAACATTTGGGAAATTAAGCCCTTTGGCAACCATTTGTGTACCAATTAGAATATCTAAAGAGCCTTGGCGGAACTTGTCTAACGTATGCCGTATTATTGCTCTATCCTTAGAAACAATGTCTGTATCTAAGCGTGCTGTTTTATATTGAGAAAAAAGCCTTTGCACTTCTTGTTCTACTTGCTCTGTTCCAAAACCGGAGTACATGACATCTAAAGAACCGCAAACAGGACATTCTTTTGTTGGTTTTTGAGAATATCCACAATAATGGCATTTTAAGATTTCACTTCTTTTGTGATATGTCATAGCAACATCACAATGAGGACATTTGAGCTCATACCCGCAATTCCTACAGTGAAAATAATAACTGTAACCTCGTCTATTTAAGAACAAAATAACCTGCTTGCCTTTTGAGAGAGTCTGTGCCATTTCAAATTGCAGCTCTTTGCCCAAAATACCATCTTCTTTGGACATATCAGAGATGACAACATGTGGCATATGGCCACCTCCAACACGTTTAGTTAAATCTATTCTTTTCATTTTAGATGGGTCTTTCATGAGATACCAAGCTTCTAGACTTGGAGTTGCACTTCCCATAAGGAGTTTTCCATTGCAATTAGAAATACGCTTTTGTGCAACTTGACGAGCATGATACCGGGGGTCGTTTCCACTTTTATAAGAATTTTCATGCTCTTCATCAATGATTATCATGCCCAGGTTTTCACATGGAGCAAAAACAGCACTTCTAGCTCCAATTACAAGAGACACTTCTCCCCTTTTTATACGGCGCCATTGAGCTATACGTTGAGAATCTGTAAGACCGGAATGAAGTATTGCAACATTATTTTTGAACCTTTCCATAACTTGTACTGCAAGTTGATGCGTTAAAGTTATCTCTGGCACTAGATATATGACTTGCTTTCCGCTTTCTATCACACGCTCAGCACATTGCAAGAAAACTTCTGTTTTGCCACTTCCAGTTACACCAAAAACATAAAAAAGGCCTGCTTTAGAGCCCACAATAGTCTCTACAGCCTTTTCTTGCTCATCTGTCAACAAGACATCTTTACGAGGTAACAGCTCTTCAAAATCTAAAGCACCAAATGAAGAATCTCTCTTTCCTCCGGGTATCATTACATCAAGAATTTCACCCCGGTTTGAAAAATAAAATCTTTCCATCCAAAGAGCAAGTTCATACTCTGCTCTTCCAAATAAGGGCTCCTTATCAATAGCCCGTTTTACGGGTTTAAGTGTAAAATTTATGTTGGGCTTCTTATCTAGGACATCAACCACATAGCCTTGAATTGTGCGTCTACCAAAAGGAACCATTACTCTAATTCCAGTAGATATGCTCATTTTTTCATCATCAAAACTATAAGTAAATTCTTGTTTAAGAGGCACCGGAACAACAACTTGTGCATACTTTATCATGTTGTAACAATGCTCCCCGCAATGCCTAAGTAACGTGCAAGTTTTTTCAAATCTTCCCATACTGGGCGTTTAAGAGAAAGATCTCTAAGAACAGCAGCTGGGTGATACGTACAAAGCATTGGAACTCCGTCATAAAAGAAAAATCTTCCGTGTAAAGATACCATACTAGCATCTTGCATTTGAGTCATAAGAGTGGACGCTGGCTTTCCAAGACACAGTATTGCTTGCGGCTGTATAAGCGCAATTTGCTGTTTTAAGAATGGAAGACAAGCATTTTTTTCTTCTGGCAATGGATCTCTATTTTGAGGCGGTCTACATTTAACAATATTTGTAATAAAAACATTAGTATTGCGGTCAAGCTCTATTGCGTTAAGCCACTTATCTAAGAACTGACCTGCTTTTCCTACAAAAGGACGTCCCGTATTGTCTTCAGTCTCTCCGGGGCCTTCTCCAATTACCATTACAATTGGGTCTTTTGTACATCCCTCTCCAAAAACTGTATTCTTTCTTGTTTTACACAAATTACAGCGTGAGCATGAAATACATTCTCTTTGTAAAGCATCAAAAGACATATGAAGTCTAGTATCATCACAAGAATTGTCTTTTTTTAACAATGAAGTTTTGGGGATAACAGGATCTGGATAAACTTTTTTTACTGCAATAGAGAAATCAGCATTTGCAGTATGTGTAAGATTATCAAAATTCTTTTTTATTACATTTTCAAAATTATCTATTAGAGAGTTTACGCGCCCTAAAGCATTCTCCAGTGTCTTTCTTTTAACTTCAAGACCGCCATCTAAACTGTCCTTGTTATCTAAGATGTCTTTATTACTGTCTTTATCGTCAAGAACATCTAAGCCAGTCATATTTATACTAGTGTTGTCCATACTTTTCCTCAAACCACAAATACTCATCTTCATCATAACTTACACGCCATAAGTAAAGACCACTAGAGGGGGCAGTCTTTCCAACAAAACGTCTATCACATGAGTCAAGAACTCTTTTGAACTCTAAAGGAGAGCATTCTTTTTTTGCCATATCAAGCATAGTACCAACAAGAGAGCGAACCATGTGGTACAAAAAAGCATTACCACATATTTTATAACACAAAACATCTTCTCCAAACATTGAGCGTTGCATAGTAAAAACAGATTCATAAATGTCTCTGTACTTACTTGGACAAATGTCTTTTGCAGATGCAAAAGTTGTAAAATCATGAGTTCCAACAAGGAATGAAGCGTATTCATTTAAGAGAAATAAAGATGGAAGTTCTTTTACAAAAGTCACAAGACCGTCTCTGAAAGCATCTTTGCCTTCTTTTTGAATTACAAAATATCTATACTCTCTTGCCATTGCACTATAACGAGCATGAAAAGAAGGTGGCACATCCCAACTCTTTTTAATTCTAATACTCAAAGGTAATCTAGCATTAAGTTCAAACAAAAATGCTTTTGCTGGAATAGTATTATCATTGAACTCAGCATGAGCAACTTGACCCATAGCATGAACTCCGCTGTCTGTTCTTCCACTTCCACATACTTGAACGCTATCATCTCTTAAGAAAGAAACAATAGCCTGTTTTAGAGTTTCTTGAACAGATTTTGCGTCATCTTGCGTTTGCCAGCCATTATAAAAGCGTCCATCGTAAGATAATTCAAGAGCAACACGCCGTCTTCCATTAGGAGCTGAAAACTCAAGAGGCCTCTTCCAGTCACTTCTAGCCATTAGATTTACCAACCGTTTCTAAAACTACCATTGCAATAGCAAGAGGTTTTTCATGCGTTATTGAAAGATGAATAGCAGCACGAGGTGCATTATCAAGTGTTTTTCCACATAAAACTAACGAAGGTTTCCCGTTTTCTTCTTTTTTTACATAAATCTCTTTTGGCGTAACTGTCTCGCAAAAACCGGTACCACAAGCTTTAGCATATGCTTCTTTAGCAGCAAAACGGGAAGCAAGAAATTGTGCTTTTATATCTTCATGAGCGTTCTCAAGTAAAGCATATTCTTTAAGTTCATATTCATTATAAACTTTTTCAAGAAAATGTTTGTCTAGTTTTTTTACTCTCTCAAGAGAAACAGCATCAATTCCAATCCCACTTATCACTGTCAAACCTCCCTCCAAGCGTTACAAAGAGCCATCCAAAGAGTCTTTCAAAGAAAAATAAATCTTTATCTGCATTGGATCTGTGGAAATTGAAACATTAGATGTGTCAACAACTCCGTTTGGGCCCTCTAGCTTTATTACAACAGGAGCTGTACTTACACCTTCATGGTCTACAGAAGAAAAGTCTACGCTTACTTTCACATAATCAACATTAAGCATGTATATTTGGTCTTGGCTTCCTTTTATAACCAAATCCACGCTGTCTGGAATATTGCTGTCTGCTTTATAATCTTTTGGCAGAGTTACTTCTAAAGGAAGTTGGACAGTTCTTGTGTCTTGAAATACTAAACTCAAAAGAAAATAAGCAAAAACAGCCACAAGAAAACAAAGAACCTTTATTTGCCAGTTATAAAAAATCTTTTGAAAAACTTTATTATGCCTCATTTTTACCATCCTCAATTGCCACTGGCTGAATGTCTAAGTAATTAAATAGAGACAATAACATGCCTTTTATTTCATCATGAGAAAGATCATAGTAAAGATTGCCATTACAAGCCAACGAAATAGCTCCGGTTTCTTCAGATACAACTATTACAGCGGCATCGGACTCTTCTGCCATGCCAAGAGCGGCTCTGTGGCGCGTTCCAAAAGAAGCCCGAATATCAGTTTGCCCTGAGAGAGGAAGATAACAAGCAGCTGCAATTATCTTTGAGCCTTGAATTATCATAGCCCCATCATGCAAAGGCGTGTCGTGGTCAAAAACTGTCACAATGAGAGCACTTGAGATATCAGCGTTCATTTTTGTTCCGCTATCAATAATATTCTTAATTCCAATTTTACGTGGGAATACAATTAGAGCACCCCTTTTCACCTGAACAAGACGTTGACATGCACTTAAAATTGTTTCTATTTGGTCCGATGACGTTTGTACGCCACCTAGTCTAAAGAACCTAGAACGTTTTCTTGCTCCAGGAGTAAATGTACGCCTAAGCTCAGGCTGATACAAAACACACAAAAATACAACTCCAGGCACTGCAAGAATTTTCATAAGCTTGGATAGAACATCCAGTTTAAGAATAATACATACAATGTACATGACTGAGTAAGCTAAAATGGAGCTAAGAATTTGTGATACTCTATTTTGAGCAAGAGCAGTGTATGCGCTGTAGAAAGTAATTGTCAAAATTATTATTTGAACAGCTGCTCTAATAATTTGTGGCCATGTAGTAGGCAACATTTATCTATTCCTCCGTCCAGTTTAATGTTCGTGAGACTGCTTTATTCCAAGATTTAACTTTGAAATCACGAGATTCCTGTGACATAGTAGGCTCCCATCGTTTTTCTTCTCTCCAATGGTCTGAAAGTTCTTCAATTCCATTGAAAACTCCAACAGAAAGGCCTGCTGCATAAGCGGCTCCCAGAGCTGTTGTTTCAATAACTTGAGGACGTATTACGGGAATTCCCAAAATATCAGATTGGAATTTCATAAGAGGCTCACTGTTTGTAAGGCCACCATCAACCTTTAATTTTTTCATTTTAATGTGACTGTCTGCTTCAATTGCATTAAAAATGTCCTTTGCTTGAAAGGCTGTTGCTTCAAGTGCAGCACGGCATATATGGTTTCTATTACTGTAACCAGTAAGACCTGCAATAACACCTCGTGCATCACTTCTCCAATATGGAGCAAAAAGCCCAGCAAAAGCAGGAACAATATAAACACCGCCACAGTCATCTACCTTAGAAGCAAATTCATCAAGCTCTTGTGCACTGTGTACCATTTTAAGGTTATCTCTTATCCATTGAACAAGAGACCCGGCAACAGCAATGGAGCCTTCAAGTGCATAAACGGGGCGCTCTCCCTCTTTTTTATAAGCAACAGTTGAAACTAGACCATTGTTTGAATAACAAAGTTTGTCTCCAGTGTTAACTAATAAGAAACAACCTGTGCCATATGTGCATTTACCAAGGCCTTCTGTAAAACAAGCCTGACCAAACAAAGCAGCCTGTTGGTCTCCCAAAATTCCACATACTGGAACTTCTCCTTGGAAAGGACCTGCTGAAGAAGTAAGCCCATATATACGACCTGTAGAAGGAACAATTTCTGGTAATGCTTTCTTTGGAATTCTAAAAACAGAAAGAAGTTCATCATCCCATTGAAGTGTCTTTATATTCATTAGCATATAACGTGATGCATTAGTGACATCTGTCACAAAACAACGTCTAGCTGTAAGTTGCCAAGTAAGCCAAGTATCTATTGTTCCAAAAACAGCATCACCATTTTCAGCTGCCTCACGGAGCCCTTCTACATTATCCAAGAGCCAAGCAATTTTTGATGCAGCAAAATAAGGAGAAAATAGCAGTCCGCATTTCTTCTTAAGCCAAGACTCATCACAGCTTTTTTTAAGTTTACTAATAAGCTCAGAGCCTCTTAAATCCTGCCAAACAATTGCGTTATACCAAACCTTACCGGTTTTAGGATTCCACGCAACGACAGTCTCTCTTTGATTTGTAATACCAACGCCTGCAATATCACTTGCTTGTGCATCAGCCTCTCTTAAAGTTTTAACTATTGTCTCTGTAGTATTATCCCAAATCTCATAAGGGTCATGCTCTACCCAACCAGGTTGCGGGAAAATTTGCTTATGTTCTATTTGATGTGAAGCTTTTATGTTTCCTTGTTCATCAAATAAAATGAACCTTGTACTTGTAGTTCCTTGGTCAATAGCTCCTAAATACCTCATTCTGCCTCCATGCAACCCTTGTTGCTGTTGCAATTATATACCATTAAAAACTTATATTGGAAGTGAAACGACATTCCTTTTACTGTCACTTTCAATATTGTTTTTATCTTCAAAGTCTTTGCAAAGTGTCTCTTTAAGTAAGTCTTTACCACACACAGTAGTCATAACAGCATTACAAGAACCTTCTTCTAAAATCCACTTAGCTGTTTGCTTAACATCATCTAAAGTAAGACTCAAAAGTAACTTTCTTCTTTTTTTATAAAGAGAAGGAGACTTTTTATATAAAATTTGCCTAATTGATTGAGCGCACATCATTTGTGGTGTTGGAGGTTTTATATCTCTGCCAATCATAGAAACAACAGCGTATTCAACCTCTTGTGGACTCAATTTTGCACTAAGAGATTTGAAGAATTCATCAAATGTCTCATTTATGTATGGATCTCTATACGAAGAAAACACAAACAAATCTTCCATAGAATCAACATGACAATCCACACCGTAAGAGCCATTGATATTTCTAACACGAGCCCAAAGATAACCACTAGAAAGTACGTTTGACAAAAGCAAGGCACTTACTAAATCTTTTTCATACGTCTGTGGCCGTCGTGGAAACTTCATTACAAGAGCATTATAAGCCAAAGCACTTGAAACACATAAAAAACGCTTATTTCCAGAGCAAATGTCATTCTCATTACCTAAAATCTCAATTTTATTTGCACTGTTTTTACAATATTTCACTTTTCTTATTTTTTCTGCGCTGGGGTAACTTTCAATATGTCTTAAAATAAGTTCCTTGTTTTTACTAGGCTCTTCACCTCCAACATGAAACGTTAGAGTCTTTTGTACAAAAATTTTTTTATACAAAGAGATGAGAAGTGTTTGTAACTGAGAAGCAAAGAGAGTGTCGTTTTCAAGACGCTCTTTAATTTTTTGCATATATAACCAACAAGAAGTTCCAACTGTAATTTCACTTTCCATTGCACTAGAAGAAAAAGAACTTGAAGCATTAATTACAGCATAAGAATTTCCGCTGTAAGTATAACCGCTTTCAAAATCAGTCAACAAATCAGTAAGAGCTGCTTTAATGCGCGCAATATCAGAAAAGTTGGCCTCTTGAAGAATATTGGCTGTTAAATCCAATGTTGCTTGCAAATCACTATTTAAGGCTTTAGCTTTCACAATAACAAAACTTACAGGTTTATTATTAACATCTCTACCTGCTGTCATATTTATGCAAAATCCACCAGTTAACAGCTTTATAAGAGTCCCTACTTGCGCATAAGAATATTTTTGCGTTCCGCACATATTAAGAAATCTAACCAAAAGAGGAAGAAGTCTTTTTTCTTCAAAAGATAAGTGCTTTGTATCAAAAGCCATTGAAATATAAACAATGCCTCTTGTAAACAAAGGCAACATGTAAAGATGAGCACCTCCAAGGCTTCTAAAATGTTCTGTTTTATATTGAGGTACTCTTAAGGGAAGATCTTCTCTTGAAATACGGCCAATAGAAGCTAAAAGTTTAGGGTCATCTGGAGTGTCAAGAAATTTTTCAAATCTCTTTTTATCTTCTAAAGTTGGTAATTTTCCTTGTTTCTCAAGTATTTTAATTCTTGAGTTCAAAGCGCTCTTAAACTTCTTTTCATAAGAAGAGTCTGTTTCAACAATCAAAAGACAACGCCGGGGGTTGTTTACTAGATTTTGCATCATCCAAGACTCAAGATAACGATCGTCTTTCATACGGCTCTTAAAAATCTCAAGCCGTTTTAAGTCTTGCACTCCAGACTCTGGCTCTTTTCCTCTAAGCCAAGTTCTTGCAGCCTTTAGACTTGTTAATATACCAAAAGGAATACCATCTCCTGGGATTTCTTGTAATTTGAACTCTTGTCTCTTTATTGCAGCTTCAACAGCATCTTTAGGGAGCCCCTTACTTGCAAGTTGAGAAATTGTATCTATTAAAAATTTCTCAATCTCTTCTTCTTTGTCTTTTTTTGCTTTACTAAAACCAACTGTAAAAGTAAGAACCGGGCAGTCAGGATCTGTTCCACTCATTGGATTCAAATCTTCTCCAAGATTAGATTCAATGATTGCTTTATACAAAGGAGCACCAGGATTGCCCAAAAGGACATCCACTAAAACTGATACCGTTAAAATTTCTAATGGGTCACTTGAAGCTGTAGTTAGCCAAGTTAAAACAACACTACGTGCATCTTTGACGGCACAATGTGCCTTAATTTTGAAAGGTACAAGATGGTTTTGCATGTAATCTTGTGACTTAGAAATGAATTTACAGCTTTTTGTTTTGCCTTTGAGGTATAAGTTTTCAAGCTTATCTAAGTATTCTTGGATGTCTAAATTTCCAAAAAAGAATACTCTGCAATTAGAAGGGCTGTACCATTTGTAGTATCTTTCTAAATATTCGTCATAACTAAGAGTTGCAATACAAAGAGGATCTCCTCCTGAATCAAAACCATAAGGGGTTCCTTTGAAAAGATTTTTTGTAATATTTACTTGCACAGCAGAGTCTTCTGTGTTTCTTGCACCACACATCTCATTGAACACAACACCATCAAAATGACCATCAAAAAGTCTAATGCCTTCCTGTTCAAATGATTCACGCCTCAAAAGAGGATCAAAAACAGAATCGGCATAAATATCAAAAAGATTGTCAAAATCCTTTTTTAGAGGAGACGAAAGCGGAAACATTGTCTTGTCTCCAAAAGTAATAGCATTCAAGAAAGTATTAGGACTTGAAAGTAGTGCCTGGCTAAAAGGGTCTTTTACTGGAAAACGTTTAGATCCACATAAAACTGTATGCTCAATTACATGAGCTATGCCTTTGTCATCTTCAGACGGAGTTGCAAATATAAAATTACAAGTGAGTTCTGGATCTGGATTTTTTATGTGAAAAACTTCCATTCCAGTCTCTTGGTGGACATAAAAAAGCCCTTCTCCGTTGTATTCTTTAAGGGGAGTACGTCGTATAAGATTAAACATATTGAGCCTTTAGAAGAGCATAAATTATATCTGAAATTTTTTCATAAGCAGCACTTGTTGCTTCTTCAAGTGTTTCTCCAAATGCTGTTGCGTAAATTATGGGACTAGAATAAATCAAAGAGTCGTTTTTTGTATTATACAAAGAAGCTGTTCCCTCAATGTTTACAGCAAAACCTCCAACTTGAGACTCTATATAATCAATTTGACCAAAACGGCATATTAAAAGACAATCTTGAAGATTTTTGTTTTGGCTAGTTCGCACTTGAATTTGTCCATCCTTTTGCAAAGAGGATAGCTTTTGAGAGTAAATATTATGACTGTAATCATAAAGAATATCTTCTTCTTCACTGGATGTTGTGTAATAAGGAAGAACATTTGCACGGTCACTTTCAAAAAGTTTACATAAGTAATCTGTAGTTTCTGAATTTCCAATCACATAACCTTTAGAATCAAATTCAACAACAGAAACCGCAATAGAGCCCAATCTGTAATCCATATCATAGTCAAATCTAACTGCTTTTTGTTCTATAACTTCTCTAAGCTTTAAGACAGTCTGTTTGTCTGTTTTATCTTCTAATTCTTGCAGTTCTGTTTCAAAATCAAACTTAAATAAAACAGAGCCTTTTCGTGCTAATGTAAAATTTTGGCAATCAAATACAAAACTGCCATTGACATCTGTAGTGTAAACAAAAGAAGAATCATACTCCTCTCTCTTCACATCTATAGCCTTATACGAGGCAAGAATACTAGCATTTTGGACTTTTGATGGGAAAAAACTTGTTTTTCTCGTTACATTCACATTGCACTTAGCAGTAGTGTAATTAGCACTGTTGATTGAAATTTCCAAAGAACTTAAAAGTTCTAAAACGTCATCAAGCAAAGTATAATAAGAATATTCTTCTTTTATATAATCTTGTTCATAAGAAAGAGCCATAGCTTGTAAATAACAAGAAAGACCCTTAGTAAATACTTCGTCTTTTACGTATTCGTCTCCTTCAAGAACAAGATTTTTGACCTTTTTTGAAATTTCGTTTTTACGCAAAGTTTCTTCTGAACTTGCTTCTTCTAAGAGATGTCCATCTGCTACAACGTATATATAAAACTCAACTTCTTTATCTACTGTTCTGTAATAAGACTCTTCAACAGTAAGCCCGTATGCTTTTATGGTCCCAAGCACACTGAGTTCTCTGTATGTTTCTTGCCCAAGAGATATCCCAATTCTATCTGATATTTGCTCTATAATGTTAGAATAAGAAAGAAGTTCTGCTTGTCTTACACTTGAAGATATACCAAGCCCCACGAAAGAAACTTTATCTTTATCTAAACTTGGAAGTGGTGCATATGTCCAAAAAGGAAGGCCCGTAAATGTTGACTGAACAAAGGCTTTTGCTGTTGAGCAACTTGAAAGAAATATAAGAGAAAGAATTATTACAAGAGAGACACAAATAATATTTCTTGTTCTGATTGCCGTTTTATATTTCACAAAAATACTCCAATGCCAACAAAAGAATTGTAATACTTAAGATTTACACCTCTCAAACAAGAAAGTCCAACTTCCCAACGAAAAGAACCTATATAATGTCTGTAAGAAAAGCCATAAGAACATGCAAATTCAATATTTGGATATACAAATGCTCCAACAGTACACCATCCAGTGATACCTCCATCTTCAACTAGTGTAAAAGAAGTATCCCAAAGATTAGAAAAAAGAACATCGGTTTCAAATCCGGCTGTAACAAATATTCTATTTGTAACAGAAGAGCTACTAGAAGAACTGTTTGTAGAAGTCGAATCAGAAGAACCTAAAGAGAGTAAGGACTTAAAAGTAAAGCCACAAAGAAAAACAGGTCTAATTGGATATAGGGCAGTAGAAAAAGAATATCCAATAGATGCATTTACTAAAGAGGCTCTTGCAAAAATCGTATGCATACGCCCTTTCTCTTTTAGGCTGTCGCCAATTTCAACTTTAGAACGAGTGCTTAATCTATCAAAAATAACAACATTTTCTGTGCTTTGTTCTACAATTAGAACATTATTCTTAGAGTCCTTAAACATTGTACCTTTTTTTGGTAAGACTTCAAAATCAACAGAAGATACTTGGTTGCCATAAACATAACCAATAGATTCACACCATACAAATGAAAGTGAAAAGAGAAGTAAAAACAAAAGTGCAAAAGTCTTTTTTGTCATGCCCACTGTTTGATAATCTCAACTATAAGGGCAACACTGTCACACATTGCATCAACAGCTGCCCACTCAAAACGACTGTGGAAATTATGCCCACCAGTATAAAGATTAGGACACGCAATGCCTTTCATTTCTGCTATGCGAGAGCCGTCTGTACCACCTCTAATCAAACTTGTATACAAAGGTTGTCCAAGAACTTCTCCTGCCTTAAAAATTGCATCAACAGCTTTTGGATTTTTCTTTGCAGCTTCACCCATGTTTAGATAACTAATCTTATCTTGAACTGAAACTTTTCCACCTTTATACAACAATTCAATTGTTTTGCCCAAATTCTTTAGCACTTCAATTCTTCTTAGAAGATTATCATAATCAAAATCTCTTAAGTAAACAGTCACGTCCATATCAGTAGCATTTCCGTTTGCTGTTTGAGCACAATAATAACCGTATCTGCCATCTGTTGCTTCCGGGCTTTCTACTTGAGGAATAGCGTTAATGAATGCAGCTGCCATTGTAAGAGCATTTACCATACGACCTCTTGCAAAACCTAAATGGTAAGAAACACCTGTAAAATGAACCTTAACTGTTGCTGCATTGAAACATTCAAGTTCAATTTCATACCTTGTTCCACCGTCAACAGTATATAAAGCTTGTGAATGAAGCCTTGTTGCATCAAAAAAGTCCATTCCACAACCAGTTTCTTCATCAGGAGAGAACAATATTTCAAGTTCTCCATGTTTTATTTCTGGATGTTTTACAAGATAAGAAACTGCTGTCATGATTTCAGCAATTCCGCCTTTATCGTCACAACCTAAAAGAGTATCTCCACTTGAGACAACAAGAGACGAACCAACATAACCCTCAAGCTCAGGATTATTAGCAACTTCAATAGAATACTCTTCATTAAGTTTGATATCTTTGCCGTCATATTTTTCAATAAGTCTTGGCTTTACATGGTTTCCCTCAACGTCATCAGCAGTATCAACATGAGAACAAAAAGCAATACAAGAAACGTTTTTCTGTTCAGTATCTGTTATAGTATTTGTTGCAGTATCTGTAGAAGTATTTGCAAAAGTATTTGTAGCATCAAGTCTTGCAAGAAGATACCCATGCTCGTCTAAAGCAACGTCTTTAAGACCAAGTTCTTTAAGTTCTTTTTCCAACATCCTCAACAAGTTCCACTGTCCTTCTGTAGACGGATGCTTTTTATCAGCAACTTCTTCATTGCTCATAGTGTCAACTTGGACATATCGTAAAAACCTATCAAGAACTTCATTTTTGAACTCTTTACTGTCAAACTGTTTACCCATAACGTGCTCCTTAACCTACTAGCACATTATACCCACAAAGGGCCATGTATAAAAGTATTTACAAAGAGCAACTATAAAAGAGAATAACGAGGTTTTTGCAAAAGGGGCTTTGCAAAAACCTCTGACAGTAACATTCATTGAAAACTAAAAACTTAAAATAAGGCGTTTTTGTAAAATTTGCAAAAACCTCTAAGCATCAAAATTATAAGTTTTTAGCATTGTGCGAACCATTCCAACAATGTTGTAAATGCCAAAAACGCAAAGAACAATACCTGTAACAACAGGCCCCATGCCAAGAGCCTCTGCCATAGCTGTAACGGTTGTAGTTAGAGCAAAATCAGCCTTTGGGATTTTGATTAAATCCTTAAACCACGTCTCAAAATCTACGCCCTCACCAGTTCCATATTTGTAATACTCGTAAATAGACATGATAGATATTGCAACAAGCCCAGCACCAACAGCAATAGCAGCAGCTGCACTTACTTTTCCCCAAAAAACAAGAGTTGGAACACAAGCATAAACAATTCCTGCAACCATAAGAACAACAGCTCTAGTTACTAATACTTTAAGATCCTTATAAAATGCTTCTTGCTGACTTAAAGGAAGACCTTTTGCAAACTCCATACCCTTTGTATTCATAGACTCTTCAAGACTGTCTGTTTGCTCTTTCAAATTGGCGTATTCTTCAGAAGAAAGCACGTATTTAGCAGTATCCATTATTGGATCAACATCAAGATTTTGCTTAGAACAATCTACCGCATAGCAAAAATCTAAATAATCCTTACCGCCTTCTTCTTTTAGCGTGAGTTCCACAATATCTGACCCTGTCAAAGGTCTATTGCTAACATCTTTGGAATTCCCCAAACTCTCTAACGCTTTAGAAGCATTTACACCGTCTAAACTTTGCTTTAAGTCATCATCAAGATACTCTTTTATACAATCAAGTTGAGCATCTATAACTTTTGCAACAGTAGGCTTCATCTCTGAATTTGTTATGGAAGCCTTGAAAGACGGAATATAAGAAAGATTACATGAGATCATTGCAAACAACAAAAAAACGCTCACAAAACAGTTTAATAATTTCATTGATTTTGAATTCATTTTCATACCTCACAAAAAAGCCAGCCAAAGGACAAACGAAATCTAAATGTCCTATAACAAGAAAAAACACCTTTGAGTTTTGAATACTCATCAGTAAACGTTCCTGATGGATCTCTAATAGCAACAGAAGGCTCAATGAAAAGTCCGTGACTTAAATTAAACGTCCATCCAAATACAACTTCATTTAAGTTCAAAAGACTTTCTAAATCCTCAGCCCCATGTGAAAAACCAACTTGAAAAAGAGATAACCCCATATAAGGACCACTTTCCCAAGGATAATAAACAAGCAAAATTCCTACTTCAAAAAAAGAAACAAGAGTCTCTGTAGATCCCGTTTTGAACGAAAAACCAATAGGGACTCTAAGCTCAAAACCATCAAGAATATATGCTCTCATATCACAAGAGAATTGAAAGCTATCTTTACTTACAAAAAGATCCTGAAGCGTTCCAAAGTCTAAAGAAAACCCCAAGTTGTTGGAGCAATACAATGCCCCAACAACCAACAGAATAAGTAAAAAACATACAATTATTCTCTTCATAAGCCATCATTACAAAAAACTTAGATAATACCAAACAAGGCAATTGCGCCATTTGACGTAACAGCTGCAAAATAGTTTTCTGACAATGCAATTGAAAGCGGTGTATAATTCAAAACAACAGAGCCAATAGAAGTTATTGCATAACCTACAGCTTCAAAACTCACAATCCTATTGCCAGTACTTACTACATAGAAATAATTTGCGCCGTCAGCTTCTAAATTCTCAACAGGAATATCAAAAGAGTTCAATTTAGTATAAGGCTCTTCTTCAATAACTTTGTACGTTTCAAGACAAGTACTTCCAGCTTTAACAACAAGACTTGCATTTACATAACGAATAAATTGTGTTGAATATGAACCAAGTTCTGAAATTGAACCTTTAAGAAGTCCGCCAGTATCGGTATATGAGACAGAAACAAATCCAGTTGAGCTAGCGGCAGAATACAAAAGATATTTGCCATCAGACGAAGAATCCAAATCATTTACACTTTCAAAAGCACCTGATCCAAGTTTCTTGTTGTATGATGAGAGTTCTGCTGTGTTTCCATCAACTTTAATAGTGAACATATATTTTGTCCCAGAATCTGCTATTTGAATAAAGTTCTTAGAAGGAGTAAAAGCTGCGGCAGAAAGCTCAGAAAGAGCTGCACTTCCCAATTTTTTCTCTGCTCTTAGGCAACTGGTTAAAGTATTTGAAGATGAATCTAAGCGTAAGCATGTGAAACTTTCATTTCCTTGATAATTATCAGTTGCAATCAAATAATCCATCTTTTGGTCTGAGAAAAGATGCTTAGTAGCAGAAATCCAATAGAATCCAGAAGAATCTGATGCAGAATATGTTTTCTCTACATTAAGCGTTTTAGCACTAGAAGAAACAGAGCAAACATACATCTCTCCTACAGTTGGAGAAATTACAACAAACCTGTCATTTGGAAGAGCAGCTACTAATGTTTTTTCATCAACAGAAAGAGTTCCATGTGCATTTTCGTTTAACAACAGCAATTCTCCATTCTGCCCGTTTGGAATTACATTAAATGAATAAGAAGCAGAACCTGTACTTCCAAGTTTTGTATTGTAAACAACAGCATCTATGCGGTGAGCACCAACAGAAGGAGTAATTGAGAAAGAACTACCAGTATTATCTAAAGAACGTGGAGAATCAGACTGTAGAGCCCCATCATAATACCATTCTATTGTAAGACCATCAGATTGCACATTTTCAGGCGAACTAAAAGCAAAATTGCACGTATACTCTGTCTGAGCTACAAACTCACTAGGAGAATCTGCCATAGACAAAACGCCTTTAATTGGAATTCCTGTTGCATCTTTTATGTGCATAACTACTTGGGCTCCCAATTCATTGAATAAAAAGGAAAGCGTACCATTGGACTCTGTGCCATTAGAAATCCGTACAGCTTCTACAAGACCTGCAACTTGAACAGAACCATCATACAAAAGGACTCTTAGAAGATATGACCCTGCTGCAAGGCTCTCAGACACATAAGCCGTTTTAGAATCTTTGTTTAGCGTAACAGGAAGAGAAACCTCTTTTTGGTTCATATCCGGGCCTTTTAAGTATGCAACAACAGAAGGAGAAGACACATCGCATGATGTCCAATCTACACTAAAACTAAAACTTCCAGTACCAATTAGAGTGTCTAAAATAATTGTTTGTGGAGTTGGTGTTGATGTAAGTGTAAAAGTCAATGCACCAGAGACAATCTCTGTGTTTGCATTATTTAAGCCCTTAGCAATAACAGTCCACTGGCCAATCGTAAGCCCCTCAATCGTTACAGAATCACTTGCGGAACTAGTTGTAAACGTCTTGCCATTAGGACCAGTTCCTGTGATTGTGTACTTGCTAACATCCAACAAAGAGCTATCGTTTGGAGACAGCGTTCTTGCATTGGATTCCGCACCCAAAGCCAAGTGAAGCCTCATAGTAGTTGTTCCTGGATTTTCAGAACATGAGACCAACAAAGCTATCAAAACAAATGCAATTATGATTACGGATTTTCTCATTTTGCACCTCCGTAATATCTCTTCAAAAAAATGAACTCTTTTCATTCACGATTTTTCTAAGAAAGACCGATATTTTTGTACTTTTTTGCACTTTTTGAAAAACATTACAGAGCTTGCAATTGCCTACCAAGCAAGACGTATTTAGCTTAACTTTATAACATACAAAGAGTTATTAAAAATATGCAAAACTTATTTATAAGAAGCCTTTGCAAAAACCTCAAGAAAACAATACTGACAAAATTAAATAGACAGCAAGAAAGCCCAAAGTTATAGTTGTTGCTATTGTTGCAATATCTATGTAGTAATAATGCCCAGACTTGCACGCTTTGACATAATCTTTTTTCAGCATAAAAGAATATGAAACAGATAAGATAGCTAACACTATTGACACTATACTCGTAAACACCGCAACAACTACCATTAAAGTCTCAAGTTTTCCAGTTATAAACCCATAGCATGTAGCTACAAGATAAGCAATACAAATTGCTAAGTTTGAAAATCCTTTGTTTAAGCCACGCTTAATTGCACTGTTTTTAGACTCTTCAGGCTCTTCTATTACATTTGAATTTGGATTTTTAGAGTAAAGAAAAACTTGCCTTCGTGAGTCTTGAACATTTTGCAACGCCCCCTCACAGAATACATACCATCCTTCATTTACCCATTTGTCTTTTTCTTTGTCTATTACTTCTTCAGAAACGACACCCAAACATGGGGCATGTACTGTATGACAGCAGACATTCTCATTTTCATATGTTTTTTGAGAAAAGATAAACTTGTTTCCTTTACATTCTGATAACCACCAACCGTCTTTTGCTTGTTTCTGCAAAATGTGAGTAATTTCAGAATCGGTATGCTCTTTTATGAGAATAAATTTACTGGTTTTCTCCATTAGCATATCTCCAAATTCATTTGTGCATTTGCATTCTCAAGTCAAACGTTAGCTAAAAATGCTTATTATTGCAACAATAACGCCAACAACGCCTTCTCCTCCCATGAAACCAGAAGAAACAAGATTGATATCTTTGTCCTGCACTTTGCCAGTTTTGTCCAATATTACAGATATGATTGCACCAAAACCCATAGAAATTGAAATGTGAATTGGCATATAAATTCCAAGGCCAAGTGTTGCTGAAGGCACATGCAAAAGATAAAGAATTGCGCCCGCAATAATTGCCCATAAAAGTTCAGGGTTGTTTTGGCCTCCTCTAACAAGAGATGCGACAGCAGCTGCTTGAGGTGCAGGATAAGTGTCTGTTCCAAAAGTTCCAATACTCTTCTTTATTACAAACAACATTGCGCTTGAAAAAATTGCACCTACTACAGCGCCTATTATTTCAGCAATAATTTGCTGTTTTGTATCTGTTCCAAGTTTGAAGCCAGACTTAAAATCATTCATCATTACGCCAGTAAGACCACAGGCCACAGAAACTGTTCCAGCTGTGAGAAACAACGCCATTGAGGATGTTTTAAGTAGCATAGAAGATGCAAGCATTACAAGAATTCCAAATACCTCAAGGGGATTTGTTCCACATTCACCTGTGAGCATTCCACTTAAAAGGGTTGTAAGCCCCGCACCTGCAACAATAAGTAGAGCTTGAAGAATAGAAAGCTCTGTACCCACTGTCAAAAGGATAATACAAGCAAGTGAAACTCCAAGAATAAGGCCAATGGTTTTTGTGGACTTTATTGAAGATGTAGTCCTTCCAAAAGCTACTGAAGTTGCAGAGTTTACTGAATTCTCAGAATTTTCAGGTGCTGTTTTTGTGTTTTTCTTTTTCTTAACTATTATGTCAAAGATAGCTTTAACAAAAACACCCAATCCTGTTCCTATAACAATTCCTATTCCAATGTTTTGTCTAAAATCGTTAACTGCAGTAAAACTAGAGAACAATCCAGTTTTCATAGCTATGGGGGTAAATACTAAATAAGAAACAAGAGTTCCTCCAAGCCATACAAAAGCAGAAACCCGGCTTATCATAGCTCCAATAGATAATGCCATTGGACTTAGCCACATTGAGACAGGTTGAACAAATGAATTTCCCTTAAAAAAAACAAGACGAGCAGGAAATAATTTAGCAATATCTCTAATTGCTGCAAAAACAGCACTAAAGCCCATTGAAATTATAAGTTTTAGAGAATCTTTTCCTTTTCTAATTCCTGTTGCTATTGTTTCAAAAACGGCATTTCCATGAGGAAAAACTAGTTGTTGCTCAACTATAAGTCTGTTTCTATAAAGAGCAGAAAACAAAACTCCCAAAAGAACTCCACATAAGCTCATTACAGCAATGGGAATGAATGAAATTTTTGCTTCTGGATTTATTATCCAAATTCCTGGTATTGTAAAAACTATTCCACCGGCTACCATAGCACCTGATGCCATAATGGTTTCTGTTATGCTAATTTCCTGATTTGAGCTTCCTTTGAAACGGCCTAAGATTGTCATAGAGAGAATCGTAGCAAAAAGCATTGGCCAAGGCATTGTTCCTATCTTAAGAGCTAGAAACATTGAACTTGATGTTATTAGAAGCATTCCAACAAGACCAAAGATAATACTTCTTACTGTCAGTTGTTTTTCAGGCATGTTTTTATCCTTTAATAACTATAATAAGCCTCCATGACACAGACAAAAGTCTGTCATGAAGGCTTCTTTAAGTAATAAATAAGAGGTTGTTGCAAA
>CAVDLI010000005.1:0-43836 GCA_963609725.1 bacterium | reverse complement strand
TTCAAGAGGTTTTTGCAAAATGAGCTTTGTGGAGATTGGTTTTGGATTTGCGAGATAAAAAGCATTTTCTGAAAACTGAAATAATACTTTGTGTATTATGAAGTTAGAAGAAATGCTCTTTTAGCCGGAAAGGCAAAGCCAAGATTCATGAAGACAGTTTTGCAAAAACCTCTCAAAGAAAATCTAAAAGACTTTTACAATCAAAAGGCATCACTTATCAAAGCCACTTATCAAAGAATTCATTGGATACTTGATGGACAATAACAGCAACTTAACGTGATTTAAGGCGCTTGATTGAAGAGATACGGCTTTGAACAAAGGTTACAAGAATGCCACCTTCATCAAAAAAACATTTCAAATAAGGTTCTTTGGCATTGGGGTCGTCTTTGTAAGTGCCAATTATTGAGCCCTCGTATTGAAAACCATCTATGTCTGTAAACAAAAATTTTGTACGCCTAGTAAATTTTGTATTTAGTAAGAACTCATCTACAGAGAAAGGCTCTATTTTTCGAATAATTTTTTTAATCTTCTCTAGCGGATATGGCAATTTTTCCTCTGAAAGGCGCCAAAAAGTCTCAACTATTGCTTCTTTTTCTTCGTTGTTTTTACCTACAGGAACTATTACATGATCCCCTATTTTGATTGAGTCATCATCATAAAAATAAGAATACAATTTACTGGAATAAGGGCTAAATCTCACTTCATACCAATTGTAATATGTATGTTCTTTTTTGGCATATGCAATAAAACCATCAAAAGCAGACTGAATACTAATACCGTTATCATCGCATAAAAGAACAGGACAAAACTCATAATGGTTTCTTGAATATCTTATCTCAAACCGGACATCTGTAGTTTGTGTTTGCAAAGAAAGAACTCCATTGTCATATTTATCACACTCAGTAATTCGCTTGATATTGGCAAACAACGTAGCAACATCGTACGGGTCCACGCTGTAATGTTCTTCATGCGAGAAATCAGTTTGTTTTGCTTCTCTGTCTCTTATTACAACATCTCCATCATTGAAGACAACATATTCTCTAAGCGCAGGAAGGCCCGTGTCATCTGCATCTTCAAAATCAAGATATACAAGACTCATGTAAACAATTTTTGTAAAAACCAAACACTCATTCATAAGATGAGTATATCACAGCTTTTGAAAATTGGATAAAGCATTAAGACCGATATCCTTGTGCAAAGCATCCTAATTGACCATCCTAACGGTTTACATAGAGGGATTGGATGCGCAAGTTATTTCACTTCTTTGGAAGAATTTACTCACCTCAAGAGGAATGTCGTACAATGTACAATCAAGTTTACCCCGGAACCATTGCAAGTATAACGAAACTAGTCCGCCTGCAAAATAAAGAACCTGTATATGAAAACTTTTTGACTGCCTGACTTCAAGAGGTATAGAAGAGTCGTCTTCCATGTAATGAATAAATATAGACATGAGTTTTTCAATAAAAAGACTAGATTCTGGAGCAGAGGCAAGAATTTTGTAATATTCAGGGTCTTCTGCAAGGAAAATGCTTATTTGAAGTAACAATGGGGCTGGATTTGAAAAGAAATTTTCTAGCTTAAAGTCTTTAAGAAGAGCCATGAGTTTGTCTATGACTTCTTGCTCAATTTCTTCAATCAAATCTTTTAGACAACTATAGTGAGCATAAAAAGTGGCTCTGTTAATATTGGCCTCATTTACAATATCAGTAATAGTAATTTGACTTGCAGGCTTGGTCTTTATTAAAGAAACAAAAGCCTGTCTAATCAAACGTTGTGAACGTATTGCATTTCTATTTCTCTTTTTAACACTAACTTCAGCACTAGCGCCAGCCAAAGATCCCTTTGTATCTAGTTGCGATTTCTTTATTTCACTCATATTTTCACTCATATTTTCACTCATACGAACGATAATACAACACTTGTCGTTAAAAGAACAAGTGTATGAATTAAAATTTTTGATATTTCAAAAATTTGCAATAATTAAATATTTATATATAAAGGAATTATTTGCATAATTAGACATTTTTCATACATTTGTTGGAATTTATACATTATAGTTAAAAACTGTTGGAACAATGATTTTTAGCATTGCTAAAATTAAGTATTATTTGTATTTTTGCTCCGTTAATTGGAGAGGTTTTCATGAAAAACAAAAAGCTGACATCTGTATTATTGTATTTAGGATTGTTCATCGTTTTCATTGCATTATTTCTATTTTTGCAATGGTTCTATTCTACAAGAACAGAAAGCACTTATGAACGTCCAACTTCCCCAGTTGAGGTTGTATCCCCTCAGATACGAACACTCACAAAGGAAATAACACTTTCTTCTTATGTATCGGCAAATTCAACAATTCCTGTTATTCCGTATTTGGATGGAACAATTTTAGAGTACAACGTACAAGAAGGAGATTATGTCAACGAAGGCACTATCATTGCAAAGATAGATCCTGAGCCTTATGAATTACAAAGAGACCAGGCTATGGCTGCTTATTTAGGATATCAAAGCTCTTTTGAAAGAGTTGAAAAACTATATAACAACCAAAGCGTATCACAACAAGATTATGATACTGTAAAAGCTCAAAGAGATGCTTACAAAGCACAGTTAGAGCTTGCAGAACTTCAAGTCTCTTACACTAATGTTACAGCTAAAACAAGTGGTACAATTCTAAAAACTGTTGCAAGTCAAGGAAGCACAGCAGCAAAGGGAACCC
Organism: bacterium; assembly: GCA_963609725.1. Classification (GTDB taxonomy): domain Bacteria; phylum Spirochaetota; class Spirochaetia; order Sphaerochaetales; family Sphaerochaetaceae; genus UBA9732. Next base: position 41,120 of record CAVDLI010000005.1, on the reverse strand, counting down.
CAATTGCAATTATTGCAGATTTAAGCGATTTAACAGTTGATTTGAATTTGGGTGAACAGTATTTTGCTTTATTCTCACAAGCTTACAATAATGGAGATACTGCAAATTACAAGATTACAGTAACACGCCCTGAAAGCCAGTATTCACAAGAAGTTTCTACAACCGCAAGCATAAAAGCTGTTTCTCCTTATGTAGATGCTACAAGCCGTAACTTTAAGTTATATCTAAAACTTGATGATCCAACATTCTTTAATCCTGGAATGTATGTAAAAGTAACAATTGCTATTGAAACACAAACCGGGTACTCAATAGAAAGAAAAGCTATGAAGCTTGACGGCGGAGCTTACTATGTAAAAGAAGCAGCAGACAATTCAGAGGGCACGTTAACAGCTCAAAGAATAGATCTTTCAAATGCTTTTACTACAAGTGAATATGTAATAATTCCTGAAGAATATAAAGATGAGAAATTCATCGTTAAAGGACAAAATGACCTCTTTGCAGGACAAGCTGTAAATATTGTAGAAGGAAACTGACAATGAAACTTACACGATATCCTGTTGCACACCCCGTAATAATTGCAATGACATTATTGGCTTTGGGCGTATTTGGCCTTATGGCTGTGTCAGACACAAACACAGAGTTCTTGCCTGACATTTCCAACCCAATGGTCTATGTGCTGACAATATACCCTGGAGCCTCAAGTAAAGATATTGAAGAGACTGTAACAAATATATTGGAAGATGATTTTGTAACTCTGCCAAACTTTAAGAGTATGTCGTCGCAATCTATAAACAGCGCTTCAATTATATCTATCACATATCAAGATGGTGTAGACCCATATGACGAAATAGATGAAGTAAGAAACCGTATTGATGATCTTACAGATGACCTACCAGACGGCCTTCAAGGACGACCTTATGCACTAGTTGGTGGAACATCTATGCTTTCTATTGCATCTTTTGTTGTTGAAAATGAGAGCGGAGACATTAACTCTTTAGGTGAATATGTAGAAGATGAAATTAAACCTCTTCTTACACAAATTTCTGGAGTATCTACAATTACAGTCAATGGCGCTAAAACTCCAACAGTTGATGTAAAACTTAGAATGGACGACTTAAACAGCCGTGGCATCTCCCCTATTACTGTCTTCCAAATGCTTTCATACAGCAACTACTCTATACCTTTGGATTCTGTTTCGTTTGAAGGGACTTCCATTGATGCAAAATTTGACTCAACTTATTCATCTCTTGATGAAATTGCTTCAATCCCAGTTGGTTATTCACTAGATGGTGGAATGATTAGGCTTTCTGATGTTGCAGACATTTCACTGGATTACAAAGATGATGATTACATTGTTACTAAAGACGGCAAAGAAGTCATAAGTGTTGATATTTGTAAAAGAAGTGATGGAAACACAATAGAAATTACTAACCAAATAAAGAAAATTCTTGCAGATGAAGAAGAAAAATATGGTGGAGCTCTTAAATTTAGCATGATAAGCGATGACTCTACTCTTGTTAACTCTTCTCTTTCTACAGTCATTGAATCTGGAGTACTGGGTATTGTTATTGCCGTTCTTGTCATTTATATATTCCTATCTGACTGGAAAGCGACAATTATCATCGGTCTATCTATTCCATTGTCAATATTTTTCACATTCATTGGCATGCAGCTAATGGGAATAACAATTAACCTGTTGTCGTTGTCTGGCATAGTTGTTGCGTTGGGTAATATTGTTGGCGCCGCAATTTTGGTTTTGGACCAGGTGTACAGGTACTACCAAGAGACAAAAGACGGCAAGGCTCTTTACAGTGTAAACCAGTCAATCTTCCTTGGAACAGATAACGTCATGGGCTCTGTTATGGGCTCAGGGCTTACAACAATTGTCGTATTCTTGCCAATTGCAATGATGAGCGGGCTTGTTGGTCAAATTCTCAAAGATGTATCAGTTACCTTTATGTTGTCACTGTCTGCATCCTTACTTGTTGCTGTTATCTACATTCCTTTCTTAATGAAGAAACTTCTCAAAGAAGACGATAATGTACGAAAACCAAAAAGAGAAAATATAGTTATCCGAGGTCTTAACAAAGTTGAAAAACTATATGCAAAGAGTCTTTATTTTGTAGAACGCCACATTCCTTTCATTCTTGTTACAGCCCTGCTTGTTGTACTTCTTAGTGTATATATTTTGCCAAACATGCAATTTACATTCATTCCTTCAACTGATAACGGAGACTTCTATGTTAACGTAGAACTTCCTCAGACATATTCACTTGAAGAAACATACGAGACAATGAACAAGATTGAAGAGCTTGTAATTGCAAATGTACCAGAATTAAAGACCGATGTCGTTTTTTCTGGCAAAGATATGTCTCCAATGTCACAAGCTTCAAAGAACACAGGTGCAATACACGTAGTTCTAACAAGTGTTAAAGACAGAGACAGAGATATTCATGAAATTATGCTACAAATACAGGAGCTTTTGTCTTCTAATATCCCAGATGCTTCAATTAGTGTAGAAAACGGAGGTTTTGACCGTCTCGTAAGCCTTGTTTCCAATGGTGGTGGTTATGGTCTCATGCTTGTTGGTGAAGACACAACAGCCCTTTATGAAGCAGCAGAGCGCATTGAAGAGCAGCTTAAAACATATCCTGAAGTAATGACTACAAGCATAAGCGCTTCCAATGATATGAAGACAGCTGTTATCAATGGAACTTATGACTATCTCACAAGTCTTGGTGTTCCTGCAAAAGAAGCTGGACTTACAAGTGCAATACTCTTCTATGGAACCGATATTGGTAAATATAGTGAAGAAGGTAACGATGACCGTTATGATATTCACCTTTATTCTGACATCCAAGACCAAGAGCTTACAGCAGATAGACTTAACGATATTAAAGTAACTTCTCTTGCAGGAGCTACAATTCCACTTTCAAACGTTGCAACTCTTATTTTGGATGAAAGTTTGTCTCAAATTAACCACGATGACAGAGCTACATCTCTTACAGTCTCTGCAACACTCACAACAGAAAGTACAGATAGCGTAACAAAGAAGATAAACCAGTACTTGCAAGAAAATCCACTTCCAAGTGGCATTTCTACGAAAACAAGCGGACTTGGAGACCTTGTTGAAACATCAATGGGGCCATTGGTAAAAGCTCTTCTTATTGCAATGTTCTTGGTTTACTTGGTTATGGTTGCAGTCTTTGAACGTTTTGACCAGCCATTCCTTATCATGCTGCTTTTCCCATTCTGTATCATTGGTGCAGTTGTGGCACTGTCTGCCTTTGGTTCTTCAATGAGTATTGTTTCAATGCTTGGAATTGTTTCTCTCATTGGAATGCTTGTTAACAATGGAATTGTTATTGCAGATTACGCAAACCTTGCACGAAAAACAGACAGAGAAAAGTTACTGCAAATGAAAGGTATTGAATTTGATGAGTATACTGACACTCTTGGAATGCTCAGTTATGAGAATGAAAAAGCTATTTTGGATAGAGAAACTGCTGAAGGCTCAGCTACTAGACTTAGAGCAATTCTCATGACAACGCTTACTACTGTTTTGGGTGTTATCCCAATGGCTGTTGCAAAAGGTGAAGGAGCTGAAATTTATGCTCCTCTTGGACAAGTCATCATGGGAGGTCTTGCAACAAGTATGATACTCACGCTTTATATCATGCCTGCATACTACTACATGCTAGAGAAATCAAAACTCAAACGTGTTTATAGAAAGAAAGCCAAAAAATCTAATGTCAATAATGAAAATACTGAAGGAGAAGAAAAATGAATAAATTGAATAAAAAACTTGCCAATATCACTTTGGCACTTGTCGTAGCTTTACTTGTTTTGACAAGTTGCTCAGCTGTTTTTGATTCAGCAATAAGTGGAAAAGTAATTGATGCAGATACAGAACAAGGCATAAGCGGAGTTAGAGTTTTTGCATACTCTTCAAAAGATGAGAGAGATTCTGCAATAAGTCGTTACAATAACAGCACAAATAAAGCAGAATTCATTGATACTTCTGCATTCTATACTTCTACTGATTCAACTGGAAACTTCTCTATTTCAAATTTAAGATGGAAAACTAATTCTCCATATTATGGAAAAGATGCAGACAAAATTGAAGTTTATTTCTTATTCTTTAGCAAAGAATATGGTCTTAATTCTAAATATGATGAAGCATACACAGTGCAATCAGAGAAATCAAACTATGGTAATGAATTCAAACTAGCATCTGTTATGAAGAGCAAAAACTTAACTATTAATTTCAAAGACAGCACTTCAACAGGAACAACATCTTCAAATATCACAAATACAAGTGATTTCTCTTATACATACTCATACAATGACGGATACGAAGAAAGAACGCTCAAGAATAATTCTGTAACAAGTGGAACAGCTGTTGTTTCAATTTCTTATCTAAGTTCTTTATCAAGTGCCCCAACAGTTACAATAAGCGACATAGAAACAGGTTCTGACTGGGAATATACAGGAGAAAATATAACTGTAGACATGAGCAGTTCAAATTCTGTAACTATAAGTTGTGACAATATTTGGTCAACAAAGACAATATCTTTCAACTTTATGGATGGCTCTATCCCTTCTCGTCCAAACGTAGATAAAGAGATGGAGCTCACATATTCATACGATGACAACGATTCTACAAGCAACAAGACTGTCACAGTCAAAATCACCAATGGAACCGGTTCATTTACAGTAAGATATAAGAATAAGGAAAATAATGACGGAAACGTTATCATTCCAACTGTTACAATTAGTGACATTCATGAAACAGGAAATGAAACTTATTGGATAAGAACAACAAGTAAAAGCGATGGAACTCCTAATACTGCGGACATCAAAATAGATTCAATTACAGAGAACAAAGACAGTTACACAATTGATGTATACTTTAAGAAAAATATCCTTGTTTTCCCTGGAATGAGTGGGTGGTTACTTTCTAAAGCACCTGCAACAGGTGATACTGTAAAGGGTTCTACTGTTGATGATGGAAGAACTCTATATCTCTACAACAACAATGCTACTGATAACAAATTACTAGGTTCAGCTTCAACACATAAAGAGAAAGCAACATCTACAGATCAAACTCTCCTTGATCATGGTTTGTTTGAAAACCTTGGAACTGGTGCAGAAATAACATTAACATATACGCAAACTTCGTCATATACATCTGATTCTGTAACACTGAATTTCAAGTATGCTGATAATAAAACCCAATCGCAAACAAACATCACTTATACGTTATCTGTTAACAGCACAACAGAATCGAGTGAATTAACGAATAAAGAAATAGTTATTGCAACAGAATAAGGCGGGCGTGAGATGAAGAAAGTTAGCACTTTTGTGCTTGTACTTCTTTTAGTAACAGGTGTGCTATTTGCTCAAGATGATGGCAGTAGCACCGTTACACTAGAAGATATGCAAGCATCAATGAATAGCAACAATACTCAGCTACAAAAAGCTAGGCAAACATACATTCAAAGTCTTTTGGATGTGGATAATGCCAAAGCCAATTATTCGCCTACAATAGAGTTGCTTTTAACATCAACATACATGCCAAATCCGCCAATAGGAAAAACATCCATTAGTGTAGATGAGCTTGCATCTCAACTTGGAGTTGTTGTCCCCGGTGCAAGTGCTGGTGAGTATGTCACATTGTATGATGGAATGAAAAACCTTTATTACAATGCAGGTCTTTCAATTACTCAGCCTCTTTTTACTTGGGGGAAAATTCCAAATTCTGTAAAATTATATAATCAGGTTGCAGAAATAAGGGCTCTTGCAATAGAAGATACTTCCAAGCAGCTTACAGCCCAGCTTAAAGCACGTCTTGCAGCTTTGAAGTACATGGACGACATTCTTGTAATTCTTGATGAAACAAAGGATATTGCAAATGAACTTGTGTCTGTGAGCCAAGATGCATATGACAATGGAATGCTTCTAAAACAAGATGTTGTAAAAGCAAAAATTAGTGCAATGGAACTTGATGTAACGCGCCAAGAAATCATGAAAGAGTATAAAACAAACTTACAAGAACTGAAAACTCTTACTGGAAATGATGATCTAACAGCTAGTGATATTGATTATTATCCAAATGAAGACGAAATCCAGGCTATTGTTAGTATTGACCATGACACTTTATATGAGCTGGCAACACGTTCTTCAAGCGAGCCTTTAACAATGCTGAGAAAGCAAACTTTGGCACTGCAGCTTAAAGAAAGAATTGCAAAAGACTCTCTTTATTGGAAGCCTGACTTTGCGCTTCAAGTCTCTTTAAGCTACGGGGGCTCTGCTTTTCCTCTAATTGAGACAAACTGGTACAGAGCCGATGACTATGGTCTTTACATAACATTTGCAATCAAATCAACTGTTTGGGATGGCGGTAAAAAACTCAATGATGTTTCGTACGCTCAAAGTGAAATTCTTGGTTCTCTTGCAGACTACGATGCTGCTGTAGATCAACTGCAATCTGTTGCAGAAGAAAACATCACAGCCAGTGAGCTTGCACAAACAAAAATTGAATACCTTGGTCTTAAACTAGAAGAGGCTCAAGACCGCCTTGCTTTGTTAGAACGTCAAAGAGACGAGGGCCTTATTTCTAAAACAGATGTCCTTTCACAACAAATAGAAGTAAACACAAACAAAATGAATATTATTCAACAAAAGATTTCTTTAGCACAAGCTGCATACACACTAGCTTACGTAACGGGCATTCTTGAATAAAGAAGATAAGTTTCAAAAGGTTTTGCAAAAACCTTGAAAACATTTTAATAGAGGTTTTTGCAAAAACTTCATTAATTAGAATAACTAAAGCGACTTCCAATTTGAAATCTTGAAAGATTTTTGGTGTCGCTTTTTTATTCTTTCATTTGTTGACACTTTGCCCTTTGCTTGTGTATTTTCCACGTATGGATAACTCTGTAATTAAATTAGTGCTTGACTCGTTTTGGGAAATTCTTAAACCGGGTCTTAAAATGACTATACCTCTTACGTTATTGTCATTTTTCTTTGCACTGATTATTGCAACAATAACAGCATTGGTGCAGGAAGCAAAAATACCTGTACTGAAAAATCTTGCACGTTTTTATATATGGGTAATTAGAGGAACACCTCTTTTGGTACAGCTTTTTGTTGTTTTTTACGGACTTCCCAAACTGGGAATTCTTATAAATCCATTTCCAGCAGCAGTTTTAGTTTTTGCAATAAATGAAGGTGCATATTCTGCAGAAACTATACGAGCTGCTATTGAATCTGTTCCAAAAGGGCAACTTGAGGCTGGCGAATGTGTTGGAATGAGCTGGCTACAGACAATGAGACGCATTATTTTACCACAAGCATTAAGAACAGCTTTTCCAACATTATTCAATTCTGTTATAAGCATGGTAAAAGACACTTCTTTAGCTGCCAACATAACAGTTACTGAGATGTTCATGCAAACACAGCGCATTGTTGCGCGCACTTATGAGCCTCTTGTGCTTTATATTGAAGTTGGATTTATTTATCTTCTTATGTGTACTGTACTTACAAAAATACAAGCGTGGGGAGAAAAACGCCTTAATGCACGTGGGTATCAAAGGAGCATTGTATGAGTTCTTCCAATGTCAATTCTTCAAAAACGAACAAAGATAGTGCGGTCCTTGAAAATCTTGAAAACAATAATTACGCAAAGGGCACACAGAAAAACATAATTCTAGAAATTAAGGACATAAAGAAAAATTTTGAAAACTTGGAAGTTCTCAAAAGCATAAATCTAAAAGTCAACAAAGGTGATGTATTTGCAATACTTGGACCTAGTGGATCTGGAAAAACCACCCTACTTCGTTGCATTAATTTTTTAGAAAAAGCAAATGAGGGAACAATCATCTTTGACGGCAAAACGTATGATGCCGCAAAAGCAACAAAAAAAGAAATACGTGAGTTTAGGATGAAAACAGCTTTTGTATTTCAAAATTATAATCTTTTTGCAAATAAGACAGCCATTGAAAACGTAATGGAAGGCCTTGTTATAGCAAGAAAAATTCCAAAAGAAGTTGCTTACAATAAAGCAATTGAGACTCTTAAGAAAGTGGGAATGCTTGATAAAGCAAACAGTTATCCAATACAGCTTTCTGGCGGGCAACAGCAAAGAGTTGCTATTGCCAGAGCCATTGCAACAGACCCCAAAATTATTTTCTTTGACGAGCCTACAAGCGCACTGGATCCTGAGCTTACAGGAGAAGTTCTTTCTGTAATGAAAACGCTTGCGCAAGACGGGATGACAATGCTTGTTGTCACTCATGAAATGAAATTTGCACGTAGTGTAGCAACAAGAACAATGTTTATGGAAAACGGCTTTGTTGTAGAAGAAGGTCCCACCTCAAAGGTTTTTGAGAGTCCAAAAGAAAAACGCACACAAGAATTTATCAACAGAATGGAGTTATCTACATTCTAAAATTTTTTGAAAATCATTTACCCGCTTACAGGGAAAGGAGATTTATATGAAAAAGCTAGTTACTTTTATGCTAATGGCTTTCATTTTGGCGAATATTATATTCGCATCAGGTTCCAAAGAGACTGCAACCGGAGATCTTTTGGAAAGAATTAAAGCAAAAGGTGAAATCACTATTGCTATGGAAGGGACATGGGCGCCTTGGACGTACCACGATTCAAATAATAATCTTGTTGGTTTTGATGTAGAAATAGGACAAGAAATTGCAAAAAAAATAGGTGTCAAAGCAAAATTCATAGAAGGCGAATGGGATGGCCTTTTGGCAGGTCTTGAGTCTGGGCGTTATGACATCATGATAAACGGTGTAGACATTACACCAGAGCGGGAATTGAAATATGATTTTTCAACTCCTTATGCTTATAACCGCACAGCGGTAATAGTACGAGAAAACGACAATTCTATATCTTCAATGGCAGATCTTGCCGGGAAGAAAACAGCAAATACAATATCATCGACTTATGCACAAGTAGCTGAGTCTTATGGCGCAACAGTAACTCCTGTTGACGATTTAATTCAGACTTTTGAGCTTCTTCTTGCTGGTCGTATAGACGCAACTCTTAATGCAGAAGTCACTTATTATGATTATAAAAATGCACACCCAAATGCAGCAATAAAGATAGCTTGTCTTGACACTGACACTACAAGTGTTGCTATCCCAATGAGAAAGGACCAAGACAGTGCAACTCTAAGAGAAGCTGTCAACAAAGCTGTAAACGAGCTTTTGGAAGACGGTACAATAAGAGAGCTTTCAATTAAGTATTTTGGTGGCGATATTACTACAAAATAAGATTTAGAGAACTGACAGTTCTTAAGGTTTTTACAGTCTTTTTTAGTGACCTTGCAAACCTCTAAACTTATGTTTTTCAAATAGTGGACAGAAACTTGCAGGATTTTTTGTAATCATAAAATATGCGGTCTCTGTCCATTGTGTAATATTGACCATTTTCATAAAGGATTTTCCCGTCTACCATAGTCATACATACATCACTAGCTTGTGCTGAGTACACAATAAGAGCTAGCGTGTCATAATCTGGTATAAGGTGAGGCGCATCTAAATTGAGCGCAGTAAGATCGGCCTTTTTGCCTATTTCCAAAGAGCCAGTATTGGGTCGTCCTTGCAATTTTGCACCGTTGGTTGTTGCCATTTTGAGAATTTGTGCAGGTGTCATTAAAGTTGGGTCGCCGGTAAGGCCATTGTGAATAATTGATGCAATGTGCATTTCTTCAAACATGTTAAGATTATTATTACTTGCACTTCCATCAGTTCCCAATGCAACGTTCAATCCTTCTTGTAGCATTTTTGGAATTGGCGCAAATCCGCTTCCTAGTTTCATATTACTTGATGGATTATGGACGGGGCTCACGTTTTTTTCTTTCATGATTGCAATATCTTCATCAGTTACCCAAACACAATGTGCTGCATAACACGGAATGTTGAAAAAACCAAGTTCATTAAACCAAGCTGCTGGCGTTTTGCCTCTTTTTTGAATACATTCTTCATGCTCTTTTTTGGTTTCTGACAAATGTATATGAAGATGCCCCCCTATTGTTTGAATTTCTTCTGCCCATTTTTGAGCAAGAGAGGTGTCAATTGTATACTCTGCATGAACGCTCCAATCAACATGAAGTCTATCTTCATATGCTCCGTTGTAATTATTATAAAAATCTAAAGATTCAACCCTGTTTGGGAATGATAAGTATTCAGTATTTGGACTGCCACCCATTACAACACGTGTAAGGTTTGCTTTTATGCCACTTTCTCCAATACATTTTTGAGTGACCATTGGGCGCATATACATGTCACAAAAACTCGTTGTACCACATGCAAGCATTTCCAAAACAGCCATTTCCATACCAGATAAAAACTCTTGGTCTCTCATTTTATCTTCAATTGGCCAAATCAAATGCAGCCAGTCTTGCAATGGCAAATCACTTCCCAGTCCTCTTAAAAGGTTCATTGCTGTATGCCCATGACAGTTAGCAAGTCCGGGCATGAGAAGCTTGTTATACATATTCTTTTCTATTGAATATTGCTTTTGTGGTTTTTCAATCCCAATGTAATCTATCTTGTCTTCATTGACACCAAGATATGCGTTTTCTAAAATCTTAAAATCTCCATCACAAGTTGCGACTATTTTTGCATTTGTAAAAAGAATTGACATTATGTGCCTCTAATATTTTCTTGTAAGTTTTTTGGTTAAGAATTTTCTACAGTTAAGAATTTTTTCAATTCATTGGAATAATATATGGCTTTCCTACGCATTTTGCCATGTGATAAATCTTGGCAGCATCTTCTATGTATGAAGCTCTAGTATATGCAAGCTCAAGCGTTGGAGCCACAGCAACTGTCCCATGATTTGCAAGAAGACAGCCTCCTCTATCTCCAATGTCTCTTGCTACATTAATGCCAAGCTGCATAGAGCCTGTTGGCGCATATTCTGCCAATGGAATATCCCCTCCAAGCCACGGCTGCATTTCAATAAGAATTAAAGGAACTTTCTCTCTATTTACAGCAAAAGCTGTAGCATATGGAGAATGAGTATGAACAATTGAATGAACTTCTTTTTTTGCTTTATAAATTTGGGAATGAAGACGCCATTCACTAGATGGTTTAGCATCTTTTGGACAATAAAGAAGGCCTCCATCTAAAGTCATAATAACAATTCTGTCATATGTCATTGTAAGATAACTCTCTGAGCTTGGAGTGATTGCAAAAGCATTTTCACAATCTGGTAATCTAATACTTATGTTCCCACTTGTTGCAGACACTAAATGCTCGTTGTACATAAGTTTTGAATATTGAACTATTTTTTCTTTTATCTCTTTATACTCAGTTACATTCTCCATTGTATGCTGTATCTCCTTTTACTTCTTAGTTCGTTTTCACTGAATATGAAATAGACATTCCCAGAGCAAATTGTGCATCAAATCCTCTTTTTTTGCTATTAACAAGTGTTATGTCAATGAAAGCATTCATTGGGAATAATTGTAAAAAATCCAAATCACATTTAGCTCCAACATTAAATGTTGTAATTACATCATAATCACCGGTTGGAGCTTTTTTAAGCAATGGATATTCACAATCATATTTATCATAAAACGTATATTCTCCATCCCATCTTATTGATAAGTTCGAATAAATATGTAAGCTGTTTTTCCTGTAATTTGAATCCAATCTTAAGCTAATTGTATCTCCTCCATACTCGTAACCAATGTATGTAAAGAATGGATAGCGATAGTAATCTTTAGAAATAATGATGTTGTAATTAAGAATAAAATCACTTGCTGTTGTTGGTCTGTATAAAACTGGGTTTGTATAAATTCCTTCAAGCGATATTGTAATAACACCACCTAATGCAATTGTATCATACTCTAATCCAAGACTTACACCCATAGCTTGGTCTTCTGTATTTTTATCTTCAAGACCGGGGAAAGAGCCTTGGTCAATGACCCAAGAGCCATATAGCAGTAGTGATGGAATTATTGAATATTCAAATTCTAACAAAGCTAAAGAATTAAATTGATTATTATTTACATTGCTGTGGTATAAAAATGAGGGGTTCAATTGTCCAATATCAAAATATCCTACAAATTTATACATTGTGTTTTCACTTAAAACAATATTTACGCAATCAAATAGCCTAAATTCTATTCTGTGTGCTGCAAAAACTCTTTTTATGTCTTGCGAACTATCTACACGCCTATTTACTCCGCCCTTGTACTGTTCTGGGAACATAAATGAATACTCAAAATTAAAATTCTTGGAATAAGTTTTAAGGCTCACTGTATCGTAATAATCATTATGTGTATCAAAAACAAAATTGCCACCTTTGTTATATCCCCAGCTTTTTTGAGATTTGTAAATCCCAATGGACATAAAAGAATTTGCATAATTTAAGTATGCTCTTCTTGGCATGTTTATATCTATGTTATTTGCAGACGGAATATTCAACGCAAAGTTTCTTGAATAATTATTTTGAGAAGTACTGACTTTAATACTAGCATCTTTTTCTGATAATAAAGTGCCAACCCCGCACCACGTTTTTCCCATTTTTTCAACATATTCTTTGATTGTTACAGCGTTTTCTGCATCAGAATCGGCTAAAATACCTTTTCCTGCAGAAAACTCAAGATGTCCATATATTCCGTGTGTAGAATTGTCTAATGCAATCATGCCTGCATGTTTTCGTTTTTCGTACCCGTAGTTCCAATATTCTTCTCTGTCAAAAGAAGAATTTGTATGTGCATAAAATTCTGGAGACAAAGTAATTGTTAAAGAAAGAGTGTTTTTATCTTCAACAAATAAATACTCATATAATTCGTTATATAAAGCTTCTATCTCTTTCTTGTTGCGTTTCTTTTCAAATGAAGAAGTGTCTAAAATTGAGAGCTCATTTCTAGCTTCTGCAACAGTCCATGGTCTTGTTGTAGATGGCACACCTTTACCCAAAAGCACAAATAAAGCATCCATTTTTGCATAAATATCACTCTCAAGAGGGATTAAAACGCCACTTTCCACAAAAGGCAAACGACCAGATGAAAAAGCAAAAAGAGTTGATATAATGCCAAGTGCAAAAACAAAAATTAAAACAGCCTTTTTCATCCATCCCCCAAGTTATTTCACAAGTGTAAACATGTTTGTGCAATAGTTGTGATACATATACCATGGCTACGAGCCATGTAATCTTAACGTATCATGACATAAACACACATGTAATGCTCCATTCAAAATACCATGCAAAACAAGATTACACCAACTTTATTACACTTGGAAGATAAATTGTAAGAGACATCAAAAGTTCAAAATAGTTTTTCTTCATGCTCTCACTTATACAAATTTGAACCGGACCTCTCAAGCTTTGGGTGTATACATATAAATCAAAACAACCCAGTTTCCCATAAAGAAGCAAGATTGTTTTCAATAACGTTGTAAAGTGCATCATCTTGCATGTGGTCAGGAAAATTGCGCCAAGTAAGAATAATACTGGACGGACTTACTTCTGCAATTGGAGATGCTACAGGACTGTGAACATTATCAATGACAAGAACGTATGCTTTATCATGAGCTTCTTGGATTTGAGACGCTGTAAGAGATCCTGAACCAAAAGTAGAAACAACATTCAGTCCAATATCACTTGCAAATTGTGCTTGATTTGTATTTGCGTACACTTCAATATTCTTATTTGGAGAATTTGCAATACGCTCTCTTGCATCTTCAATAAGATTTTTGAGCTTACTAAACCGTTCTTGTGCTTTTTCTTGAGTCCCTGCTTTTTCTGACAGCATTGCTACCATGTTTGATAAGTTCTCAAGAGTATTTGTAGTTTTAACTTTAATTATTTTAGTTTCATCTATTTCTGCTGCTGCACTTATAGTTTTCATCATTTTTTCATAACCTGCGTGCATAAACAGCTTAGCATTAAGAACATTCACCATATCTTTTGGTGTAATCTCATACTCTGGTGGGTGTTTCAAGTTTGCTGGCGCAATTGTAATTACATCATCAATACCCGCAAGCTGTGCAATAGAAGCAACCCAGCTCGTAGATGCAACATATTTTGAGTCTGAGCTTGCACTGTCTTCTTCTTGATTTTCTTTATGATTTTCTTCTTTCACAGCTTGTGCAAAAACAAGGCTGAACGACAATAAAACAATAAAAAATACAATTACTTTTTTCATCTTTTTCTCCTAAAATTTTTTCTCCTACTGCTCCTACTAATAGCTGAAAAACACCAATTCATTACAAAAACAACAGTTGCAAGAAGTGCCAAAATGCCACTTACTGGCAAATCCCAAAGAAGTGCTAACATATATCCAAAGCAAGACATAAATAAGCCTGTAACAGAACTTTGTATAAAAAGTTGCTTTAGACTTTTTGCATTTTTAGAAGAGCCAAACACTGGCAGCACTAAAAGAGCATCTATTAAGAGAGCCCCCAAAACCCGCATAGCTACAGAGACAATAAGAGCTGTTATAAGCATCATTGCTGTATTGTGCACTTGCACAGGAACTCCCATAGAAGATGCGATATCTTTATCAAAGAACAACATTGAAATCGGTCTAAAAAAGACTGTCACATAGAAAATGGCAAGAATGCCAAGTATTGCAAGAAGTATCAAATCAAAAGAAGTCAGCGCAAAAGGACTTCCCCATAGCACTTCAAGTGTGTCTTTAGCAGGCACATCAAACACATGGCTCAAAAGAGATGCAAGCCCCATTGTGCAAACCATCATAACAGTACTTGAGGCTGACAGTGTGCGCCCGTTTTTATTCATTTTCACCATAATTAGCACTAAAATAACATTCAGCGGAATGACAGCTACAAGCATGGGAATATCTAGCGCCACAGCTACAATACCACCCAAAATAACTCCATGCATTAACATGTACCGCATTGGGATAAGGCCGTTTTGGACAACCACAACACCCACAACCGGAAACGAAATACCGCTTATTAGCATTCCAATAAGGCCATACAAGATTGGTTTAAGCGCAAGTAGAGAAATTATTCTTTGCATACCGGCCCTCTCTTGCAGTGCGCTTCCATATTGTCTTCTACATTACTATGCTTGGAAACTATTTCATGATGGTCTTCTAAGATGGTGTCTAACTCTTGCTTATTTTGCTTGCTATCTACAAAACGCACAACCGGCCAACCCAAACCACGTGCCAAAATTTGGTCATGAGTTACCACAATTGCAGACATATAAGAAGGGAGCGTTTTCATTATTTCAATAAATTCTTCTCTAAACGAAACATCCAAGAAAGAAGAAGGCTCATCCAACAGCAATAAATTTGCATCCTGGCAAAAACAACGTGCAAGACTTACTTTTTGCTTTTCGCCTCCAGAAAGACTTTCAAAAGCGCAATTTGCCAAACTTTCAACTCCAGCCTTTTGCATTGCACGCACAACACGCCCACTATCCTTGTATTTTGCTTTGTATAACCCCATGGCCACCACTTCATAGACCGATACCGGTGTTCTCCCCTCTGGAAATCCTTGCTTACAATATGCTGTTTTCACTTTATTAGATATGATTATCTTCCCGCTTTGTGGCTTAACACTTCCAAGAATACATTTTAACAGTGTTGTCTTTCCGCACCCATTTGTCCCCTCAAGCACAATCTTTTGCCCTTGACTTAACGTAAGTGAAAAATCTTTTATAACAGCTTTAGACCCATAAGATATGCAAATATTTTTTATTTGAACAATGTTTTCTGTTTGAACAATGTTTTCTGTTTGAACAATGTTTTCTGTTTGAACAATGTTTTCTGTTTGAACAATGTTTTCTGAAAGTTTGGGTTCATCTTCGTTCAAGGGCATACCTCAACAGCACATTTAATTGTGCAACTAGTTATAAAACAATGCCCTCTTGGCGTACTTAACAACATTAAGAATGGAAATTCATTTCCAAAGATGGGCCTTCAAGACCCAGTTGAATTCTGATAATTTTGAGACTCAAAGTCAATATATTTGTTTACGGCTGCTTTTGGGTTGTGTGTTTGCAGTCTTATGTTCTCGCATGCAGTTTTATGTTCTCTTATATAGTTCGCATTCTCTCATGTAGTTCGCATGCAGTATAAAAAATACTTTCCTACAACAGCGCTTGCAATGAAGAAAGAGCATCTTCTATGTATTCTTTCAAACTTGCATTTTTAACACCAGAGACAGTCACACACTTATTTACAGGAATTAAAATCTTATGCGCTTTACTCTCTCCAACAGCTTTAGCCATCTTTGGAGTAATTTCTCCCAATAAAGAGTTTGCCATTACAATGCCAATGGGACCCACAATAAAAGAAGCATCTTTACAAGCAACAATAACAGGGTTTTCTCCTGTTGCTCCGTTTTTTGCGCCACCTTTGAGCATATTTGCTGTAGCTGTAGCATTAGTGCCAATACAAAGAACATCATCTACAAGACCTTTTTTTGAAAGACCCTCAACTATAGCTTTTCCAATACTCCCACCTTGTCCATCTACAACTACAATCTTCATATTTCTACAACCCTCTAGTACTCAAATAATAACACATAGGAGGTCTTTGCAAAATTGAAGAAAATAAACAAAAATGAACAGTTTTTGCAATTTTTGTTTATTTTCTAAGCCAAAATTTTATTTTTTGCATTTTTTTGTTTATTTTTTCGCTCAAAAAGCCCACATAAGCCCACATAAGCCCACGTAAATCAACATAAGCCATCAAAGGCCCACAAAAACCAAGACTAAATAATAAATGAACTAAACTACTGGGCGTCTTAACTCTTTTAGAGCATCCTCTTGAGCTTTTGCAAAAACTTTCTCAAGAGCCTTATTGCTAGGAGCAATAAAACCTTTGTAAGTTTTTGCTTTTGTCATAGCAACAATTGTTTGCTTTGGCAAAATATGAGATGCAGGTACATTGTATTTACGAGCAAGAGCATCACGAGCTAAGAAGTAATGTTTTACATATATTTTCTCTTCTCTAGAAAGCATTTTGTAATTGCAAATTTTCTCCCACCCTGGGCGCTCGGGCTTTTTTTGCTTGGCGCAATTCTTTAGCTCATAAATAATTGCTTTTTGTTTTGAGAAAGAAAACACATTTTGAACTTGTGTCCACAAAATCTCTTTGAGCTCTAAAAGATGTTTTACATCACCTAAAGCATAAATAATTTGACTTTCTGGAATTGGTCTAATCATCCAATTGGCTGTTTGAAATTTTTTCTTGCTTAAAGTATCACACTTCTCAACATTGGTATTATTAGTCGCAGAAGACGAACTAGAACTAGAACTAGAACTAGAACTAGAACCAGCGCTAAAACTAGAACTAGAGTTAAAACTAACACTAAAACTAGAGCCAGAAACAGAAGGAAAATACATTTCTTCTAAAGACGAAAGATTGCCATTGAAACCCAATGCTAAAGCCAAAACACGTATGTCATAAATATTTGCAAGCTCAATCCCAAGAGTTTTACGTGCAAGAGCTGCATCACTTTGACAAGAGAACATGACTTTTTCAATTGGCCCTTCCAAAAAAGACTTCAAAGAAGCCAGGCCCTCTTGAGTTTTGACAAGTTCAAGACAATCAGCAAGATAAAAAGAAGTGCCATCATAAAGCTGCATAGTGCATAAATGTTCACCATAACAATGAAGATTAGACTCTTCTTCAAAATCCATAGCCACACTTGAAATTCCAGACTTTTCCCACCCAGATACAGCCAAGTCTAAATCACTAAAATTTGTTATAAGTGAATATTGCAAACCAAGTGAGTACTGCAAACTAGTCTTCATAAACAATTTCAATCAAATATTGATTTCTATGACTTCATTCTTTTCAAAATGCCTAATCTTTACGCCAGAAGCAGTTAACATTTTAAGAGACGCACGAACACTGTCAGATTCTGGGTATTTGTTTATCATATATACGACTTCTTTTATGCCACTTTGAATAATAGCTTTTGCACATTCATTACACGGAAACATGACAACATAAAGAGTGCAACCGCGCAAATCTCGAGAAATACTATTTAGAATGGCATTGAGCTCTGCATGGCACACATACGGATACTTAGTATCTAGATGTTCTCCCTCTCTTTCCCAAGGAAGCTCATCATCACTACACCCAATGGGGAACCCATTATAACCCGTGCCAACTATTTTCTTTTCAGCATTGACAATACACGCGCCAACTCTAGTATTTGGATCCTTACTTCTCAATGACGACAAAACAGCAACACTCATAAAATATTCGTCCCATGAAATATAATCTTTTCTCTTGCCTGACATCTAAATCCTCCTTTCTCTACCCTTTCTACTTGCAATATTTTTTTGCTATATTCTTACACAATATAAGCCGATTATAGCGTAATTCTCAATTTTATATCAAAACAATAGTGTAAATTTATCGCTCATCATTATGCACATTTGCGTTTTAGCAAAATAATGCTATAGTTTTATACATGCAAAAAGAAATTAAGATTACAGTCTGTGACAAAGAATATATAGTTCCTGTTTATACTTCCGTAGAAGATGTGTTTGTAAAAGCAGGACTTCTAGAAAAAGGTTTTAGTTCTTCAAAGATAAACTATTGTGATAACCCAATTATTGGCTCTCTTGTAAATGGACAACTTAGACCAATAAGTAGCCACATACAAATGTCTTGTGAAGTCAAACCCATACGCGCTTTTGAAAGTTTTGGACGACGTATCTACAGACATAGTATTTGCCTTCTGCTATGTTACGCAACAAAACTTGTTTTTCCAAAACGACATTTAGTAATAGGCCACGCATTAGGAGACGGATTTTACTTTAGTTTTGATGATGAATATGAAACTACAAATGAGCAAATAGAAAGCCTTGCATCCAAAATGAAAACTCTTGTAAATTCTCAAATTCCAATTGAATTTACAGCTCTTTCTAATCAAGAGGCTGTGCATTATTTCAAAAAAGAAAACTATGAAGCAACAGCACTACTACTTGAATCTCAAAACGAACCTTTTGTAAACGCTTATAAAATACGTGAGTATTATAATATAGCCTACGAACCCATTGCACCTAATACATCGGTCTTGAGTGTGTGGGAGCTTACAAAGTATGGCAATTGTGGAATGCTACTCAGGTATCCGGTTGCAAATAACATAAAATCGGTCGTAGAAATGAGAGATAACTCTGCAATGTTCAAAGTGTATGAAGAAAATAAGCGTTGGGGGCGTTTTCTTGGTGTTGGATGCGTGGGCCAGCTTAATGCAAGATGTAGTGACAATTCTGTTGCTCAATATGTACGGCTTTCAGAAACTTTGCAAAGAAGAAAGATTGCAGAAATTGCAAATGAAATAGATTTAGGTGCAAAAAAGGCTGTTTTTGTTGCAGGGCCTTCGTCTTCAGGGAAAACTACTTTTGCAAAACGACTTTGTGAGCATTTGAGACTTTTAGATTATCATCCAATCCGAATTTCTTTAGATGATTATTACAAACAAAGACAGTTTGCGCCTCTTGATGAAGATGGAAAACCTGATTTAGAGGCCTTAGAGGCTCTGAACATAGATATGTTTGACTCTAATATGAGAGATTTGTTCGCGTATCGGGAAGTTGATCTTCCACACTTTAGTTTTACAAAGAATGCAACATATTATGAGAACAGGCCAATTAGACTTACTAGTAAAACTGTGTTTGTTATAGAGGGCTTGCATGGGCTCAATCCAAGAATAACGTCAAAAGTAGATGAACAGTTGTCATATAAGATTTATATATCGGCATTAACACAACTTAACATGGATGATTGCAACAGAGTTTCTACAACTGATGACCGCATACTGCGCAGAATTCTTAGAGATTACAGAACACGCGACACTAGTGCAGAGGAAACTCTTCTCATGTGGCCAAGCGTTGCTAGAGGTGAAAGAATACACATTTTCCCAAACCAAAATAATGCTAATGTCATGTTCAACAGTGCATTGGACTACGAAATTGGCGTTCTTTCTCCTTTCGTGCAGCCTCTTCTTAGAGCTGTAAAACCATCTTCAGGTGAAGCATATACTCAAGCACGAAGATTGTTGTCATTTTTACAGAACGTTTACCCAATAGAATCGGACTTAGTGCCAAGAGACTCCCTTCTTAGAGAGTTTATAGGTGGTAGCGATTACGAGTGATGTGGTTTAAGAGTTATGTGGCTTACGAGTGATTTAGTTTACGAGTAATGTAGTTTACGAGTAATGTAGTTTAAGAGTGATGTGACTAAAAAGTGAAAAATTACTAGAATATTGTGACAAAAATAAGGAAAATGTGCTTTTAATGGAAAATGTGCTTCATTGGGCATAGTCTTTCAATGAACATAGTCTTTCAATAGAAAAGGGGCTTTCAACAAGCAAGGGGCTTTCAATGGACAAAAAAACGCTTGACGTAAAACTTGACTACTTAGACTCTTTGATACCAAAAAGTGACGAAGTTTTTGTCAAACCACAAGCAAAAGCACTTGTAATAGATTTGTCTTCTGAAAGCTCTTATGATTGGGAAATTCCAACTCTCTACTTAGAATCTTACGTGTCAGGGCCTGCCTTGGGCGCAAGACTTTGGGCTTGTTTTGTTGGCTTTGATATTGATTTGCCATCATCATACGAGGCCGATAACCCTGTAGTATTTACTTCTTCTGCTGTAACAAATTCAAATATGCCGGGAGGGGAAGTTTTGACCTGTACTTTTAGGTCACCAACTACACAATCTTTGACTTTTAATTTAGCGTCAAATACTGTTGGAATGCGCCTTAATTCTTTGGGATACTGTGCACTTATAATTACTGGGAGACTTAGGCGCCCCACAATTATTAGCATTAGTAAGGCCGGCGTTTCTTTTAATACTTCTGAAGTTTTTATCGGCTTTTCAATAAGCCAAGTTGAAAATTTAGTAGAAACAAATAATGCGCGTACGGCAATGTCCATTGGTGTTGCAGGAGAACTTAAAGTACCTTTCTCTGTTGTTGTATGTGAGGGTTCTTCTCTTGGAAGAGGTGGTCTTGGTGAAGTTTTTGGATTTAAGAATATAAAATCCATTGTAATTACAGCAGACTGTATCAATAAAAATGACGTCTCTAGTTCAAATTATCATGCTGCAAATAACCTTGCAAGTGTGAAAGACCAAGTTACAAATAGTTATGTTGCAAGTGTGAAAGAGCATGTTGCAAATGTAAAAGACCGGGTTGAAAATGGCTATGTTGCAAATAGTTGTATTGCAGAAAGCAATGCGTTAGAAAACATTATTGAAGAAGTCTCCTTTGTAGAAGAAAGCCTTGTTAGGAGTGAAAAAGAGCGTAAAGTTGTAAACGATTTTGGGAATAAAGGTAGTGCTGTCGTTAGAGATGGCATTGGGGATGGCGTTAGTGTTGGCATTGAGAATGGAATTGAAAGAAAAGTTAAAGGCAAAGTCAAAAACGGAGTGAGCGTTGAAAGCGAAGACGAAGGTGAATACGAGGACGGGGTTGAATACGGAATTGAAAACGGTGGTACCTACGAAGCAACAAAAGAAGCCTTTAGCAGGATATATAGGGCTTGTGAATTAAGCTCATTTTGTAAAGAATTAAAAGAAAAAGGCTCTTCTTATATTGTATCTTTTGCTTCAAAATATGGCTGGGCACCTGTTGACAATTTTAGATACAGAACAGACCCTAGACTTTTTCACCTTAGTGGAGATGAAACAAAAAGAAGATACGGAACTAGTTGCACTTCTTGTACGAACTGCCCTCTAAAATGTAAACACATAACAAAAGACGGTTACATATTGCCAAATTTTGAATCCATCTTAATGTTGGGTTCCAACGTAGAATGTTTTGACATGGATTCAATTATGCAAAGATATGCTTTATGCATAGACTTGGGTCTTGATCCAATTTCAATGGGAAATGTACTAGGGTGGCTAAAACAAGCAAAAGAACAACACATTGTTGATATTATTGATGACAATTTCCTTTTTACAGACAACTCAAAAGTTTTGCCAGCCATTGAAATGACAGCCAAACGCATTGGCATTGGAGAACCATTGAGTTTTGGAACATTAGCTCTTTCAAAGATATTTGGCGGAGAAGATTTTGCATACACAATAAGAGGTTTGGAATGTGGGCCATATGATTACAGAGGCGCTTTTGCACTATCCTTAAGCCATGTCATGGGATTTGATTTTAACAACATGTTTGAAACAGTTGCAAAACTTTGTGTAAAAAATTATGCAAATTGGGCAATCTTTAATGAAAACATTTCATTAGGTCTTTCAAGTTATGGCGTACAACCTGCTTTGATTTATCCTACAGTTATAGACAAATTGAAAAGAAATAACTTTTATTTGAAACTTCTTAGAATGTTCCCAACAACTATGATGAAAAGCTTAAAACCAAAAATACTTGCAGAATGTATTTCTTCTGTCCTTAAAAAGCCAATACAAGCAAACGATATTGAGGAATTAGGCCAAAGAACTTGGTACTTAATATATGAAATAAATTATGCTTTGGGTTTTGATATGTTAGAAGAACAAAAAGAAAACAGTTCAAGTTTATTGCCTCTTCATTTTTGCATTGACCCAAATTCTAACTCTAAAGACAGTTCAATAGTTCCTTTCTTCTCTCTTTTGCAAGACTACAGGCGCCTTAGAAAGCAAAGCATCGTTAGTAAAATCTCTGAGCTCAACAAAAACTGACCCCTCTTCTGGAATTCTTATTATCCCATAAGATGGTTTTGTACCACCTCTTGGGTTTGAAGACGACCCTGGATTTAAGAGAATAACATTCTTTTTTGTAAAACTTCTTCCGTTGTAATTATTTTCTCTAACGCATTCTCTTTTGTATTCTGCATAGTATTCTCTATTGTATTCTTTTGTGTCTGACTTGAAACTATTATTGACTTTTGCAGTCTCTAGAGAGCCTTTATGAGTGTGACCTGTAATGTATATCTCATAATCTTCATCATTAAGTCCAACATTTGATGGATATGGATAAAAATGGCCATGAGACATATAAATGTTAAATCTCCCTGCCTTATTTGAATATTGCAATGTTCTATAAAGTGGTGGTTGTGGAACATTAGAGGACTCCCAAGCCCAAGGATTATCACAATTTCCCAAAACAGGAATAAATGTAAAATTACGATAACGAAGTAGATTACAAATAAAGAAATTTTCTACATTCAAGTCTCCCGCATATAAGAAAGCAATGCATTTAGGACTGTTTGCCATTATAGTTAGCCGTTCTAGGCAGTTTTCATTGTCATGAATATCACTTGCAACCAGTAAGAACTTCTCATTTGAGTTCACTATCCTCTCTTTCAAGAGAATATTATCTTTTTCGTCTTTTCTATCTGCAAAATTTTCTAAAATTTTATCGTCTAACATACCTTGCATTTTCTACGTTTTAATTAGTGAGGTTTTGCAAAATGAGCTTTGTGAAGACAGCTTTACAAAAAACTCTAATTTGTCTTTTTTTGGCTCAATAATAGCACTGTAATTCAATTTTTACAAAAACTCTTTTATGTTATAAAAATACTTACTATTTGAAAAGTGTTTTTATTTTTTTATTTCAAATTTCTTTGCTATTTGTAAATACTATAAATAAAAACACCTTGTATAAAAAATTTCAAACATGATAGCATAAAGAGAGGGTTTATTTTACTTTAGGGCGTATTTACATATTCCCCTTTTGTTATGTTTCAAAAACCCCAAATTTATAAAATTTCTAGGTTATGGGGGATTATATGGCAGACAATGTATTTATTTGTTCTGATGGTCACAGACTTGCATATAACCTCTGGTTGCCTTCTCCAAATACAGAAATAAAAGCCTTTTTGCAAATTCTTCATGGTATGGCTGAATACAGCGACCGTTATGAAAAATTTGCTCGCTATCTAAATAAAAAAGGGATAGCTGTCTTCGCAGACGACCATAGAGGCCATGGAGCTACAGCATCAGAGGATGAAATTGGATGGTTCGCAGAAAGCAATGGTTGGGAAAGAATTGCTGATGATGCTTTTGAACTTGCAAACTTTATTACATCTCAATATGGTGCAACAACTACATTTCTTATGGGTCACAGCATGGGTAGTTTCCTCGCTCGTACTGTAATGGTTAAACATCCTGATTTCTACAGTGGTGTTGTAATTATGGGAAGCGGATGCAGCAAGGGCTTAATGGGTAAAATTGGAAAAATCATTGCAAAACATGAAATAAAGAAAAACGGTTCTAAAGCTCCAGGAATACTGCTTAATAAACTTAGCTTTGGCTCTTATAACAAAAAATTTGAACCAAATATAACAGACTTTGACTGGCTTACACGAGACCAAAAAGAAGTTGAAAAATATATAAAAGATGACAAATGCGGTTTCCTTTGTTCAAACGGTTTCTTCTTTGATTTACTTACAGGTGTTGAATTTGCAAACAACAAAGCAAATGCAGAATCTCTACCAAAAGATCTTCCTCTTTTAATTATAAGTGGAGACATGGATCCTGTTGGCGATTATGGGAAAGGTGTCAAAAAAATATATAAATTGTACACTAATGCAGGCATAGTTGATGTAACACTAAAATTAATTCCTGATGGTAGACATGAGATTTTGAACGAAATAAACAAGAAAGAAGTCTATGATATTATTGCATCATGGCTTGAAAATCACATGTAATGGGCTTTGCTATTAGTGAAATAATTGCAATACAATAGGAAAAACGATGGCAAGTTCAAAGACAGAGGATTTGAAAACCAAAACATCCAAACTAGGCAGTCTAGTTAACATAATTAAAGGCTGCCTTAGTAGATTTTCCAACGATAATGTTATAATGATTTCAAATGGAATGGTTTATGCAACCTTGATTGCACTTGTTCCATGTATGGCTCTCATTTATGGATTTTTGAATTACTTAGGAATTATTGAGCCCGTTGTAGTCTTTGTTGATGAGTTTCTTGTAAGCACATTTGGTAGCACAACAGGAACTTCTCTTGCTAAGTATTTTGAAGAATTTATCCAAAACGCACTAAGTCTTAATATAATAAGCTCTTTGTCTTTTGTTGTAACTTTTTTGACGCTCTTAGACAAACTAAATGTAACTGTCAACAATCTTTTTCATAATGAAAAGAAACAAAATCCTGTTATTAGATTTCTAAAATATTTAGCTCTAATGATTGTAAGCATGGTAATAATTGCTGTTATTGTTGGACTATATACAAGATTTAGTTCATGGTTTTTATTTCTAAAAGATTTACCAGAATTAAATACTGTTCAAGTTTTTGCAAAGAAACTTCTTTCTAAATTGATGATATTCTTTACTCTACTGGGAATTTTGTATCTTGTACCAGATTGTGATGTAAACTTCCTAGCTGCTGTAATAGGTGCTTCTTTAGGTTTTATTCTTATATTAGTTCTTGAATTTGCATTCAAACTTGTTGTCACTTTTTCTGTTAAATATTCTGTTCTTTACGGCTCGTTAGCTACATTATTATTCTTTTTCATGTTCCTTTCGTGGATGTGGCGTATAGTTTTTACATCTGTTGTAGTTACAGATGTTGTTAACAGGAATATGAAGACTCAAAATAAAGAAACAATTCAAAATCAAGAGCCAATTCAAGAACAAAAGCAACAAGAAATAGAAGAATAGGACATTGTAAGAGGTTTTGCAAAGTTTTATAAAGACAGTTTTGCAAGAACCTCATAAAAGAGATTAATTATGGGAACATTTATCAAATTAGAACCTGTCATAAAAGATTATCCATGGGGAAACGACTACTTCATTGCAGACTTATTGAATATTGCTCACGACGGCCCCAAAGCAGAGCTTTGGGTTGGAGCACACAAAAGTGGCAGTTCAATCATTGATTGTGCTAATGGTGCTTGCAACGGAACGTGTTGCAGAGGCCTTAATTTAGACGACTATATAGATAGCAACCCAACTTTTGTAGGGCTCAAAAATTCTTCAGAGTTTCCTTTTCTACTAAAAGTTCTTGCTATTGGTGGAGCCTTAAGTTTGCAATGTCACCCAAATAAAGAACAAGCAAAACTTGGGTATGAAAAAGAACGAAAAATCTTAGCTGAAAGCAATTCTAACAATCCTCTTAGCAATATCTCTAGCGATGTATTTGATTACAAAGATTCAAATCAAAAAGCAGAAATGCTATATGCATTAACGCCTGTAACTTTTATGTGTGGTTTCAAACCTTTTGAAGATATTACAAGTACATTCAAGAAAACAATACCAGATTTTTGGAATACTTATTTTTCTAATACAAACACCATTAAAGACTTTTTTCACACTCTTTATCATTTGCCACAAGAAGAAATTACAAAAAATGCACAAAAACTTAATGAAAATAAGAATTTATTAGATAATCTTCAAAAAGAAGTATTTGAAGAAATATATCCAAAGTATAACGACCCCGGCATTTTTGCACCTTTATTCTTAAATATTTCACAACTACAACCAGGTCAAGCAGTATATCTAGAGCCGGGCATACTGCATGCTTATATTAAAGGCAACGGAATTGAGCTTATGAACAATTCTGATAACGTTTTGCGTGCAGGACTTACTCAAAAACACATAGATATAAATGAACTCGAACATATTATGAATAAGTCTCCTTATTATCCGGTGCCCATGACAAGCACAGCAACAAAAGAAGGAAAACGTTTTGAAACTCCTAGTTGCTTTGCACTCACTGTTATGGAACATAATGTATTTGAAATATCCAACAAGGGAATAAAACTTTTTATTTGCACAGAAGGCACAGCTGTGATTGACAACATTGAACTTGCAAAAGGCCAATGCTGCATAGTTGGCATCGATGCTTACAATTTCAATATAGATACAACAAATGCCCGCGTATTCATGGCCTCTAACTAATTCTGTCGTATAAAACTACATCATTAAAGTGTCGTAAAAAATTGTACTCAATCAAAAACAGACCGTTTCTGCAAGTTCAAACTTGTTCAGTGTGTGCAGTGGGTGCAGTGTGCTCAAGAAGTTCCATAAGTTCAGAGCACTCAGTAAGTGGTAGTAGGCTGGCTCAGCGCGCTCAATAGAAGCAATAGAGACTATTGAAAATTAAAAACTAAACAAAATAGCCACTTTTTTTGTTTTTGGGATTAAAAAATAAACAAAAAAACAAAGTTTTTGCAATTTTTGTTTAGTTTTTACTTCTCAACAGGGGAAACACGCCCAAAAAAAAGACCACTTCACACAATATGAAGTGGCCATAATTTTCATTCGAAAATGTCATCTTGAAGTTTTTGCGTGCAAAAACTTCTTTTGTTGTTATTTTGCTGCCTTAAGGTTGGCCTCAAGGGTGTCAAGCATAGCAGAAAGCTCTTTAGGAAGTTTGTCGCCAAACTGTGGATAGTAGTTATTGCGAATATCATTAACTTCTTTGAGCCAACCGTCAACATCAACAGCAAGAAGCTGTTTCATGTCGTCTTCTGTTACACCTTCAGGTCTGTCAATAGCATCAACTGTTGGCATGATTCCAATTGGAGTGTCTACTGTCTTTGCAACGCCGTCACAGCACTCAAAAATCCACTTGAGAACACGGCTGTTGTCACCATATCCTGGCCAAAGCCACTTGCCTTCTGGAGTCTTGCGGAACCAGTTGACATAGAAAATCTTTGGAAGAAGGCTCTGATCTTTTGCAGCCTTACCAACATCAAGCCAATGCTGGAAATAGTCACCGGCATTGTAGCCAATGAACGGCTTCATAGCCATTGGGTCACGTCTTATGCCACTTGCAACATCAAGGGTTGCAGCTGTGACTTCTGAACCAACGATAGAACCAAGGAATGTTCCATGTGTCCAGTTTCTTGCCATATGAACCAATGGAATTGTGCTTGGACGTCTGCCACCAAAGAGAATTGCAGACACTGGAACACCATGTGGATCGTCCCATTCTTTAGCAAGAGTTGGACACTGATTTGCAGGAGCTGTAAATCTTGAATTTGGATGAGCTGCAGGAGCCTGTTCTTTGTTTGTCTTATCCTGAATCCACTCTTTTCCGTGCCAGTCAATAAGCTTGCCAGGAGCATCATAACCAATGCCTTCCCACCAAACATCTCCATCTTCAGTAAGTGCAACGTTTGTAAAGATTGTATTCTTGGAAGCAGCTGCAAGTGCGTTGTAATTGCTCTTTGCGGATGTTCCAGGAGCAACGCCAAAGAAGCCTGTCTCAACTGCCATAGCGTAGAGTCTGCCGTCTTTACCATAACGAAGCCATGCAATGTCATCTGAAAGAGTTTCAACTTTCCAATTTGGAATTGTTGGAATAAGCATAGCAAGGTTTGTTTTTCCACAAGCACTTGGGAATGCAGCAGTAATATAACGGACCTTCCCTTCTGGATTTGTCAACTTAAGAATAAGCATATGCTCTGCAAGCCAGCCTTCATCTCTAGCAAGAACTGTTGCAATTCTAAGAGCAAGACATTTCTTTCCAAGAAGAGCATTTCCACCGTAGCCAGAACCATAAGACCAAATCTCTCTTGTCTCTGGGAAATGAGCAATGTACTTATGTTCCATGTCTGCACATGGCCAGACACCGTGATCGCTTTCGCCTTCAGCAAGAGGCTTACCAACAGAATGATAGCATGGGACATATTCGCCGTCTGTTCCAAGCTGTTCAAGAACGTTGTATCCAACACGTGTCATAATAATCATGTTGCAAACAACATACTCACTGTCTGTGAGCTCAATACCAATTTTTGCAAACTCAGAACCAACAGGGCCCATTGAGAATGGGATGACATAAAGTGTACGGCCTTTCATACAACCCTTATAAAGAGCTGTCATTGTCTTCTTTAACTCATGTGGTTCAATCCAGTTATTTGTAGGACCAGCATCTTCTTCTTTAAGGCTAGAAATGTATGTCCTTTTTTCAACACGTGCAACATCAGAAGGATCTGAACGGAAAAGAACACTGTGAGGTTTCTTCTCCGGATTAAGACGTGTTGCTAGACCACTTGCGACCATTTGGTCAATTAAGCTGTCGTACTCTTCCTTTGTACCGCTACAAACGTGAATATCTTTTGGATTTGCAAGTGCTGCAAAATCCTCAATCCACTTCCTAAGACCGGCATGTTTGATTTCATTGACTGTCATTAAGATGTTCTCCTTATGGACTTATGAGCAACGCTTTGTATCAAGCCCACATCTTCAAATGTAATAAATTTCCCACCCATATTCAAGCAAGAATGTAATAGAAAACATCCAAGGCATAAAAACAATACCAATTTAGACCGATAATGATACAAAGAACAATGCTTATTATGATATAATCGGTTTATATTGTTGAAAGAAGAACTTTCCATCATATCATCAATAGCAATTCAAAAGAGGCGTTTTCGTGAAAGATATGCAAGAAAAATCAAATAAAAGGCCAGAACTTGCGCTACCGGCAGGATCTTTGCAATGCGCTCTTTATGCTTTCAAAGGCGGGGCTAGTGCTGTCTATCTTGGGCTTAAGGATTTTTCTGCGCGCAAAGGGGCTGTGAATTTTACTTTTGAAGATGCAAGAAAGTTAAAAGAGTTTTGTAAAACCCAAAATAAAAAATTCTACGTGACTGTAAACACTTTAGTTAACGACGATGAACTTGAAAGTGTAGAAAAGCTTCTAAATCAATTGGAATATCTCAAGCCTGATGGTGTTATTGTCCAAGATTTGGGTATTGCTCGTCTTATAAGAGAACACCACAAAACATTGCCACTACACGGCTCAACACAACTTGCAGTCCATACTGTAGAGGGTGTCAAAGAGCTTCAGGATTTAGGGTTTACAAGAGTAGTGCTTTCTAGAGAACTGTCTTTTGATGAAATCAAGCATATTAGAGAAAAATGTCCTACTGTGGAATTGAAAGTTTTCATCCATGGTGCTTTGTGTTATGGGTTTTCAGGCTTGTGTATGGCAAGTGAACATATTACAGGACGCAGTGCCAACAGAGGTGAATGTGCTCAAATATGTAGAACTTGGTTCTCTTTGGAAAACAAGATTAAAAACAAAAGTAGAGTTGAAAACAATTGGCTCTTTAGCATGAAAGACTTATGTCTAGGAGAACTTGTAAGACAATATGCACAAATAGGAATAGACTCTCTAAAAGTAGAAGGACGTATGAAAAGTCCAGAGTATGTCTACTGGTGTGCAAAATATTACTCTCTCATCTTAGATGACGCAGACCCAAAAGACATTCAACGGGCTTTTGAATGTATGCAGACTTCATTTTCACGAGAAACAACCCAAGGATTTTTTAATAGAGGTTTTAACGGAAGTTGTAATGGAGGTTTTAACGGAAGTTGTAATGGAAGTTTTAATGGAAGTTCTAATAGAAGTTTTAGTAACAGTTTAGAACGTCAAGGAAGAGATTGTTTGGAATGTAATTTGGAAAAAAGTTTGAAAGGAGTCCTTACTTGCCCAGACTTCCCATCTCATAGAGGCATTCAAGTTGGCACAATAGAAAAGGTTCTAAATGGCAAAGCTATTGTTAGATTTACAAAACCTGTTGCCTTACGTGATGGCCTACTTGTCATATCAAATAGTGAAAAAACTATGCAAAGTGCCGGTTTTGGGTTATCGTTCATAGAAAGTGGCCGTTCTTTTATAAATGAAGAAGAAATTGCAACTATTAACTTTCCAAGTAACAAATTTGATAAAAAGCCCTGTTTTGGTACACCTGTTTGGTGCACTTCTAGACACAATCAAAACTTGCAACATATAAATGAGAATATTCCTTTGTATAAACAGCCTTTAGATATTAAAATCCAAATTTTTGATACTTCAGTTAAAATTACAGCTGAGAATTTTTACACAAATTCAAGAGAAAATCTTAAAGAAAATTGTTTTAGTAAAACGTTTGATATAGATATTCAAGTTGCTATAACACCAGCAAATTTAAACGAGCTTTTTAGTAAGATGTTTCACGCATCAGGAGAAAGTCTTTTTACTCTTTCTAATATTACAGTTGAAAACAAAAGCAATATTGAAAATCCATTCATTCAGCTTTCTGTACTAAAGCAAATACGGCGTTCTTTTTATGAGCTTTTAGATGAAGAATTTAACCGTATGCTAGAACAACAAATTGTAACACCTAACATCACACCAAAAAAGACATTACCTTTACGTAGTGCCCTTGGGCTCTGGGATAAGATTGTTGAAGTGGGAAGTGAAAAGTACCTTTGTTTGTCTCCTCTTATGTTTGATGAAGAAAAATACTTGGCCCATTTAGACAAGATAGTAGAAAACGAAGATGTCATTGTGGGGTTAAACAACATTGCACAAGCGCGATGGGCAAAAAGGCATCCAAATGTTAAAGTTTTTGCTGATTTTTTCTTATACACATCCAACTCTTTGGCTTATGAAGAACTGTCTTGTCAAATGCCAAATCTTATTGGCTCATACGAAACAAGTGAAAATACGCTCTTTAACTATGTTGGCAAAGACTTCAAAGTGCCACTTTTTGTAAGCCGAGTATGCCTTAGATGCAATAGTTTGGGATTTTCATGTGCACATTGTAGCAAGAACAATGTGTATAAAATCAGTCAAAATAAGAAAATTTATAACGTGCTTTGTAAAAATTGTATTACAGTAGTTACAGAAAAATAAGGATTATAAAAAGGGAGGAGAGTCTCTAATGAATACAAATGATAAACAAGTGAAAAAGAACTTAATCATGTACCCTGTAGGAACAATTGGCAGAGACATGGTGTATCAGCTTTTTACGAACTTCATTTTAACATTTATTTTGTTTACAAGAACGTTAACAGCTGCCCAATTGACAGCTATTACAGCAATTATGATGGGTGCAAGAGTGTTTGACGCCCTCAATGACCCAATTATGGGAAACATAATTGAAAGAACAAGAACAAAATGGGGCAAGTTCAAACCATGGCTTCTTGCTGGTTCTGTAAGCACAATGGCAGTTGTTATAACAGCTTTCAACACAAAACTACAAGGATGGAACTTTGTGTGGCTTTTTGGTTTTTTATATTTCATGTATAGCATAACTTATACAATGAATGACATTTCATACTGGGGCATGATTCCAGCTCTTTCATCAGATGCTCACACAAGAGATCAATTTACATCTCGTGCAACACTGTTTGCTGGAATTGGAGGAACTGGAGCTGCTATTCTTATTCCAATGCTCACAACTGGAGCAATGGCACTTGGAGGTAGCACTGTAAAAGCTTATGGAATAATCTCCATAGTAATTAGTGTTTTGTCCCCTCTTTTCTTGTGCTTTGTGTTCTTTGGAGTTAAAGAAAATAGAGAAAACTTGAAAGAACCGGCTCCACGCATAAGCCTTAAGATGATTGTTAGTACAATAGTACATAACGACCAACTGCTTTGGATTTCTTTGATTTTCTTACTTCAACAAATTGGAAGTGGGCTTGTTCTTGGAGGTCTTGGCTCTACTTACATTTATTTTGTGTTTGGGTATGAAGGTGGTCTTTATTCGTTGTTTACAACAATTGGAATGTCTGCAACTGCAATTCTTATGGTTTTTTATCCGGCAATTTCAAAAAAGTTTTCACGAAAGAAACTTATGACAATAATGCAAATTATTGCAATAATTGGTTATGTAGCAATGTTTGTAAGTGGTTTTGCTATTCCTAATTATTATGGAATGAAAAATTCTATGGAAGTCTTAAAATTCTATTTACTAACGTTTGGTTATATGTTCTCTAATTTTGGGCAGTATGGATTCTATCTTATAATGATGATTTCAATAATGAACACTGTAGAGTACAACGAGTACAAGAACGGTACTAGAAGTGAAGCAATCATTACATCGTTACGTCCATTTCTCACAAAAGTTGGTAGTGCACTTGTTGTAGCTGTGACATCTGCTTCTTATCTTTTGTTCAATGTTACAAAAGCTACAAATGCTATATCAGAAGTAGAAACTTTAGCAGCTCAACAAGAGGTTTCTGAGAAAGCAAAGACAATAGCAATTGAGGCTATTGTAAAATTAGTTAAAGACGACCAGAAAAATGGCCTTTTAATATGTATTACAGTCATTCCTCTTATTTTCATGCTTGCTTCATACTTCCTTTACAAAAAGCACTACAAGCTAGACGAACAAGAGTACGACCGCATATGCAAAGAAATATCTGCACGCAAAGCATAAATTGAAAAATGCAAGCTAAAAAAGCACCTCTAAAAACTGACGTAGTGAGGTTTTTACAAAAAGAGCTTTGTAGCCCTTGGTTTTAGATTTTAGAAGCAATAGCAAAATTGCTTTTACTTCTCTTCTAAATACTTCACTGTTTTACCATTGGCTTTAGCATACTCAATCTCTGATTTTGTACTAGAGCCAATGTAACCACCTTTGTTTATAACAAAAATCTCGTCTGCCATGTCTATCTTGCGCTTGTGCATATCATCAAGCATTTCTTTGACCCCATCATCCCAAACTTCATTGTCTCCGCTATGACCAAAGAGCCCAACCGATATAACAATATTACCTTCTAGTGTCAATCTTTTTTGTACTTCCAAGAATTCATCTTTGAATTTTGTACTTCCGCAAAGTGTTATGACTTTATATTTTCTTTGTGTTTTATCATTCATTATAAAAACCTTCTGTAAGAGATTTTTGCAAAAACATCATGAATTTTGCAATACACTCACTTGAGGAAAACACAAAACAGTAGAAAAACTTTCTCAAAATCGTTTTTGACACTTTTTGGAAAAAAGTCAAAAAAACTATTGCGCCATACAAAACAAAGCATTACTATTTCTTTGTTGACATTTTATTAAAAAGTGTCAACAAAGAAAGGAGCCTGCCATGATACATTTACAAGAAGGCCAATACACAATATCTAATATGCTAAGAGAATGCTCTAAAAAATACAAAAATTTGAAAGCACTTGAAATCTATAAAAATCAAAATAACACAATATCGTATTCTGAGCTTGAAGAGAAAGCTGTTTCATTAGCTTCTTATCTTGTCAGAGAAGGTATAAAAAAGGGCGACAAAATAGCAATACTTTCTGAAAGCTGTCCAAATTGGGCATTAAGTTACTTTGCAATAAACCTTTCTGGAGGTATAGCAGTTCCAATCTTACCAAACTTTAGCAAAACAGAAGTCGAAAAAATTCTTGAGCATAGCGAAGCAAAATATGTTTTTGTCAACAAACCAAATATCTTCAAAGTTGAATTTTCAAAGGTAAAGATAATACAAATTGAAACAGCACATGAAATTAAAACAGAATTTTACATAACGAATGAAACAAATTCACTTAAACAAAATTCAAACAAAATGACCAATATTGCAGAACAGCTCAAACTAAGGGAACCTTGTGAAGATGATGTATCTTCTATCATATATACAAGCGGAACAACTGGAACGCCAAAAGGCGTTATGCTAACAAATAAAAACCTTGTATGGAATGCAATCACATGTTCTACACCTTTTATTAAAATACACAAAGGATGGAGAGCTCTTTCAATCTTACCGTTAAGCCATGTATATGAATTTACAATTGGACTTCTTTTACTTCTTATAAATGGTTGTTCAATTACATATCTTGGAAAAGCTCCAAGTCAAAACACTCTCATGCCAGCCTTAAAGAGTGTGCGCCCACATATCATTTTGTCTGTACCTCTTTTAATTGAAAAAGTTTACAAAAGGGCTCTTGCTCCAAAATTTAGAGAAAAAACAATGCTGTCTAAACTTACAAAATGTTTTTTAACATCGCGCTTAATATACTCGTTTGTGGGACATAAAGTTAGAAAAACTTTTGGAGGTAGGTTAAAATTCTTTGGCGTTGGAGGCTCAAAACTAGACCAAAATGCTGAAGCATTTTTAGACAAAATACATTTTCCATATGCTTTAGGTTATGGGCTTACAGAAACAAGTCCTTTTATTGCGGGATGCGGTCCAAAAGATCATGTTGTGGGAACACTTGGTAAACCTATTGAAGGCTTAGATGTAAGAATTGCACCAGAAGATGGAGAAATACAGGTAAAAGGCCCAAGTGTAATGAAAGGTTATTACAAAATGCCTGAGCTTACAAAAGAAGTTTTTACAAGTGATGGTTATTTCAAAACAGGCGATTTAGGAGAGTTCAAAGGAAATAGGCTTGTCATAAAAGGCAGAAGTAAAAGTATGATATTGGGTTCAGGTGGAGAGAATATTTACCCAGACAATATTGAAGAGCTTATCAACGCACAAAACTTTGTCCTTGAAAGTCTTGTTGTTCCAGAGGATACAAGTCTAACGGCTATGGTTCGCTTAGACCTAAAAGAACTTCAAAAAGACTCTAAAGAGGTTAATATTCAAGACTTTTTAGAAAAGATTAGAGCTACTGTTAATGAAAAACTTGCATCCTTTAGCAAAATTCACAAAATAAAACTACAAGAGAGTCCTTTTGAGAGAACGCCAACAGAAAAAATTAAGCGCTACCTTTATACAAACGATAAAGCAATGTAATTAACTATGCTAGATTTGAGACATCGGCCTTGGGAAGTTTTCTGTAGACAGTGAAGTACATTGTTGTAAAACAAGAAATGCCACCAATTACGTCAGACACAGGTTCTGCCAAGAAAATACCATAGACGCCAAGATTAAAGATGTTTGGCAAAATTAGTGCAAATGGAATGACAAGTATGACTTTTCTGAATAACGAGAAAAAGAGTGCATGTTTTGCCATTCCAAGAGCTGTAAAAGTACTTTGTCCTGTCAATTGAAATGCCATAAAGAATTGCATACAGAAGAAAAGTCTTATACCAATTCTAGCACATTCAAGAACTTTGGAATCTTGAACAAAAAGACTTGCAAAGAAAGTTGGAAACAACATAAACAATGCCCAAACTATCACATAGTAGACGAAAATAATGACAAACATGGAGCGAATAGAACTTCGTACTCTATCGTAATACTTCCCACCGTAGTTATAACTTATAACAGGACGAGCTGCTCCAGTAGTGCCGTGAATAAGTGTCATAAAAACTTCTCTAAGTGAGTTTACAACTGTCATAGCACCAACCCAAGCATCTCCTCCAAGCACCTGGAGTTTTGCATTATAGAGCATTGAAACAGCACTGTTTGTCAGAGCAAAACAAAACTCTGTAAGCCCTAATGATGTTATTTTTGAAATCTTCTTCCAATTGGGTCTAAAACCTCTAAAGCTAAGTCGTACTTCTACTTTCTTGCCACATAAAAACAACAATACCCAAATTGCACTGACAAATTGGGATATTACTGTAGCAAGAGCTGCTCCTTTAACGCCCATATTAAAAACGAATATAAAGAGTGGGTCTAAGACTATGTTAATAACAGCACCTATTAAAACAGTAATCATGCCAGTTTTGGCATAACCCAATGCATTTATGTAAGGATTTAAGCCCAAAGATACCATTACAAAAATTGTGCCTGTCAAATAAATGTCTAAATAATCGTTTGCGTATTGGAATGTTTGACTAGAAGCACCAATAAGCCAAAGAACATCAGTTTTCACTAAATATCCAACAATTGTGAGAATAGCTCCAGTCAAAATGAGCATGAAAGCAGAATTTGATAAGTATTCTTTTGCTAAATCTGTGTTTCCTCTCCCCAGTTCCATAGAAAAAAGAGGAGAACCACCAGAACCAAACAAATTTTGAAATGCAGTAATAACTGTTATGATGGGAAATGCAAGTCCAATGCCGGTAAGTGCTAAAGCTCCTACTTCTGGCATGCGACCAATATAAATGCGGTCTACAACGCTGTATAAAACATTAACAAGTAATGCTAATGTCATTGGGATTGCCATGCGAACTATGTTCTCAAGAACACTCCCCTGCGAAAAATCTACACCATTTTTATGCATACTACTATTCTCATGAGCACGATTAGAGTCATTAGAAATATTGGACGAGTTTTTAGTTGAAAGCATGTGAGTACTTTACTTCATACATAAAAAAACGTCCACACTAGGAAAGCCTGCATGGACGTTTGAAATAAATGACTAAAAGAAGTTTTTGCAAAATTTGTCTTATAAAGAGCAGTCACAAAAACCTCTATACTCTAAATACTCTAAATACTTAGAATTAATAATTTTCTGCATTAATCTCAAAATAAGACTGTGGATGAGCACAAGTTGGGCAAACAGTTGGAGCTTTCTCTCCCACAGCAATGTGTCCGCAATTGCGACATTTCCAAACTTTCACAGTGCTCTTCTCAAAAACTTTTGCTGTTTCAACATTTTCAAGAAGTGCTCTGTAGCGCTCTTCGTGATGTTTTTCAATTTGACCTACAAGTCTAAATTTTGCTGCAAGAGCCTTGAAACCCTCTGCTTCTGCGTCTTTTGCAAAATTCTCATACATGTCAGTCCATTCATAGTTTTCACCATCTGCAGCAGAAAGCAAATTTTTTGCAGTATCTCCAATACCTTCAAGTTCTTTGAACCACATTTTGGCATGTTCTTTCTCGTTTTCAGCAGTCTCAAGGAAAAGAGCCGATATTTGCTCATACCCTTCTTTTTTTGCAACAGAAGCAAAATAAGTATACTTATTTCTTGCCTGTGATTCGCCTGCAAAAGCAGCTTCCAAATTTTTCTCTGTTTTAGTTCCAGAATACTTTCCCATTTTTGGACCTTCCTTATAAATGACTATCTCTAAAGGATTTTACAAAATGTTTTGTAAGAACCTCTCTACTTGCTAATATACAATTAAATACTATCTAACACAAACTTTATCTATGTTTTTACTAAGATCCCGCGCAAAACTCTCAAGCTCTTCAAAAGTATATTGCTCTGTGCCTTTCAAACGTTCATCTAGCGTAACTTTTGGATTAAAACGTTGCAAGTAAAACTTTTTTGCACCACTTAGCCATATGCCCAACGCCTTAAAATCTTCCGGCAATACAATGCTTTTCTCACACGTTATCCTAAACTCGTAATCAGGCGCGCGCTCCTCAATTATACAAACCGATTTCTCAATGTCATCAACATGTAGAAAACCAACTTTCTCGTAATGTGAGACACTTGTTTTCACGTCCATAGCTACATAATCTAAAAGCTCGTCTTTTAACAACCTTTCTAAAACTTGCGGAAAACTCCCGTTTGTATCTAGTTTAGTTTTAAGTCCCAAGTCTTTCACTTTTTTAAGAAAATCAGCAAGACCACTTTGCAAACAAGGCTCTCCTCCAGAAACAACAACAGCATCAAGAAGGCTCTTCCTTTGATTAAGATAATCAAACACTTCTTGCACTGTAAAGCTGTCAAATCTTTCACAACTTGACGTTTCTACAAGCGATGGATTATGGCAATAAGGACATCTAAAGTTGCACCCACGAGTGAAAACTGTACAGGATACAAACCCCGGATAGTTGACCGAGTCAACTTTGACAAGGCCCCCTATCCTAAAGTTATTATCATTTAGCATTGTTAGCCCAACTTACAATTGCTCCAGCTCCTTGAAGAGCATTATTTTTATCACCTCCAACAAAGAGAACAGGAACAGACATAACGCCGTATAATGTAGCCATATCTGCATTTTCTTGAGCATCAATGACTTTATAGGATATCTTTCTTCTATCTAGCGCAGCTTTTGCTGTTGGGCAGTTAGGACATTTTTTTGTAGTAAAAAGTATGTGCTCTCCAGACTCATTAGCTTTCTCACAAGTATCATTTGAGCCTTTATCTTTTGAGTCTTTTTGCTCAACATTATGAGCCTCTTTATTGCAGCCACATGGCTCTGTATCGTGGGCTTTCACAAAGTCGTAAGTCTCTCTTTCTTTGAATTCTTGCGCTTTTCCAACGTTCCAATTTTGTACTGGGCGGTAGTATCCGGTAATTCTAGAGTAAACTTCTGTTGGTTTGCCACATTTTGGACAATTGTACTCTTCACCTGTGATATACCCGTGGTCCTTACAAATAGAATATGTTGGACTTATAGTGAAATATGGAAGCTGATAATTATTTGCAACTTTTCTCACAAGAGATGCAACAGCTTCCCAGCTTGTTGGTTGCTCACCCAAAAATACATGGAAAACTGTCCCGCTTGTGTATTTAACTTGAAGATCATTTTGTATATCCATAGCTTTGTAAAGGTCATCTGTAAATCCTACTGGAAGATTTGAAGAATTTGTGTAATAAGGAGACTCCTCTGTTCCAGCTGTAATAATGTTTGGATATCTTCTCTTATCATGAAGAGCAAGTCTATAAGCTGTGCTTTCTGCAGGAGTTGCTTCAAGGTTATACAAATCACCATAAAGTTCCTGGTAATCACTAAGACGTTCTCTCATATGGTCAAGAACTTGTGCTGTAAAACGCTGTCCTCGTTCATCTGTTAAGTCACATTTAAGCCATTGAGCATTAAGGCAAGCTTCATTCATTCCAACAAGTCCAATAGTGCTAAAGTGGTTATCAAATGAGCCAAGATACCTCTTTGTATAAGGATACAGTCCATTTTCCAAGAATTTTGTTATTGTAGTTCTCTTAACTTTAAGAGACCTTGCTGCAATATCCATAAGTTTATCAAGTCTTGCATAAAAATCTTTTTCATCTTTAGCAAGGTATGCAAGACGTGGCATATTGAGCGTTACAACACCAATAGAACCTGTAGATTCTCCACTTCCAAAGAAACCACCACTCTTTTTTCTAAGCTCCCTCAAATCAAGTCTTAGACGACAGCACATACTTCTTACATCACTTGGCTCCATTTCTGTGTTGCCAATATAGTTAGAAAAATAAGGTGTTCCATATTTCATTGTCATTGAGAAAAGGAGTCTGTTGTTTGGAGTATCTGACCAATCAAAATTCTTTGTAAGTGAGTATGTTGGGATAGGATATTGGAAACCACGACCATTAGCATCTCCTTCAAGCATATTCTCAAGAAATGCTCTATTGACCATGTCCATTTCTTTTTGGCAGTCACCGTATGTAAAATCCTGATCAACTCCACCAACTATTGCTGGAAGATCTTTCAAATCTGGTGGAACTGTCCAGTCAAGTGTTATATTTGAGAATGGTGCTTGAGTTCCCCAACGAGACGGAGTATTTACACCAAAAATAAAACTGCTTACAGCCTGTTTAACTTCTTTGTAACTAAGATTTTCAGCTTTAACAAAAGCGGCAAGATATGTATCAAAAGAACTGAAGGCTTGTGCTCCTGCCCATTCGTTTTGCATAATTCCAATGAAGTTCACCATTTGGTTGCACAAAGTTGAAAGATGTTTTGCAGGACGGGACGAAATCTTTCCTTCTACTCCACCAAGACCTTCTCTAATGAGCTGCTTTAAGCTCCACCCCGCACAATAGCCCGATAGCATAGAAAGATCGTGAAGATGAAGGTCTGCATTTCTGTGTGCTTGGCCAATTTCTTCATCATAGATTTGTGAGAGCCAATAGTTAGCTGTAATTGCACCACTGTTTGAAAGAATTAGTCCGCCAATGCTGTAATTAACTGTGCTGTTTTCTTTGACACGCCAGTCGTCAGCTCTAAGATACCCGTCTACAGTCTTTTTGTAGTCAATCATTGTCTGCTCAGCATTTCTCACATTCTCATGCTGTTTGCGGTACAAGATATATGCTTTTGCAACATCTCCATATCCACATAATGCAAGCGTGGTTTCTACGCTATCCTGGATAGATTCAACATCAATAGCATCATCTTTGAC
Source organism: bacterium (assembly GCA_963609725.1). GTDB lineage: Bacteria > Spirochaetota > Spirochaetia > Sphaerochaetales > Sphaerochaetaceae > UBA9732. The sequence goes on along the minus strand of CAVDLI010000005.1, from coordinate 546 downwards.
TTTTGAGCCAAAATCGGCAGCTGCACGCAAAGCAATAAGACCAACAATTTGTCTATTGGTTTCTTTTCCAGTAGCTTCAAAAGCTCTTGAAATTGCATTTTCAATTCTTGAAATTTCAAAATCGACTCTAGAACCGTCTCTCTTGATTACAGTGCTTATCACAATACCCCTCCACACCATCAAATAGCGTTGAAAAATATAGCTAAGGTAGCGAAAGACCACTAACTTAGCAATTTTATCTTTTGTTATGTACACAACATATAGTGTTTCATACTCGTGTGTTACGCAATAACTAGTACACTGTAAACTGCATGACTGTCAACATATTTTTTATATTTTTTTGGTAAAGTTTTACAAAAACCTCTGTAAATAAAATAGGCTGCCACTTAATCTTTCGACTTTTGCAACAGCTGATGAATTTTGGTGTGCAAGGTTAAAAGACGCCGCCTGTTTCCAAAAAAAGAAACAGGCGGTGTTCTCTTTGCCCACTCATTCACTTTACTAAAAGAGGTCGGCTGCCATGAGTAGCCGACCTCTTTCTATGTC
>CAVDLI010000004.1:38504-44931 GCA_963609725.1 bacterium | reverse complement strand
ATATTATATTAAAGCAATACTATAATCATATAATTTTAATTATAAATTTACTATACTTTATAATTTTTGCTATTGTTTTTATATAATTTCTATATAATTATTATATCGTAATACTACATAACAGTATTATTTTGCTATCATTTTAATGCCAAACATGCATCCCTTATTAATTCAGATATACTTGGATGTGGAAATACACTACTTGTTATATCTTTTACCTTTGCACCTTTTTCTATAAGCACAGAAGCACCCCATATTATTTCACTTGAATATGGGCCTAGTAAGTGAACTCCTAACAGTTCATCTGTTGCTGCATTAACTATGATTTTTACAAGACCACTTGCTTTTTTGCCGTTTTCTGATAAAAAACGTCCGTTTGTTCGCATTTGTATTGTTGCACATTTAACATCAATGCCTTCTTTTTGTGCTGCATCTTGAGTCAGACCACAACCAGAGGCCTCTGGAACTCCATAAACAGCCCAAGGAATTGCATTATATTTCATTACTTCCTTAGAGACACCAAACATATTGTCAACTGCCACTTCTGCCATACGTGATGCGCTATGAGCCAAAAGACTTTTGCCATTGATATCTCCAACAGCATAAATGTTATCTACGCTGGTTTTCATATGCTCATCTACAGCAACAGCACCACGCTCAATAACTAGGTTCAATGGTTCTAGCCCCGCAATGTTAGCTCTTCTCCCAACACTAACAAGAACAAGATTAGATTCAACAAATTTCTCTTCTCCTTTAGCATTGATGAAAGAAACACCATTATCCTTGATTTCTGTAACTTTACACCCAAGATTGAAAGTTATTTCTTTCATCTCCCGGCGCATTATTTTTGCAAAATCATTATCCATCATTGGAAGAATTTCTGGCATCATTTCAAGAACTGTAACCTGTACACCAACCATTGAAAAAAATGAAGCAAATTCAATTCCAATAACGCCACCGCCCACAATAGCAATACTTTGTGGTAAGTTTTCTAACATAAGAGCCTCATCACTTGTTATAACATTTGGAAAATGAACACCTTCAATTGGAGGTATAAAAGAACTACTTCCTGTTGCAATAATTAAAAACTGTGTTTCATAAATATCATCATTCACTTTGACGTGGTTATTATCCAAGAACTCTGCATTACCAAAAACAACATCTATTTTAAGAGTTTTCATCATAAAACTTATGCCATTTTTTAGAGTTTCAACTGTTTCATTTTTCCAAGACATTGCTTGCTGTAAGTCAAATTTAACATTTTCACATACAACGCCAAATTTTGAAGAAGAAAGAGAATGTGAATATAATTTTGCACTGTGCAAAAGACTTTTTGTGGGAATACATCCTTTATTTGTACATGTACCACCAAGATGAGATTTCTCAATTAGAAGAACTTTCTTTCCTAATTTGGCTGCATGTTCTGCTGCAACATAACCACCGGGCCCTGCTCCAACAACAATAAGGTCATATTTTTCCATATAAAACTCCCATGTACAACAAACTTGTTCACCAAATATAATATAACTCTCATCTTCAAGAGACAAGGCAGTATCTTTTATACAAAAAAGCATAAAAAAAGAACTGCTAGAATTGAAAAACAAAGGGCTCCTTGCAGTTGGCAAAATAAAAAAGTTTGTTTATAATTTCCACTGAAAAGTTGATTGATTTATCAATCAAGTTTTCAATGAATTAATTATCATAGAGGTTTTTGCAAAAACCTCTATAGGAGACGATTATGGAAATTAAAAGGAACTCTTATCTAAATAAAATCATCTCCTCAATGTGGGACGGACAGGTAAAAGTCATAACAGGAATTCGCAGATGTGGAAAATCGTACCTTTTAAATCCACTATTTTACAACTATCTTCTCTCTGACGGAGTAAAGAAAGAGAACATCATTTCAATTGAACTCGATAAAGCAAAGGATATTGAATTTCGCAATCCTCTTTTTCTTGCTTCACACATAAGGAGCATTGTAGAAGGAAATCCAGAACACTTCTATCTTTTCATAGATGAAATACAAATGTCAGATGAAGTTAAAAATCCATACAACCCAGATGGTAAAAGAATAACATTCTACGATGCACTTAATGACATAAACTCAATTTCCAATCTTGATATTTATGTAACTGGCAGTAACTCAAAAATGCTCTCAAGCGACATTCTTACAGAATTCAGAGGCCGTAGCGACGAAATAAGAATTCATCCTTTATCATTTAGTGAATTTTATTCAGCCACAGGTGGAGATAAAACAGAGGCCTTTGATAATTATGCATTTTATGGTGGCATGCCGTTTGTACTTTCAAAAAAAACTGATAGCGCAAAAATGGACTATCTAAAGGCTCTTTTCTCTACAGTTTACATTAAAGATATCGTAGACCGTAAAAAGATTAAAAGAGAGGACATTCTCAGTGCTACAATTGACCTTCTTTCATCTTCAATTGGCTCACTTACTAATCCAAACAACATAGCAGCAGCTCTTAACTCACGACAAAAACTAAAAGGAGAAGATGTAGTTTCCGTTAATACTGTAAAATCATACATAGACAATCTTTTAGATGCTTATCTCTTTAAAGAATGCAGGCGCTATGATGTAAAAGGCAAAAACTACTTTGATTACCCAAACAAATACTACTGTGTTGACACTGGTCTAAGAAATGCACGCATAGGTTTTAGGCAACAGGAAATGACTCATATTATGGAGAATATCATATACAACGAACTTAGAATTCGTGGCTACGAAGTAGATGTAGGCATTGTCTATACCTCAGAAAGCAATAAATTGGGAAGAAAAATAATGACTCAAAGAGAGATAGATTTTCTTGCAACAAAGGGAGGGAAGAAGATATATGTCCAGTCAGCCTATGCTATGGAAAGTGAAGAAAAGGAAGAAACAGAAAATAAACCTCTTTCACTAACTGGAGACTCTTTCCAAAAGATTATTGTCCGGCACGATATCTCAAAAAGATGGTATAACGAGCAAGGAATTCTTAATATTGGTATTATTGATTTTCTACTTGATGACACACTTTTTTGAACAATTTCTCTTGTCAATTTCATTGAGAAACAAAGGCCACATAGCACAGCACCATGTGGCCTTAAAATAGTTTGAATTAAGGTATTGAAATGAAACAAAAACGGAGAAAATTGAGGGGCAATTACAAAAGACTCATTCTATAATTGAGACTTGTTCAGATGAAAACAATACTGTACCGTCAGACGCAACAACTTGATTTTCAGAGTCGAGTGAGACACCGGTAGCTACAATTGCTCCATTAGAATCTTTAGCAATTCCATCAGATGAAATCACAATCCCTTGGTCTTCAATCAAAGCAATGTTTTTAACTTCAGAGCCCATCTTCTCTAGTGCTAGAGGTTGTATACTCTTAAGCCTAATATCAACATCATAACCACGAGCATCCAAATTCTTAAGAATTTCTTCAAGAGAATAACTTTCAAGACTTTTGGATGTAGTTGAATTATCCGTTGACCTTACGGGTGTAATGTTCTTCAAATCAATTGTTGTATTTAGCTCAGGAAGAGGGATAGCATCATTTTTATTACCACCAAAAATAGCCCAAGAACCAATAAATACAACAACAAATGCAGCTGCAACCCCAATTATTTGTGGAGTTGAAACTCTAAAATATTTCTTCCAAAAAGACTTTTTTGGCTTCTTTGACAAATAGTTTTTTTCAATCATTGAAAGAACTCTATCTTGTCTTGGAGCAATTTCTTCGTCAGTAAGAACAGCAGCTTTAATTTTTTCATTAAGGTTAACAAGTTTTTGATACCTTGAGCGACAACTTGGGCAATAGCTTAGGTGCTCTTCGACCTGACTCTTCCAAGGCTCTGAAAGTTCACCGTCAAGATAGGTGTTTAATATCTGATCATCAAGGCACATTCACTTCCTCCCGGTCTAGCATTGCACCAAGCTCTTTTCTAGCCCTGTGCATACGAACCTTTACATTACTTTCAGAAATCTTAAGCACCTTAGCTATCTCGCTATAATTCAGTCCAGCGTACTCTCTAAGAACTATTACAGTCTTATATATCTCAGGAAGCTCTCCAACCGCTTTCCTGACTGCAGCGGACGACTCTTGTAAAATGAGCTCTGTCTGACCGTCCTTAAACGGGTTTACTTGCGGATTTTTCATCACTTTTTCAAGCGATGCTGTTTCCCTCATCTTTCTATTGACATGGTTGATTGCAAGGTTTTTTGTAACTCTTATCAACCAAAACTTGGCATCTTCCATAGAAGGAAAAACCATATCTTTGTCATAGAATCTAATGAAGGCATCCTGACAAATATCTTCTGCAACATCCTTATTATAAGTCACGTGATAAGCAACTCTCATAAGTGTTGGAAAGACTTCTTGATAAACTCGTCTGAACGCCAGTTCATCTCCACTCTTGATTTCCATATGCGTTAACAATCATCCTTAATAAAAGTTACATTTTTTTTGAAACAACAGGCCCATTTGGAGTATCTTTAACAAGATACCCTAATGCATCTATTTGGTCTCTATAAGAATCAGCCAAAGCCCAATCTTTTGCTTTTTTTGCCTGGGATCGTTTTTCAACAAGCTCTGCTACTTCTTGTGGGCAATCTAAAGCATTTTCGTCTTTGGCAACAACTTGTGATAGCTTTAAGCCAAGCACATCATCCATATAATTTATTACATATTTCTTATCTGCATTTGAAACAGAATCATCTTTGATAAGGTTCCACAAAACAGCAACTGCTCTAGGAGTTCCCAAATCGTTACACACAAAGTCATCAAACTGGTCCATGTATTCTTTTGCATTACTAGAAACAGCATTTGATTTTGAAACTTCATTGCCAAGAGCAGCAATTCTTTCTATAAGACCTAACCTTGCTGCACGAGCAGCCTCAAGCCCTTGATAAGAAAATTGTAATTGAGTTCTATAATTTGCACCAAGGCAGAAATATCTGTAATCCATGGGGTCAAATCCATGTTCTTTTAAGACTCCTAAAGTTAAAAACTCGCCGGAGCTTTTGGACATTTTTCCTTTTTCACTTAAAAGGAACTCGCCATGCATCCAGTAATTAACCCATTTTTTGCCAGTTGCAGCTTCACTTTGCGCAATTTCATTTGTGTGATGTACAGGAATTGCATCTATTCCACCACAGTGAATATCAAAATGTTCTCCCAAATAATACATACTCATGGCAGAACACTCTATGTGCCAACCTGGATATCCACGGCCCCAAGGAGAATCCCACATCATTGCTTGCTCGCCAAACTTACTGTTTGTAAACCACAGTACAAAGTCTTTTGGATTACGCTTATTTGTATCTACATCTATTCTGGCACCACTTTTAAGCTCATCAAGATTAAGGCGTGCAAGGCGCCCATATTCTGGAAATGTGTCTATAGAAAAATAAACATTGCCACCAGAAATATAAGTATGACCACCTTTTTCAAGCCTTTGTATGAGCTCAATCATTTGTTTAATATGCGCCGTTGCTGGGCATACTATTGTTGGTCGTATAATGTTCAAAGAGTCGTAGTCAGAAAAGAAAGCATCGGTATAAAATTTTGCAATATCCCAAACGCTACGACCTGTCTCACGTGCAGACTTCTCAAGTTTGTCTTCTCCGTCATCGCCATCGCCAGTAAGATGTCCTACGTCTGTAATATTCATTACATGTTTCACCTTAAAACCAGCATGAAGAAGAACCCTTTTTAATGTGTCTTCAAAAATGTAAGTTCTAAGGTTCCCAATATGTGCATAGTTATATACTGTTGGCCCACAACCATACATGCCAACTACACCATCTTTAATTGGAATAAATTCCTCAATAGAGCGTGACATTGTATTGTAAAGAAAAACCTTCATAGTAAACTCCGTTCAGCTAATAATACGAAATACCAAATCAATAATCAATGTAGCTTATTTTTGATACTCTAGAGACTTTTTGCAAAACTGCCCTCTTTCACACTCATATGCTTTCACAAAATTCAGTTTGCAGAAACCTTTGCAGTTTTAGGTAATGCAAGAATATCTTTAAGTTCAGGCTTTTTCTGTAAATCTTTTACAAGGCCTTTTGCACGAGCCTTATTCACATAAGAAGCATCTTCAAATGAATAATGGAAGTTTGTATGAACATCATAAGTACCATTCATAAGAGCTACAGCATCTTCTGTAATTACAAGTTCTTCATCAGTAGGAATGACAAAAATCTTTACAGGAGAGCCTTCTTTTGAAATCTCAAATTCTCCATTTCTGCACTTGCAAATGCGGTTCTTTTCATCATCAAGATACATACCAAAAGCATCCATATCACAAATAGCTCCATGACGAATTGTAGGCCCCATTTCTCCAACACCAGCTGTGAAAACAACAGCATCGACATGTCCCAAAAGCGCTGCATATGCACCAATGTATTTCTTAATTC
>CAVDLI010000004.1:0-38494 GCA_963609725.1 bacterium | reverse complement strand
TCTTAATTCTGTGACATTCCATTGCCATTGCAAGTTTAGCTTTTTCGTCACCTTCGTTGGCAGCTTTTTCAACATCACGCCTGTCTGTATAACCACAAATTCCCAAAAGACCACTCTTCTTATTAAGAGTTGTGTCCATTTCTTTTGCAGTCATTCCTGTGTTATTCATTATATATGGAAGAATTGCAGGATCTAAATCTCCGCTACGAGAACCCATGACAAGGCCCTCTAAAGGAGTAAGACCCATTGAAGTCTCAATACAAACGCCATTCTTAACAGCACAAACACTTGCGCCGTTTCCAATATGACAAATAATCACATTTGTATCTTTGTTTTCTTTTCCAAGAAGAAGAGAAGCTCTCTTTGCACAATAAAGGTGGCTTGTTCCATGAAAACCGTAACGTCTTACATTGTATTTTGTATACCATTCATATGGTACAGCATACATAAAAGCCTCTGCCGGCATTGTTTGGTGCCAAGCTGTATCCATTACAATTGCATGCGGAACATTTGGCATAACTTTTCTAGCAGCTTCAATTCCCATAATATTTGCTGGCATGTGAAGTGGTCCAAGAGGAATAAGAGTTTTGAGCTGTGCTACAACTTCATCAGTAACAAGCGTAGACTTCTTAAAAAGCTCTCCACCATGCAAAACTCTGTGACCTACAGCGCCAACTTCTGAGACATCTCCAATTACACCATAGTCCTTATCAACAAGCATTTTAATGATAAGCTCAATGGCCTCTTTATGTGTTGGACAACTAAATTTAGCATTATACTCTTCCTTGCCCGATGCTTTATGTTCAATTGTTGAATAATCAAGACCTATTCTTTCAACAACGCCAACAGCAAGAACATCTTTATTTTCCCAATCATAAACCTGATACTTAGCAGACGAACTTCCACAATTCAAACAAAGAACGACCATATTGTCCTCCAAATTAGGAACCGTGACAGTTCCTTAACTTCAAAAATCACAGCAATTTTAACCCCAAGTACATCAAGTTTCAATACACGTTCAAAACCTTATACCAAACTTGTACGAATAAGTGTGAATGAAAAAAACAAATATTTTTATATATCTCATATGAAGAAAATACACTGCAACAAAATTATATTAATTGGCATCTTAATTGCATGTCTTGTAAGCTCTTCCATATATGCGCTAAAGGGGCTTTCTACAACAACAAACAGGGTGACAATCACACTCAAAAAACCAAATAACATGGCACAATCTCTCTTAATTAAGGCCGATACTAACGTCTTTCACTCTTCTTTTGAACTTTTTAGAGATGATAATGGAAAAATCAACATATCAAAACCTCTCTTTGCAAGTTTTAATTTCAATGATGTTGTAATAATAGGCCAAATTGATACTAAAGGCCTTCTCTCTCTAATGCTAGATCCTTTTAACACTTCAATACAATATGGAGGATTTAAGAAAAACAATAACATTTCAATCTCAAACAATGTAAAACCAAAGTTATCAGGAATTGCTATTTGCACTAATCATTTTGATTTAATTTCATTTTCTTCAATTTTTAACCAAGCCTCTCCAAATGGTTTTGGATTTATCTTTGGCAATAATAAAATTTTTTTAGGCCTCTTGTATGCTTCTCAAAACAATATTTTAGCAAGTAGAACTTCTACAATTTTTCAAACAAATTGGAAAAACGCAGGATTTGGAAAACATACACTTTTTTCATTAATTGGAACTTCATTTTCAATTGACTATAGCTTATTAGAAATAAAAGGAAGCCTATTTGTCCAAAATGCTTGGGATATGTATCATGGAGGAGGAACAACAACAGGAATAAGCATAACAATAAAGACTCAAAAAATGATACTAGAATTAGACCGGTACCTTGGAGGTGTTGGAATAAATCTAAAGCAGTTAAGTAATAACGAAAATCCATTTGAAAAAATACATTTTTCATTTGCAACAAAAAACGCACTTTCATCTTCTAAAGATTACATTATAAAATGCACGTATGACAGTTCTACTTTTAGGCCTCCTCTGTATGGAGGATTTTCACAAGAGCGTAAAATTGAATATAAAGTTGCATTCATTACTAAGAACTTTAATATACAAAGTGCAAATACAACTCATTATGAAACAGATAAGGGAAAAACTTCTAAAACTGTAATAAAAACGAGTTATAACTACAAGACAACTACTTTGGGGCTTTCTACTACAATTGACCGCAAAAGAGATAGCAAATACTCAATAGTAGATACAACATTTAGTCTTTCATGCAAAAAAGCATCCTTAGTTTTCAAAGGAAAAAAGGCAAAACTTGGATATACAGTTGAATTTATGATACACGAAGCAAGTACAGCCAAATTTATGATTGACCAAGATAGAAATATTGAGATCAGCATTTCAATAAAAGATGTGTTGCACATGGAACAGTAAGAGGATTATATGACAAGAGAAGAGAATATAACGCTTCTAAAGAAACACTATTGACCTTCTCAACTGAAATTAGACTGTTTTGTCTTCAGAATTCTATTTCCCAAAATCGAAACAATATTGATATTGGGAAATAGGACAGGTATAACAATCATAGAGGTTGTGAGAATGAAATTGATAAACTGGACAATGTTTAAGCGATCACACATTCCGGTATGCAAAGGTGGGAACCAAGAATTTGGATTATGGGCGCATACTTGAAAACATCGTTGCTATTGAACTGCTCCGGCGCGGGTATGAGGTCTATGCAGGGGTTTTATACAAGAAAGAGATAGATTTTGTCGCAATCAAGCGCAACGAGAAACTTTATATTCAGGTTTCAGACAACATCAGCGACGAAAAAACCTTTGAACGTGAGGTAAGATCCCTACTCCAAATCAAGGACGCATATCCAAAGATGTTGCTTACCAGAATCAGAGATGAAGCGTATCAATATGAGGGTATTCAAATCGTAGATATTGCAAACTGGTTGGAAGAACAAATGTAAGCATGAATTCGTACTTACATTTGTTCTATATTTTCTATATTGCCACAGCTTGAAAGTTGCTGCATAAAAGTTTTGAAAATCAGCAAAAATTTATAAGCTTTCTCTTTTGTTTTGTTCAAACTTTCCATGGTGGTGTATCCAAAAGGACATCAAAGAAGGCTTTTAGATTCTGTGACATAGCTTCTTTTGAATACTTTAAATTTTTGAATAAAGTAGCATCACGCTCAAGAATTCTCTTCCAACTTTCTGTTTCTTGACCAGGAATAATTGGGCAGAAAAGAACTCCGTTTTGTGTTGCTGCAGTATAATCACCAGGTGCATCGCCAATCTTTAATACATGGTCTTTCTCATATCCATGCTCTAAAGCCTGTTTTATGCATTGAGCTTTAGTTCCAAGTTCTTGACCAGCAACTACAGAAACATAATCTGTGAGCCCACAAGATTCCCATTCTCTATACAGTGCTTCATGTGGTGTTGCAGATACAACAACGACATCTGCAAAAGTGCCTAAATAAGAAAGAGCTTCTTTAACACCAGGGAAAGGCACAATACCATGAACAATACGCGCGATGTTCTCGTCTACTTCTTTAGACCATTTTGCAGCAGTTTTGAGAACCTCTGGCATATCTGGGTGATCTTTTGCATATTCTTCAATTGCAACAGCACTTAAAACTTTCGTTTGTGAAATCCACTCTTTCAATGGAGTGAGATCCGGCATCTTGTAACCACGAGACTTGACCTCTGGTCTCTCATAAGTAAGCTCTAAAGTGCGTACCAAAGCTGGAAATCTGTTAGTTCCACGACTTGAAGAATAAAGATTTACAAATTCAGCAACTTCTCTAGCATATCTTGAAACACCTTGAAGTCCCCACACATTAATTGTTGCGGGACAAAAGCATTCCTTGTGCTTGAGCTCCATATTATCAAAAACACAGCCATCGGAATCAACGCATACAAGAAAATCATGCTTTCTTTCCATTTCCGATAAAACGTTAGACATCAAATTTTCCTTCCCAATAATCAAAGTTTTGTTTCCCAGCGCCCACACCAAACGAGGTCATTTGCCTTACCTTTAAATGCAGACTTTCCAACAATCTTCTCAATTGTAGCTCTTATGTACTCTCTTGTTGGAGCATAAGCATTAATAAAAGTCTTAAGCATTGGGACATCAATTAAATGGTTTGTATAATTGAGAGACACACCAATAGTTGGGACTTCTCTTACGAACCAAGGAAGTTCATTTGAGTGTGATGCAGACCACTTTACTCTAACATTGTTTTCTTGAGCATAACCTTTCATGTTTATAAACATAAACACTACGTCATACTTTTTCTTGAATTCTTCAACACTCTCTGTTTGCATAATGCGGAAACGATTGTTAACATCCTGTTTTTCACATTCCATCTCGTAGTAATCAGTGTGGCAAGTTACTTCAAACCCGGCTCTCTCAAGCTCTTCAACTACAATTTGTTTTATTTTATCAGTACCATCAAGAATTGAAACAGGAGCACTTTCAATAAAGTAAAGCTTACATCTCTTTTTTGAAGCATCAAGAGGAAGAAGATGTTGAGTATCTTTTACGAGAGTTACACTCTTATCTGCAGCCCAAGCAGCTACATCATGGTGTTCTTTGCAACCAACAACAGAAAGTCCTTCTTTCTTAGGGAAGTTAAGTTTATGCAAACCAACTTTAGCCTTAAGTCCAAGAATTCTATGAAGTGCATCTGAAAGCCTTTCTTCTGTGATAGCTCCTGACTTGTAGCCATCCATCATGTAACCAAAGTCTTCATCTGGAATATTGAAATAAAGGAACAAATCACAACCCGATGCCACAGCGCCAACAACTTGTTCGCGTCTTGTAGCAGCTGTTGAAAGACCTGCCATATGAGAAGCATCTGTCATAACAAGGCCGTTAAAACCAAGTTTATCACGCAGTAAATCATTCAAAAGTTCAGGTGCTAATGTAGCTGGTTTTATATCTTCATCTTTAATACCAGGTCTCAACAACTTAGTGTAAGCAGGAAGACAAATATGACCCACCATAACACTCTCTAGACCTGCATCAAAGAGAGCCTTATAGACTTTTCCATAAGTTGCATCCCACTGCTCTACTGATACATCATTGCATCCCATAAGAAGATGTTGGTCTCGTTCTTCAGAGCCATCGCCTGGGAAGTGTTTTGTACAGCAAGCAATTCCGCTTTCCCACATACCTTTCATGTAAGCCAAAGCACATTGAATAATGATTTCAGGATCATCACCAAAAGCTCTTGTGTTTACAATAGTATTTCTCCAGTTTGAAAGAACATCAGATACTGGAGCAAAAGACCAGTTACAACCAATAGCTTTAGCTTCTTTTCCTGCAACTTGTCCCATCTTATATGCAACTTCAGGATTTAACGAGCCGGCTGCTGCGGCTGCACATGCAGCAGGAGAAGCAACAAGAGTTCCTTCTTTAACAGCTCCATTACCACCTGCTTCACAGTTTGCTGCAATTAAAATTGGAATTTTGCTGTTTTCTTGATAATACTTATTTTGTTCATATATGGCATCAAGATCTCCGCCCTGCCATCTAATAGCACTTATATGATATTTGTTAATCATATTGTCATAGTGCTCTTTGGTATGTAAATAATTCATGCCAATAAAAAGCTGTCCAATTTTTTCTTCTATGGACATTTTTGCAATAGTATCCTCAACCCATCTAATGGCTTCATCATCCAAATAGAAAGGTTTTGCCTTCAAGTCAACCATATTTTACCTCATTTATAAATAAAAAGACGCAAACACTAAAGCTTATGCAACGGAGATTGCCAACGCTTTACGTTTTTCTTTTGCCATCTCAATTCTGGCTTTTTCTGCTTTTCTCTTCTTGAAGAAATATCTATTTGCTAAGAATACCAAGAAAAGAACAAACATAGTTTGGTTTACAACACTTGTATTTGCTTCAGACAGCTCCATGTGAGTAAGTCCATAAGAGAAAAGACTTAGAGTTAATGAAGCAACTATTACACCTGTTGCTTGGTTTGATTTCTCTCCAATGTAACCACCAAGCATCATAGCAAACATGTTAGAAACAACAACACTATTACTTGTAAATCCCATTGTTGAGCTCATTTGCGACTGGAATGCAGCATCAATAATACCTGCAATACAAACTAGCCCACCAGCAAATGTATAACAAAGTACAGCATGTCTAAAAATATTAATACCGCTGTTTCTAGCCACAAGTTGAGAGCCTTGAATAGCTTTCATTTCATAACCAAATTTTGTCTTATTCATGATGATGGAAACAAATATTGCAACTGCAATCATTACAATAATTGTAAAACTTGTACTGGTAAGAACTTCTGTTCCACTAACACCAAAAAGTACAAGACCTTTTCCATCAGATGCAATATAAGGAACGCACTCCCAAACAAGGCCAAGACCAACACCAAGAACCATTGGAGGAACTCTTGTAATGACAAACACCATACCGGTTATGAAACCAAAGAAAAGTCCCATAATGATTGAGAACACCAAGAACCAAAGACCTGTAAGTCCCAATTTCATGGCAATAAGTCCACCAACAATAGTACCTGCAAGACGCTGAGCTCCCAAAGAAAGGTCAAAACGTCCACATGAGAGGTTAAATGAAAGAGCAAAAGCAATAATTGCAGCAATTCCAGTATTTCTTACAAGCGTTTTTATGTCCAAGAGTGAGCCAAGCAAATGCCTGCCTTTCACAAAATAGCACAAAAGCTCCATGAGAATGTACACAGCAATTGGGAAAGCAAGCGTAAACAGCACATCCTTTACCTTTCTACTTTTCAACATGATTCCTCCAAATATATACCAAGTGTTTTGAAGTTTTTACAAAAATAGCTTTACTAGGAATTCTTGCAATTGCAAAAATCTCTATACAAAAGTCAGTTCTACAAAAACCTCAATTGTTCAAAACATGTCTTGGCTGAACACAGCCAAGACATGAAAACAACTATTATTTGTTAAGTTTGTCAGCAATAATGCCGTCAATGTCAGCAAGCTCTGCAAGCTTTGCTTCAATGTCTTTGTAAGTAACAGAAGGATTTCTATCTACGCAAAGAGCCAAGAGATCATCTGCACCAAGAACGTATGTCTCGTGAGATGTATCAAGCAAGCTAATATTTTCATATGTAGCAGCATCTTTACAGAACCAAGGTTCAACCTTAAAGAGAATTGTATGTCCATTAGCCTTCATTGCATCTGCATGACCTGTGAGAGCATTGTAAAGAATTACAGCACACATACCATTTTGGATGTTAAGTGGGTTAAGAACTGCAGCGTTCAAGATGGAATCGCCATAGATGTCTTTGCTAGCAAAACCTGTGCTTGTTTGTTTCTCAATTGAAACTGTTCCAAGAACCTTAATGTTCTTTCCTGTTGATTTTTCAACATCAGAAATTGCATTTGTAAATGAAGCATAGCTAAAGCAAGCAGCAAACATATCATAAGGTCCGTTTTGAAGCTGTGTTTGAGCAGCAGTAATTGCAGAAGCGACTTGCAAACCTGGATAAATGTAAATCTTAACATTTGGATTGCCTGTTGAGACTTCACCAGGATTTTGGTTGTTGATAATTTCATCAATAGACTTGTCATAAGTAAGACCATAGTTCTCTTGCATTGCTTTGAGAATACCTTCAACTGTGTAATAGTGAGAAGCAGCACCTTGTCCAATTGCCCCCCCTACTGCAGCGCCAGAGAAGATGAAAATGCTGTGTTCTTTGCCATCAGACAACAAGTAATTGATAGCTTCACCATAAGCTCTTCCCATACCTGTTGCAGAAGCACCACAGTGTCCCATATTGTGAGCAACTGTTGCAACGTCTTCTGTTAATGCAGAGTTTTGTGTAACAAACCAAATACCCCACTCTTCAGCTTTTCTTGAACCTTGTCTTACAGCATCACTGCTTGTTGAGAAGTTGATAATTCCAACACAACCTGCTGCATAAGCCTGATCCATGAAGTCAACAAGAGCATTAACATCACTGATTTTCTCTGAGAACATGAACTCCATGTTCAATGCAGGTCCAACCTCTTCATTGTAATACTTCTTTTGAATTTCCCATGTTTCACCTTCGTGAATTGTTGCAACACCAATCTTGTATGGTTTTGCAGCTGCTGTTTCAGAAGCACCATTAGCAAAAAGCATTGAAAGCGATACTATAGATGCAATTAAAACGACCAGAACTTTTTTCATAATCTAACTCCTTTTAATTATTTGTAAAGTCTGTATACGAAAAACAATATCTCAATCAACCTTCTGGAGCAGGAAGCCCCTTTGGTCTTGTTTGAGCTGTACATACGAGAATTAAGAAGATTATTCCTCTTATTCCTTGAATAAAACTTGAAGGAACACCAATCATTAGAAGTCCCTGGTTAAGTACATAAACAGTAACAGCACCAACAACACCTGCAAAAGCAAATGAACGGCTACCACCAAATATGGACATACCTCCAAGAACAAGAGCAAGCATACAGTCCATATTCAAGGAAGAAAGTGTCTTACTTCCAATACTTGCAGATCTTACGATTACTAAAAGTGCTCCAATTCCACATCCAATTCCTGCAATGAGGAATGCAATTAGCATATACTTGCTTTTGGTTATACCTGTTTGCTCTGCACATGTATTATTTGTTCCAATAAAGCGCAGAGATCTTCCAACATCTGTAAAATGGAAAATGATTATACATACAACAAAGAAAACTCCAAATGCAATGTATGGGAAATTAATCTTTGTCAAAAACTGAATTAATTCATATGGAAGTGATACTGTAGAACCGCCAAGAATGGATTCTGACAATGCAGCAAGAAGTGACATCATAACAATAGTTACAAACATGACTTTTACTTTTAATACAGTACTTAAAAGCGCAGAAATTACCATAATTGCAGAACCAAGTAGAATTGCAACAACAAACATTACAAGAATACTTCCCGTTGCATTGTATGCAAGACCTGCAATAATTGCGGTAAGAACTGTTGTAGCTCCCATTGCAAGGTTTACGTTATTAGTTGCAAATATGAAACATGCTCCTGTTGATACTGTAGCTACAATCAATGCTTGCTGAGTTATAACTTTTATGCTTTGTTTAGATATAAATCTTCCACCAGTTGCAATAGCAAAGAAGATAACAAGAAGTACAAGAAAGGTTATTGGAAGAAGTCTTACGAAAAGACGCGACTCCGTGTACTTCTTAAATGAGGCTTTAGCCTTTTCAAATTTAATAGATTTTGTCATCATAAGCCTCCTTAAATCATGTAATCAATGAGCCCATGCTCAGAAAGACCATCTGCTCTAAGAGCTTCATGAGTTATTTCACCATCTTTCATTATCAAAACTCTGTCACAAAGGCCTATTAGTTCAGGAAGTTCTTCAGAGATTAGTATGATTGATTTTCCAGCTTTCTTCATTTCATAGAACAATTTGTACATAGAAGCCTTAACTCCTACGTCTATTCCACGTGTAGGACAGTCTAGAACAAGGATATTAGCATCTGATGCTACCCATTTACCAAAAACGACCTTTTGCTTGTTTCCACCAGATAGAGTGTTGACCAAGTAGTGTTTTCCCGCGCATTTGATTGACAATTCTTCAATTTGTTTGTCTACGTATGCGTTTTCTTTTTTGCCAGAGATTATATTTGCAAACCAACGGTTTACTTTATAGCCAGTTGATGCAATGTTTTCAAATATTGTTGCGCTAAGTCCAAGAGATTCTGTGTCTCTATTTTTGGAAACATATGCCATCTTGTTTGCAATTGCATCTTCAGGACACGTAATTTTCTTACCTTTTACGACAACTTCTCCATCAAGAACTTTTTCAATTCCAAAGACAGCACGCCCAACATCATGCATTCCGCAGTCAGACAGTCCTCCAATGCCCAAAATTTCACCTTTATGAAGTTCCAAAGTGTAGCAAAGAAGTTTATCAAGTGTCGTGATGCAGTCTGCTTTAAGTACGACTTCATCACTGTAACCGTCCATGTCACTTCTATAATAATCACCCTTAATCTCACGGCCAACCATCATTTTTCTAATGATATTTGGCTCATATTCTTTCTTTTCAAGAGTGCCAATTATTACACCGTCTCTTAGAACTGTAAGGTTGTCGCAATGCTCCATCATTTCATCCAAATCGTGAGAAATGAATAATACGCACTTGCCTTCTTTACGCTGTCTATCCATTACTTCGTAGAGGAAGTGACGGCCTTCAAGGGACAATGCAGTGGAAGTTTCATCAACAATTAAGAGTTCAGGTTTCCAATAGAGACATTTGACTATTTCAATTATCTTGCGCATTTGCATGTCAAGACGCCCTGCTCTGTCAGATGCCTTAAATTGAGTTACTTCAAGCTGATTTAACAACTCTTGTGCTTTTTGAATCATTTGTTTTTTATCAACAAACGGACCTTTCATGAAAAGTTCTTCATGACCTAAGAAAATATTTTCAGCAACAGAGATGTTTTGAATTGTTCCTGATTCCTGAACAATCATTCCAATACCATGCTCTTGTGCTTCAAGCATTGAAGAAGGATTCCAAGCCTCTCCCTTGTATACCATGTGACCTTGGGAAGCAGGCTGCATACCAGCTATGATGGAAGAGACTGTGGATTTTCCACTACCGTTCTCTCCTATAAGACCATAAACTTTTCCCCTTTCAAGTGAAAATGATACATCCTTTAGTGCAACAGTGACGCCAAAGTTCTTATACATGTTTTTCACTTCAAGCAAAACTTCATGAACATTTTGCTCTTTTTCGCCGGGTTTTGGTGTTGTATGAGATGTCATGCAAATGCTCCTTTTGCTTACAAGTGTAAACCCTCATTTTTTATCCGTAAATTGCATTTTATATATAAAAAGATTGCAATTTTTGCCATTTTAAGTACAATTTAAGTCAAACTGATATATTTGATAAGTTGCAAAGTTCAGAAGGCTGGAACATTAGTGCTAACTACTAGTTCATTTTGGTCTGTAAAACAGCTTACAAGTTTATGTTGGAGATGAAGCCAATGATGGAATTTGATCTTAGAAAAAATAATTACTTATTCAAACATTCATTAGACGAAAAGCCCGATAATTCGAGAGAAAACTTTAAGGAACACTATCACCCAAGTTATGAACTTCTTTTTTTAATTAGAGGAAAAGTTGACTTTACATTACGCCAGCAAATCTATCACTTGCATAATCATAGTTTTTTGCTCATCAAACCTGGAGATTATCACAACATAATAATAAGAGAGACTGCTCCTTATGAACGCATTGTTATTAGATTTGCGCCAGAAGACATACCGGCAGAGCTTAATGCAAAACTTGGTGCAAATTCAAATGTATTTGATATTAGAAACTCTTTACTAGAAAGAGAACTTTTTCTTTTGGACAATTATGCAACTTTTCTTGAAGAGCCTATAAGGGAAAAAGTCTTTTTGTCTGAGTTACTTATAATATTGTGCTTACTTGTTACTTCTGAAGATTTAATACGAAAAGAAGATAAAATTAATACTTCCGTAGCACGAATTATTGAATACATAGACCAAAATCTTTCTTCTATATATACAATTGAGGATATTGCTAACAACATTCGTATGTCCCCTTCTACTATTAACAAAGTTTTTTTGAAACATATGCAAACTCCTGTCATGAGTTATGTAAGAATACAAAAATGTGTTTTAGCAAAAAATCTCATGTTAAGTGGAGTTCCTGCACTAGAGGCTTCGTTGCAAGCCGGTTTTGAATACTACTCTACTTTTTATAGAGCTTATAAAACTGTTTTTGGCAGTTCTCCAACAAGAACTTTGTAGTACAGGAAAATCGGCCTAGAAAATTTTTGACAACTGCTTTTTTGTGTTTTAGAATTGTTTTTGTACTCGTTGAGTGCAGAAAACAGAGATAAAGGAGTAAAGTTGTATGAAAAAACTTTTCGTTGTGTTTATTGTGGCTCTAGCTGTTCTCACAACAGTATTTGCACAGGGAGCTCAGGAGCAAGGGGTAAAAACTTATAAAGTTGGTGTTGCAATTTATCAATATACCGATAACTTTATGACTCTTTACAGAAATGAAATTGCTGCATATTTCAAGACACTTGAAACAGACAGTGTTAAATATGCATTGACTTTCGTTGATGGAAAGAATGATATGGCAGAGCAGTCAAACCAAATTGATGCTTTCATTACTCAAGGCATGGATGCAATCATTCTCAACCTTGTTCAGACTTCTTCTGCAGATGCAATCATTGACAAGATTGTTGCAGCTGGCATTCCATGTGTTCTAATTAACAGAGAACCTCTTGCAAAAGATGCTAATGGCAATATTATTGATGAAGCATATCCTGGAATTCTTAACAATGCAGAAGTTTGCTACGTTGGCTGTGATGCTAGAGACTCTGGTTCATTCCAAGGACAAATTATTGCTGAACTTCCAGATCACGGTGATATCAACGGTGATGGCGTAATTTCTTACATAATGATTGAAGGCGACCCAGAAAACATTGATGCTCAGTACAGAACTGAATATTCAGTTAAGTATTTAACAGACCATGGTTACAAAGTAAAATGTCTTGATGACCAGGTTGGTAACTGGGACCAGACAAAGGGACAGGAACTTTGTGCTAATGCTCTTGCAAAGTATGGTAAAGAAATTGAAGTTGTTTTCTGTAACAATGATGCTATGGCTGTTGGAGCTGCTGCTGCAATTCAAGCTGCAGGAAGAACAGTTGGTAAGGATATTTACCTTGTTGGCGTTGATGCTCTTGATGAATGTCAAGAAATGGTCAAACTTGGAACCATGACAGGCACAGTCCTCAATGACCATGTTGGACAGTCTCATAAAGCAGTTGATGTCACAGTCATGCTCCTCAACGGAGAGAAGATTGACAACTACTACTGGGTACCATACGTAATGATTAGATAATAAGAGGGAAATTTAAGTTCGCCTCTCGTTGTCCAATTATTAACGAAACAACGAAAGCGGGCAGGATTAAAATCTTGCCCGCTTTATTAAATCTTTGAAAAACAAAATATTATTTTAATGTGAAAAAGTGAGAGGAGGTTTAGGAAATGTCAGAATTCCTCCTAGAAATGCGTGATATTTGTAAGACTTTCCCCGGTGTAAAGGCTCTTGATCATGCACAATTAAAGCTCCGCCCCGGAAAGGTTCATGCACTTATGGGTGAAAACGGAGCCGGTAAATCGACCCTTATGAAATGTATGTTTGGAATATACAAAATGGATGAGGGTGAAATTTTGCTTGATGGAAAGAAAACTGAAATAAAAGACCCTATGGATGCTCTAAAGAAAGGTATTGCTATGGTTCATCAAGAGCTACAGCCAATCCCGGCAAGAACTATAGGAGAAAATATTTTTCTTGGAAGATATCCTTTGAAAAAGTTTTTAGGTTTCATTCCTATCGTTGACCACAAGAAAATGTATGAAGATACAGCTTCTCTTCTTAAAAAAGTCCGTATGGACTTTGACCCAAAAGAAAAAGTTGGAAACTTAAGTGTTTCACAAATGCAATCTGTAGAAATTGCTAAAGCTGTATCAGCTAACTGTAGAGTTTTAATTCTTGATGAGCCAACATCATCTTTAACACAAAATGAGGTTGATGCCCTTTTTAGAATTGTTGAAGACTTAAAAGCAGAAGGTGTTGCAATTGTATATATTTCACACAAGATGGATGAAATTTTACGCATAAGCGATGAAGTTACAATCATGCGTGATGGTAAATATATTGGAACTTGGCCTGCAAGCGAGCTTACAAATGACATGATTATAACAAAAATGGTTGGCCGTGAGCTTTCTAATCTTTATCCAAAACGTGAGAACGTACCAGGAGAGGTTGTTTTTGAGGTCAAAGACTTCACTTCTATTAATCCAAAGAGTTTCAGAAATGTTTCCTTTACTCTGCGCAAGGGTGAAATCCTTGGAGTTGGAGGTCTTGTTGGAGCTCAAAGAACAGAACTTATGGAAGGCCTTTTTGGAGTAAGAAGTCATATAAAGGGTCAAATTTTCTACAATGGCAAAGAACTGCCAATACATAGACCTAAAGATGCAATAGACCATGGTGTGGCAATGTTAACTGAAGACAGACGAAAAACTGGTATCATGGGAGTTTTGCCTGTATCTGACAACATTTCTATTGCAGCACTTAAGCAATACACTTACATAAAGAATGGTATTACACTCAATCTAAACAAAATTGAAAACTTAGTAAGTGAAAATGTCCACAAAATGAACATTAAAACACCTTCAAGCAAAACGCTTATTAAGAGCTTGTCAGGTGGAAACCAACAAAAAGTTCTTGTTGGACGTTGGCTTGCAAATAATCCAGATGTTCTCATTCTTGATGAGCCAACACGCGGTATAGATGTTGGAGCAAAGTATGAGATTTACTGCATCATTGCAGACCTTGCAAAACAAGGTAAAAGCATAATCATGATTTCAAGTGAAATGGGAGAACTCATTGGAATGTCTGACAGAATTATGGTTATGTGTGATGGTTGTGTAACAGGTTTTATTGACGGCAAAGATGCTACGCAAGAAAACATCATGACACTTGCAACTCAATTTAACCATGTTGATTTGGATAATTAGTTCAGTCTTGGGGAGTATTTACCTATGGAAACAAAAAATAATAGTTTAATCAAAAATAATGTAGTCGGTAAATTTATTGGGATGGTAAAAACCAATCCAATTGTTGTTCTTCTTGTAATTGCATCTCTTGTTGTTGGATGCACTGTTCCAAACTTCTTCTCTTGGGGAAACTTTGGAAACCTTGTTAGCAATACTTCCATTCGTTTTCTTATTGCGCTTGGAGTATCTGGTTGTCTTATAACAAAAGGTACAGACCTTTCTGCTGGAAGACAGGTTGGTTTTGCAGCTTGTCTTGCAGGTGTCCTTATTCAAAGAGGAGATTATACAAGCCGTCTTTACAAGAACATTCCAGAAATGAACATGTTTATTGTTCTTCTAATTGTTCTTGCTTTTGGTATGTTTTTTGGTTTTGTAAACGGTCTTATAATTTCAAAACTAAAAGTACCTCCTTTCATTGCTACTTTGGGAACTCAAACTATCATTTACGGTATTAGCCTTATCTTTACAGATGCTCAACCTATTGGAGGTTTCCAGAATAGTTACATAAAACTCATAACTGGAAGGATTGGGAATACTAAAGGCTTTTATATCCCTTATCTTCTCTTTATTGCTGTTATTTTTGGTGTGCTTTTTTGGTTTGTGTACAATAAAACCACTCATGGAAAATATATGTATGCAATTGGAGGAAACGAAGTTGCTGCTGAAGTTTCTGGAGTAAACACTGGCCGGCAGATAATTAAGATTTATACTATTGCTGGGTTTATGTATGCTTTTGCGGGTTACTTGCTTGCGGCAAAATCAGGTGGAGCATCTGCTTCAATGGGTTCGGGATATGAACTAGAAGCCATTGCGGGATGTACAATTGGTGGTGTTTCAACTACTGGAGGTATTGGAACAATTCCTGGTATTCTTGTTGGTGTTCTTGTATTTGAAGTTTTGAAGATTATTCTTCAGTTCCTTGGTGTCAACCCATATTACAACTACATTGCACAAGGTCTTGTAATTGTTGTTGCTGTTGCACTTGATATTAGAAAATACATCGCAAAGAAGTAACTTTTACAAATAAGTAACTTCTGAAAATTCGTTAGGATTTACAGGGGCTGTTACGATACTTGTATTGACAAGTGTTCGTAATGGCCCAATTTTTTGTACAGCCCGAGTGCAGTGACGCAGTATACGGCCATAAGACATACAAATTTAGAAGTTGCGCATGGAGGTGGAGGGAAACTTAGGCTCACTTGTCACATTAATCCCAAGTTTTCTAAGCCCTGAAGAGTCTCCGGCTGAGGGGATATGGCTCATATGAGATTCACAGCCACGAAGGAGAGGAAGTTTATCAAGAGCACGTTTGGCATTGTAATTTATGGCTGAACTCATTGCAAGGCAGATGAGAGTCTCATCTAAGTTTAGACTTATGCCACGACCACGAAGAACGTCTCGTTTCATGGTTGTTACAGAGTCAATGATTTGATGAGGGATAAGTTCAACTTCTTTATCTATATTTGCAAGAACTTTAAGAGAGTTTAGAACAAGAGCACTGGAGGCATGCATGACAGAGGAGTTATGACCGGTTACAAAGCGTCCGTCATTGAGTTGGATTGATGCTGCACAGGTAATTCCATCTTTACCTTTACCTCGTGAAACGGCATCTTCTAGAGCAATATTGGCAACGGGAACAGTATAACGGTCATTACAAGAGAGCCCCACTCTTTCCATTATAGAATAGCATCGGTTTACAGTTTCTTTGGAGCCAATGCCTTGAGCATATTCGCATGCAGCTCTGTAGTACCGTCGTATAATCTCTTGTTGAGCTGCTTGGCGCACGACAGAATCGTCACAAATACCAAATCCAAGACGGTTTACGCCCATGTCTGTTGGAGAATTGTAGTTTAATGTGCCACCAGTTATTTTGTTAAGAAGTCTTTTGAGAAGAGGGAAAGCTTCCATGTCGCGGTTATAGTTTACAGCAATAGAGCCTGTAGAGGAAACGTAGAAATGGTCAATTTGGTTGTAGTCGCCAATATCGGCGGTGGCAGCTTCGTACGCAACATTTACGGGGTGGTCAATTGGAAGATTCCAAATTGGGAAAGATTCAAACTTTGCATATCCGCTTTTTCGTCCATTTTTGAAATCGTGGTACATTTGTGAAAGACAGGTTGCAAGTTTTCCACTGCCGGGACCTGGGGCTGTAACAATGACAACTGGTTTTAAGGTTGGAATGTATGGGTTTGCTCCGTAACCCTCGTCACTTACAACCATGTCAACATTCTCTGGATAACCCATTATTTCTTTGTGAAAATAAACAAGCACACCCCGGCGCTGAAGCATATCGGCAAAATTAGAAACAGAAGATTCTCCTTTGTAGCGAGTAATTACGACTTTATTGGCCTTAATGCCCCAAGTTGCAAAATCATCAATCATTTTGAAAACATCAGTATCATAAGAAATTCCAAAATCGGATCTCATCTTTCTATGTTCTATATCGCCAGCGTGAATGCAAATTATTACATCAAGTTTGTCTTTGAAGGAATGGAATACTTTCATCTTGTCATTTATGTCAAAACCTGGAAGTACACGGGCTGCATGGTAATCAAAAAGTAGTTTTCCTCCACATTCCAAATAGAGTTTGCCGTCTACTTGTTTCATTCGCTCAAGTATGTACTCATTTTGTTCTCTCAAATACTTGTCATTATCAAACCCTATTTTACCCATATTACTCTCCAAGAAAAATTAAGCGATATTTCATCGTGATGTTGTGTATTGTATAATTGTAATGTATATAAACAGATACAAGAAAAGGACTGCCACAGATGATAGTGCGACAGTCCTTAATAGACAGTTAAAAATCAGCCTGTTTGGCTGCCCTTGGATAAGGAATTACGTCCCTAATGTTTTGCATTCCTGTTACATATTGGACAGCTCTCTCAAATCCAAGACCAAAACCTGAGTGAGGAACAGTTCCGTACTTTCTTAAATCCAAGTACCACCAATAATCTTCCTCTCTAAGCCCAAGTTCTGCCATTCTGGTTTTTAGAACATCATACCTGTACTCTCTTTCGCTGCCACCAATTATTTCTCCAAGTCTTGGTGCTAGGACATCCATTGCACGGACTGTCTTTCCATCATCGTTGAGTTTCATATAAAAACTCTTAATTTCTTTTGGATAATCAGTAACAATCACAGGACAATGGCAAACTTCCTCTGTGAGAAATCTTTCATGCTCGGTCTGTAAGTCGCATCCCCAGAAAGGCTTGAATTCAAATTTATCGCCATGTTTTTCAAGTTCTGCTATAGCTTGTGTGTATGTCATATGAGCGAAAGGAGTTTCTGCTACATGAATAATTGTATCTTTCACACCCGGCTCAATAAACTTTGAGAAAAAGTCCATGTCCTCATCACATTCTTCAAGAACATATTTGAAAACATATTTTAGGAAACTCTCTGCAATTTCCATATCACCTTCAAGTGTGCAAAAAGACATCTCTGGCTCTACCATCCAAAATTCAGCTAAGTGCCTTTTTGTGTTTGAGTTCTCTGCTCTGAATGTAGGCCCAAATGTATAAATATTTCTTAGTGCTGTTGCATAAGTTTCACCCTCAAGCTGACCACTTACAGTAAGACTTGTATGTTTTCCAAAGAAGTCTTTTGAGTAATCTACACTTCCATCTTCCAAGAGAGGTGGATTTTTCAAATCTAAGGTTGTAACTTGGAACATTTGCCCTGCTCCCTCACAATCACTAGCTGTGATTAAAGGGGTATTTACATAATAGAAATTGTTTTCCTGAAAGAATTTATGCACAGCAAATGCCATTTTGCTACGTACTCTTGCAACAGCTCCTATTGTATTTGTTCTAGCTCTTAAGTGTGCAATGTCTCTAAGGTATTCAAGTGTGTGTCTTTTCTTCTGAAGTGGATAATCAGATGGCGCATCACCAATAATTTCTATTTTTGATGCTTTAAGCTCAACAGCTTGGTCGCCACCCTCAGAAGCAACTATTGTACCCTCACATATAACAGAGCAACCTGTAGAAATTGAATTAAGGAGATTATTATCAATAGAATTCTTGTCTGCAACAACTTGGAGTCCTTTAAGACATGTTCCATCGTTGACTTCTATGAAGCAAACATTTTTGCTGTCTCGCTTTGTTCTAACCCAACCGCTTGCTTTGACCAGTTCTGGCCCCGGTTGCATAGTTTTGAGTTCTTTGATAACAGTCATCATATAAAATCTCCTTGATTTTCTTGATTTCTTTGATTTCATGACAGAGCAATTTGAATTTGTTTTGCAAATTGTTCTAAAGCCCAATGTTAATGACCTAAAGTACAATAATCAAGGCAATTTAGACCTTTTTGAACTAGTTTACTACTGCAATTGATAATTGAACGCAATTGATAATTGAAGGAGTTTCTGCAAATTGGATTTATAAAGATTGGTATCTGTTCATTTCTCCCTGTCGTTAGGGTTGTTCTTTATGCTACTGCCTTTATTGGTTGTAATTTCATAACAGAAGGCAACTGAAAGGCAAACTCTATCTAATGCAAACAGAAAACCATAATCTATATCAAATTGTGGCATACGATTTTCTCCAAAAAGGTAAAACCTTCAAACCCAATTTGTTATTGTATTTTTCCACAATACTGGAACCCTCTTTTACAAACACATATGTCAAAATCTTTCATTTGCAATGCAACTAAATTTGGGTCATTGTTATTACTTGAAAGGTGCACAAGGTATACGGGTTTACGAGTTGTGTCAAAACTGCATTCTTTTAGAAATTTTTGAGCTTGAGAATTTGAAAGGTGTCCACGTTCCCCAGCTATTCGTTTTTTTAGATAAATTGGATACGAGCCAGTTCTTAACATTTCTTCGTCATAATTTGATTCTAGAAAAAGTATGTTTGCGTTTTTTGCAACCTCTACCATTTGGGGTGTATAAAACCCGGTGTCTGTGATAACAACAAATGTTTTTTCATCACATTTTATTGAATACCCTACACTTCCAGCACTGTCATGACTTGTATAAAAAGAATTTATTTCAAAATGACCTACTTGAAATGGCACTCCTGGTTCAAAAAACTTTTTTGTTTGTAGTGGCAAATTCATTGATATATATTCATTTGATGCATATTGGAGACATTTCTCACTTACGAAAACAGGATTACCTGTTTTTCTTGCAAATGTTCCAGCACTTTTGTTGTGATCTGGATGTAAGTGTGTCAATAAAAGTGCTTTTACTGTAGATATGTCTAAACCTGCGTTTTGAATTCGCTCATCAATTTGTTTATATGAGTATCCGGCGTCTACAAGTATTGATTCTCCATTGCAAGAAAATATATAGCTGTTTCCACAACTTCCAGAACCAAGGACACTAAAAGAAACCAAAACGAAACTCCCAAATGTTTTTGTTAGAGCCTGCTTTTACGGATTTTACAGGTTTTACGGTTTCTACAGGTTTTATGGCTTTTTAAGGTTTTACCATTTTTACAATTCCAAACCACTCTCTAACAAAACAAGCACAAAATAATCATAAAAAAATCCTTGAGCAAAAAACTCAAGGATTTCATTTAGCGGCGAAGGGCCACGATCCCCTGACCGATCGGATATGAGCCGATTGCTCTACCAGCTGAGCTACGCCGCCAAGCCTTTGAATTTATAGAACATTTGAGAAAAAATGACAATACCCTACTCTGGAAAGTTTTTTCAAGCATTTTGCTATTGTGGCAACAAGCAACCTTACTAGAACTTTGTAGTCTCAAGCTCGTTGTCAGTACTTTGCAGACTAAAGCACTTTGCAAAATCACCCAGATAAACACAACCCAAACAAACATGAAATACTTCATAGCTGTCTAATAGCAATTATGCGCAAGTTGTTATACAAAGGAGTCTCAGAATTACTGATACTTGGGCCTTCGTCATTTGAAATAAAATCTACGCTAGTAGAACTATTAGAATTACTAGAATTACTAGAATTACTAGAGAAACTCTCAATTACAAAACAAAACACATCTTCTCCGTTACGCACGTTTATAGAAATGCTTTTATTTGCATTCTCAAACATACTAGACATTAAAAACTCCTTGAAAGGAAGATTTTCTGCAAGATATGTTCCGTAGATTTCTGAAATTACTTTCTGTGACGTATCACTAATGTATTTGTCTATCCATTCAAAACTGTATTCGCAAGATAAAACTGAGTAAAGAAATGCGTGATATACTGTAGCGTTAGCCTGTACTATGCTGCCTATTTTTGCATCTATGGGTAGAATTTGACTTTGCAAATTAAAATTTGCAGGCAGTGCAACATTTATACTTGTTTGTATTGCAGAAGTCTGGGCTGTAGAAGTTTGTGTTGTAGAAGTTTGGACTTCAATGTCATCAGCAAAACACAAAAAGGATACAAAAAAAAGTAAAAAAGAGACCAAGACCCGCTTTGTTATATCATTTACAATGTCAAAAGTAATGCGCACACCGGTATTTTCCAATAATTTGAACTTGTTAACAAGTCTCTTTGTGACTATTATTCGATATTTGGAGAAATGGAGCCTAATTACAATATGAAGACTGATATCACAAGCCAATATGACAGTTCAAAACTTTCGTATAAGAACATCCTGAACGGCAATATGCCACCTTGGGTCATGCGTTTTATAAAGGCTGTTGGCAAGGGAATTAATGATTTTGACATGATTAGAGACGGTGAAGATATCCTGCTTGGGGTTTCAGGAGGTAAAGACTCTCTTGCTCTAGCAATGGCGCTTTCTATTAGAAGGAAGTGGCTTCCTATAAACTACAAACTTCATGCAATTATGATTAACTGGATTGAACACCCAATTGAAGAGTCTTTTAGGCCACGCCTTGAACAATATTTTCACGATCTTGATATTGATTTTGAAATTCATGATGAATACCAATTTCCAGAAAGCTTTAAGGGAGATTTTAATTGTTACTTGTGCTCACGAAACCGCAGACGTATTCTTTTTGAGATTGCAAGAGACAGAGGCTTTAAGCAAATTGCATTGGGACATCATCTTGATGACTTAGTTGAAACAACAATGATGAACCTCTTTTTTAGAGGGAATTTTGCAACAATGAACCCAATTCAGGAGTTTTTTGATGGCAAGCTGTATGTTATTCGCCCAATGATTGAAATACATGAACAAACTATAATTAGATTATCTCAAACATACGACTTCCCTGTTATTAAACCTGTATGTCCTTACGACCAAACAAATATTCGTGCTAATCTTAAACCAATTGTCAAAGAACTGTGCCACATGGATAAATTTGCAAGAGAACATGTTTTTTCTGCACACAACTTGGATTGCAAAATAAATCGCGGTAATGCCCTGTAATCATAATATGTGAAGAAGTTTTTCAAAAACCTCTGAGTAATGTAAATAATTTCTGCACAATAAGGACACAATAAGAGCACACTCCCAAGTGCAATGTACAACGCAATTTAGACCTAATGTACTAGCAAAACACACACATTAGCATTATTATTAGTAGGATACAAAATATAAACGAGAAATATATGGCAGATGTGGTATCACGGCATTGCAAAGGAGTTTGTATGAATAATATGAAAATAAATTCAAAAGCTAAGAAATTCGTATTGCTACTGACTGTAGCTGTACTTTCTATGGGCTTCATATTCGCTTCTCCATTAAAAATGGCAAAACCAGCAGGAAATGCAAAAGTATATAATGAGCAATTTAATGCCGTAGCAGAACCACAATATTTGGATGAATACTGGATTGTAAGAACGTTTGACAACGAGGTACTACTAACGGGAGATGGAATTGAGCTCAAAATTGGCACATATTCATTGGTGCGATTGATAAACTTAACAGATGCTCCTCAAGTTTATCTTCTTGACGGATATCTTACATTGTCATCAAGAGATAGCGACATAATTGTAAAAACGCCAGTATCGGCCTACAGCGCTACAAAAGGAACAACCTTGCTAGTCACTTCCACTGACAAGGTAGAAGATGCATACGTAACAAATGGAGCTGTACTTGCAACAAATACAATAACAGGACTTAAGACCGATATCCTTGCAGGAGCATATGTAAATGTTACGTTTAACGGTTTTACAGTACAAAATCCAACTGAAAATGCACTAGCAAATGTACAACTTCCTAAAGAAGATGAAGAGATAACTCAAAATATAAGTGAAGTTGAAAGTGAAGTTGAAAGTGAAGTTGAAAATGAGGTTGTAGATGAAGCTGTCACGGAAGCACCAGTTGTTGAAGCGCCTGTTATTGAAACGCCAGTGGTTTCTGAACCTGTAGAAACAGAACCAGTAGAGATAGTTGAGCCAGTTGAGATAGTTGAACCTGTAGAAACGCCACAAGTTCCAAATGCTCCTTCTATAAAAGAAAGTGAAACCAGTGTGGTATATAAATATAATCCTTTACTTAAGACGTTCTCTTATAAGGGATATGAAGCAACACTAGAAGCATATGTTGGAAAAGCATATATTAAGTACCCTTCATTTGTAACTTCTCAGGAAATTTATACAGCCGCAAAAGCAGCCCTTAATGCTTACCCAAAAGACCTTGAGAATGTAACAATTGAAGTTGTAAGTGACGGCCTTGCAAAACTCACATACCCAGAAACTTATGGAGAAAAAGAATTCAACTATGCTGTAAAACTTCTTGAAAAAGAACTTCCTCTTTACATTGACTCTCTCCTTGTTCAGCCAGAGGAAGTAAAAACTCCAAAAGCTCCAAGTGAGCCAAGTGTTTATGTGTCTCTTGATAAAGTAAGCACTTCTACTCCTAATGTACCAAAAGCACCTGTAGAACCTACTGTATCATTTATATCTAGTATATCTGCTGTACAAAATGTACCTGCAGCCCCTGCTACTCCAGTTTCTGTATCAGTCTCTGTCTCAGATGTAGATACTGTTCCAGTGCCACCAGCAATTGATGCTAACCCAAGTATTTCTATTATTGAAATAAGCAGTACTGTAGATGAAGCTGAAAATGAAGCTGTGAAAGTTCCAGATGCACCAAGTACTCCAGAGATAAAAGTTTCTGAAACACCTATAAATGTAGAAAACATAGAAATGCTTGAGACTCAAGAACCTGTTGAGAATACAGAAGAGCCAGTAGAAACTGCAACTGAAGAAGTTTCAACAAAAGAAGAAAAGAAAGTTTCAAATGTAAGATTTGGCGCAAAGATATGGGTTTCATATGGGATGAAATATGGAAGCAAGTCCACATATAAAGGTCTTGTTTCAAGTGACGCTTTCAATTTGGGATTTTTCATGGGCAATGTCTATATTGCGGTTGACCCTTATATTGCAGTTGGCAATTTTACATTTGGTCTTCATCTTGCTGTTAATACAGCAGACTGCAATGCCACAGATTGGAAGAATATATTCAAATTTGACAAAGAAAATGGCATAACAGGTTATATTTCAAGCATTGTGAGATACATTGGAAGAATTAATTATACAAATGAAAACTCTTCAATCAAAATAGATGTAGACCGCTCTCATGATGCAAAATTCTCAAGCCCAGTTTTCATTGGATATGACGGAGATTTTGAATCAAACAGCAGACTTACAGCCACTTTTGATGGTCAATTTGGTTTCTTTGGCATTAATGTATTCATGGATGATCTTGAACTTGCAAACAAGCTTGATGGAAAAAATCAATTTGCAGGCTTAAGGCTCTCTGCAGCAGTAGGCCCTGTTGAGTTTGGTCTTTCTACTGCAGCAGATATTCAAAACTTAGATTTTTTGAACAAACAGTATGGTGTTGAATTCTTCCCTGCTCTTGATATAAACGGTGCTTTTGAGATTAAAGGAATTAGCATAAATGCAACATTGGGAGGTGCTTCAAAACTAGTAATTGGAGAGGCTTTGGATTTTAAGAGCCTTCCATATTTGGTAAAACTTAATGCTAAACTTTCTACTGAACGCTATTACATTGGGCTTGGTGCTGCATACAACAAAGGTGAACATCTTAGCAATACTGTAGGAACTTCAATTGCAACAGTTGTTACTCCATTTGCGGGAACTTCTATTGATGCTAATTTGGTATTGGGTCTTACTTGGGGACCTGTTACTATTGATAGTTCTGCTACTGTTCCATTTGCTCTTAATAAAGAAAATGGCAAGATTTTGGCTTATAACACAGTAAAAACTAGAAGTGATGCCACTGAAGAGATATCTACAGATACTTACGTTCTCAAAACACAAGTTGCATTTGGTGGCTTTAGCCTAGATGGTGGAATTTTAATTGATGGCTTTAGTAGTAAGATTGCCAATATGGCAAATGCATTAATCAAAAAAGGTGATACAAAAGCAGCACTTGCAAGTCTCTTTAATCCTGATCATGCATCATGTTTTATTGGTATGAGTTTTGCAATTGCAGGATTTGAAGCACATATTAGAGGAAGTTATCAAGCAATTGATACTACTTCAAATGCTTTAGTTCTTTCTGCTGGAGGTTCCTTCTCTTTCTAAAACAAAGCCATGGCAATTAAGAAGTTAGATTCAATTATTGTTTCTCGAATTGCAGCAGGAGAGGTCGTTGAACGACCCTCTTCTGTTCTTAGAGAACTTATTGATAATTCTTTAGATGCAAAAGCAACAAAAATAAGTGTATATCTAGAAATGGGTGGCATAAAAAGCCTTACAGTTATTGATAATGGCACTGGGATGTCTAAAGAAGATCTTCCTTTAGCTTGTGTAAGCCACGCAACAAGCAAGATTAGTACTTTAGACGACCTTTTCAATCTTAGAACTTTAGGGTTTAGAGGTGAAGCTCTCAACAGCATTGCTTCATGCTCTATTCTTACTATTGACTCTAACGGAAATAAGATTGTTGTAGATAACGGAATTCAAAGCGCTTTACTTACAGGAAGTGTTTCAAAAGGAACGCTAGTCTGCATGGAAAATCTTTTTGAGATGATCCCTGCTCGTAAGCTCTTTTTGCATAGGCCTCAAAGTGAAACAGCTGATTGCCGTAAAGTATTTTTGGAAAAAGCATTAGGTTTTGAAGATGTTGAATTTTTGTTTTTTGTAGACAGCGAGCTTAAATTACATTTAACAAGATCAAGTAAGAAAAAACGTGTTGTTGATGTTATGGCTTTGGACAAAGCGTTTGCACCTGCCCAAATTCTTGAGATGAATTATGAAAATGATAATATAAAACTTTATGCTGTGTCATTAGACCCATCTTGCTACAAACGAGATAGAAGTCAAATAAAAGTGTTTATGAACGGCAGAATTATTGACAATTATTCTCTTGTTCAAGCAATTAATAATGCATATTCTGTGACACTACCAGGTGGAGCATTCCCGTTCTTCTATTTGTTCATAAATGACAATCCATCACTGGTAGACTTTAATATTCATCCAGCTAAACGAGAATGTAAAATTCGTAACCAAAGTCAAATTTATGCTTCAATTACATCAATGATACGAAATGCTCTTCTTCATGGGCAGTTTTCTAATACATCTTTCAAAAATGAAGAGTCTCAAGATGAAGTAAAAGAACTTCCTCATATACCATACTCTGCTACTTCTAATAATGATTTAAGCAATAAGGTAAATAACTGCTCAACTAATAAAACAACTTCAACAGCTGTACCTTTTAATCCTTCTTGGTTTGAAAATGCTAAAGCAATCATGAAAAGCTCTAGTACAAAAACTAATGCAGAAGAAGGCTCTAATAAGGAGTCTAATAAAGAATACAAAGAGCAAGATTTATCTCAAAGTAACTTGAGACAAGAGGATTTACTACAATCAAAAGCAATTGAAGATACTAAAAATATAAACGGTGAAAAACCTTACAAATATATAGGACAGCTGTTTAATACTTTTCTTTTGGTTGAAGTTAACGACAAATTACTATTTATAGACCAGCATGCGGCCCACGAACGACTGTTATATGATGAAATACTTTCACAAAAAGACGTTCAAAGGCTCATTGTTCCATACCAATTTGAAACAGACCGTTCTACTGATGACTTTCTTTTGGAAAACAGCATAATTTATTCCGATTTTGGCGTAGAACTTACTCGTGTTGAACCCATGTTGTGGGAAATGTCTACAATTCCTGCTACATGTCGTAAAAATGAAGCATCCATTGCCTCTTATATACAAAATACTACTGGAGATATTGAAAGTGCCCGCAAGGGTTTATTTGCAATAATAGCTTGTCATTCTGCAATTAAAGCAGGAGTTCCTCTAGATTATATAACAGCAAAAAGCCTTGTAGACAAAGTATTTACACTTGATGCAATGGTGTGTCCACATGGAAGAAGTTTTACCTTTGAAATAACACGCGAAGAATTATACAAAAAAGTTGGGCGCATAATTTAGTTGTAACCAACTTGCATTTTGCAATCTTTAGAGGTTCTTTAGTGGTCTTTAGAGGGTTCTTTAGAGGTTTACAAAGACCCCATTATTTTATCCAGTTATCTAGCGTCTTAAGTGGCGCATTTATGTGCATCTTAATCCATTGTGTCATATAAGAAAAAATACGAACTTGCGCAGCAGCGTTCAATTTAATTTTGCAAGCATCATCAAATGACATTACAAGAGTATAACGCAAATATCTTCTTGCTCCAGGAGGAAGAATAAAAGAAGTATTATCACCACAGTTTTTGCAAACAGGAACAAGAAAAGAAGAAGAAAATGAAAGAATTTCATCTTCTTCATATTTGCGGTCACAACTTGGGCAATAATCTAAATTTGGTGCTAGCCCCCAAATTTGAATGAGTTTCCACATAAATGCAATTGCAATACATTTTGAGTTCTCATCATTGTTTTCTGTACTGTTTTCTATAATGTTTTTTGTGTTGACTTCTAGAACTTGCAATGCGTTTTGTAAGAGGTCAAATATTTCTTTAGAATCATCTGATGGAGTCTTTGTGACAAGCTCACACATAAAAGAAGCTGTATAAGTGCTTTCCAAATCCTCATTGATTGCTGTTGGAATAAATGAAAGAACACTCTCTTCTATAGAGTATTCTTTTTTTACTGGATTATTATAAAGTTGAAACTCCCCTATTGAAAACAACGGAGCAATAGCAGTTTTTTTACCTTTTCTTCCTCCATAAATGATAGCTGAAACAAGTCCCAACTGAGGGCTTAACAAAGTAACTATCTTGTGAAGTTCTCCATATTTTGAGGTTCTAACTACTATTGCTTGAGTTTTAATATTTCGTTCCATTGAGCTTTATTATAAATCAAAATGGAATTAGATTATATAAGGAACTCTGTAATCGTGAGACTGATATACGACAAAAGTCTCCACATCAGATACTCCTTTAATTTTGCTTAATTCATTTTTGAAGAAATTAAGCAGGCTATTATCTCCAGATGTCCCTGTTGCAAGATGTACTATTAAATCATATCTTCCTGTAACTACAACAACAGACATAACGCCCTTGAGAGCAAGGAATTCTTTTGCCTTGCTCTCAAGATCTAGAGTACTCAGTTTTATTCCCATAATTACAACTTGCATTTCTGGTACGTATTCTGGGTCTATAAGCCCTGAAATTTGGAGAACACCGTCCTCTATTAGTTTATTCACTCTTGCGCGAACAGTGTTCTCTGTAATTCCAATATTCTCAGCTATAGCACTGAAAGCTTTTCTTCCATTACTGAGTTCCTTTATAATAGCCTTATTGGTTTCATCTAATTTCATCAAATTTTACCGTTATCTTTAAGATCTTTGATAGTTGCAACAATTTCATCGCCAATTCTTAAGAGATTTTCTTTGCTGTTAGCGCCAACGTGTGGTGTAAGAATAACTTTATCAGACTTAAGAAGTGGATAATCTGCTTTTGGAGGATCTGTTGGATAGACATCTGCACAATAGCAAGTAACTTGACCATCATCAAGTGCTTTTACCATGTCATCAGCATTAACAATTGCACCTCTTGCTGCATTGATAATCACAGGCTTATGTGTCATTTTTGCAAAAAGCTCTGCGTTGAACATGTCTCTAGTTTCATCTGTCAATGGCATGTGAATTGAAATGTAATCAGCATCTTTAACAGCATCTTCAACAGTTGGAACAAGTGTTGCAACAGCAGAAGATGAAACATATTTATCGTATGCAATGACGTTCATACCAAATGCTTTTGCTCTTTCAGCAACTTTTGTTGCAATGTTTCCAATTCCAAGAAGTCCCAAAGTTTTTCCATAAAGCTCTGTTCTCTTGATGTTTTTGAGCCATTCACCATTCTTCATTCCATTATGATATGTAATGATATTGTTTGGAGCTGCAAGCATTAATGCAAATGTCAACTCTGCTACAGCTATAGAACTTGCTTTTGGAGTATTGCGAACAATAATTCCTTTAGACTCTGCATAAGCTTTATCAATATTGTCTATTCCAACTCCACCACGAATGATGAGTTTTACATTCTTTGCTGCATCAATATATGCCTTATCACAGATTGTTTTTGCTCTTACGAGGATAACGTGAGCCTCTGGAGCTCTAGATTTGTCAGTTGTAACTTCTCCAAACTGCTGTAATTTGGACTCAAGAGATGCATCAAAGGCATCAGAAATAAGAATAAGCATCATTTTCTCCTTTTTTGGCAAACAAGTAAGAGCCTCTTAAACTCTTCAAGTTTAATATCTTTGTTTTTGCCAGTTGTTTCACTTATTTTTCATTCTAACAGCAGATTGCGTACAAGTCAAATTTTATTGTAACAAAATACTGTAAATGTCAAAATGCAAAGCCCTTTTCTTTGGATTTCACAAATGAACAATTTGTAGATTTATTACTGAATATTGCAAAAAACTTGTCTTGTCTACTATCTAAAAATCCCCTTAATTGCGATTTGCAAATGCATTTGTTATAATCAAGAGCAAAGCCGTTTTTGCAAAATATATTTTGTAAAAACTTTTAATGAGGAATAAAAAAATGGAAGATAATTATAAAGATATAGCACCCTACGAGGGACAAGATTTTGAAGATGCAATTGATCGTCTTAGACAATATCCGCAACTGTTAAACAATTTTACAGATATCATCTCACGCCACAACAGAATTACAAACACATGGAAGTCTTTTCACGCAAAGAGATTACTATCTCATTTGTTAACCCAGGTACATTCTTATACTGCTTTTCAAGAACTTATCACTTGTAATTTGTTTCTTGAAATGATTGAAAGCTCCAGTATTGATGAGTTTTCGTTTGGAGGTTTTGAAGAACTTGCAAAAGAAGGCAAAGACAAACCTCATATTTACATAAGCAATCACAGAGACATTGTTCTTGATACAGCTTTATTAGACTTAGCTTTATTTCGCAGTGGTATGCAAATGTGTGAGATGGTTATTGGTGACAATCTTTTGGTCAATCAATTTGCAACAGATTTATTCAAAGTAAATGGAGCTGTAACAATAAGAAGGACTTTAGCATCAGCATTGGACTTAAGAAATGAGACGTTGCGCGTTAGTCGTTACTTAAAATATGCCATAGAAACCAAGAAAAAATCCATTTGGATTGCACAAAAAAGCGGGCGTTCCAAAGATGGCGTTGATAATACAAGTGCTGCAATTCTCAAGATGCTATATCTTGCATACAGAGAAGACGGTTATCCTTTCCAGCAATTTTTGGAAAAGGCTTCAATTGTTCCAGTAGCAATAAGTTACGAATTTGATCCTTGCGATGTAACCAAAAGCCAAGAAGAAATTCGCAAGCTCAAAGCTGAGGGTGTGTACAATGTTTATGTAAAAAAGAAATATGCCGATATCCTTGATCTTATACGCGGTCTGCGTCTTCCAAAAGGCAATGTGCATATTCAAGTAGGATGTCCTCTAAAAGAGTCTATTTCTGACGCAAGGACTGCTGTGCGTGAAATTGACCGGCAAATCCATTTGAATTATAGGCTGCATGATACAAATTATTTTGCTTATGACTTCATTAATAATAGCAATAAATATGAAGATAAATATGTAAATATGAATACAAAAGCATTTGTAAAACACTACAGATATCTAAAACCAGATGTACAAGACATGGTCTACCGCAATTATGCAAATCCTGTAATATCAATGCTCAATGAAATTGACTCTAATAATATTGAACAGTAATGTCATAAATGAGAGATAGAAGAGGTAAATGTAATGTGTCTAGCAAAGTTTCAAGTAAGATATCTAGCAAAGTGC
Organism: bacterium; assembly: GCA_963609725.1. Taxonomy (GTDB): domain Bacteria; phylum Spirochaetota; class Spirochaetia; order Sphaerochaetales; family Sphaerochaetaceae; genus UBA9732. Next base: position 7,768 of record CAVDLI010000004.1, on the reverse strand, counting down.
ATATGAAAATGTCTAAAAATGGCTCTTTTGAAGTTTCTAGCAAGCTTATAGAAATTCTTGTTTTTTCTATTTTGATTTCACTTGTCTTTTTGTCTCTAACATCGTGCCACAAGGGCGAGTTTTCTGTCTCTCAAATTGTTGCACAGCCATATGTTGTACGTGAAAATAACAAAGATACTCAAATACAAGAACACCAAGAATTGCAAACTAATGAAAGTTCTTGGAATATGGGACTAAGTCTTTATGTTCATGTAGTTGTTCCGTCTCCTTCTGATATGCAAATGGTTGTAACAGATCCATCTTCAAATCTTTCTTGGACATTTGTGCCCACAAGTTGCACTTTTGACGGTATAGAATACTATGGAACATCAAACATTGCGCTCCCAAACGGCATAATGCTCCCTCAAGGAACGTGGAGTCTTGAAATATTATACAAAGATGGGAGAACCCTCTCTTTATCTTTTGAAGTAGCATACAGTAATTTAGAAAATGCTTTGGCTCTTGACGTCTCTACACCTTTTTATGATGCTACATCAAATTTGACAATTCTTTGATACTGGTTTATAAATGGCAAGCATGAAATTTATACTTCAGAGCCAATTTATACTTCTCTTTTTGGACAACTGACACTGAATTTTTTACACTTTTACAACTTTTTGTACTATTTCATTCTAACAATTTCCATGATATGATATTTTCCCCTATAATAAAAAAGTAAAAACGAAACGAAACGAAACAAAACGAAACAAGAAACGGAGAAGAGTATGTCAGATTACATGAATGGAACAGGAATACAATATCACCTTAGAACAAAAAAAGGAGATGTTGGCAAATATGTCATACTGCCAGGAGATCCCAAAAGAGTACCTCTTATTGCAAGTTTTTTAGATGATGCAAAAGAAATTGCAGACAGCAGAGAATTTCTAACTTACACAGGATCCTTAAATGGAGTTCCTGTAAGCGTAACATCTACTGGAATTGGTGGACCGTCAGCCTCAATTGCAATGGAAGAACTTGTAAAATGTGGTGCTGATACTTTCTTAAGAATGGGCACTTGTGGCGGTATTGCACTACCAGTTATGGGTGGAGATGCAGTAATTGCAACAGGAGCTGTGCGCATGGAAGGAACAAGCCGTGAATATGCACCAATTGAATTTCCAGCTGTTGCAGATTACTCGGTTGTAACTGCTGTAAAGAAAACAGCAGAAAAAATGGGCATTCGCCATCACTTGGGAATTGTGCAATGTAAAGACTCTTTTTATGGGCAGCACAACCCTGAAATCATGCCTGTAAGTTATGAACTTGAAAACAAATGGGAAGCTTGGAAAAGACTTGGAGTTTTGGCATCTGAAATGGAAAGTGCTGCATTATTTACAGTTGCAAGTTTTTTGCATGTACGATGTGGCTCTGTGTTTTTTGTAGTTGGAAACCAAGAAAGAGAAGCACTTGGAATGGACAATCCAAAACTCCATGATACAACACAAGTATGTCATGTAGCAGTAGAATCTATTAGGACACTAATTGAAATGGATAAAGCAAACGGGATTATTTGAGACCTAAAAGCACAATTTTATGAGGTTTTTCAAAATCCCATTCATATCATTCATATTTATTTAAGATTTCTTTTTTCAAGACGGCCAACCTTTCTGGGTTGTCAGTCTTTTCAATTATGTCAAAACGAAATACTTCAAGACCTGTTTTTGTGTAATCTTCTTGCAAAGATTTACACTCATGCATCCCCAAATCAAGATTAAAACGTGCTTTAATGCAGTCGTTTTTTACGTCTTCAGAATAAAAAAGGTATACTTTATCTGTTTTTAAGTTTCTTATTGCAACTATTGCACAATCTTTTTCAGCCATACTTTACTACTCTTATTTCAATGTAACATATGTTTTGCCTTGCCCACCATCACTAGGATGTGCAAATTTGCAAGATTCTACAAGAGGGTTTGAGTCCAAATGTTTATGTATACCCAAGGACAAAACGCCGTCTCCGTAGCCGTGAATAATAGAAAAACTTTTAAGGCCATGAATACAACAAGCTTCAAGTTCTTCATCAATTGCTTCTAGTGCTGCTTCAAGCCGGTAACCCCGTAAATCCAAAGTAAGTTTTGGAGAGCTTGTCTTTGAAGAAGAGTCAAGAATATAAGATTTAACATTCGTAGCTCTGCGTGGAACAATAAGCTCGTTCTCATTGAAAGTAAACTTCATTGGTCCTATTGCTACAACCCATTTTCCGGGGCCGGCCTGTCTTATAACAGAACCTTCTCTTTTATTGGGTCCGCAAAGGACATCCATACCTGGCTTAAGTTCTACATAAAGACCGTTCTCAATGTCCTCTTTTGTGTCAAATGCATTAATTTCTGCATCAGTTTTTTCAATTTGAGCCTCTATTTCATCTCTTTGAGATTCCAACTGTGATATAAACGACTTAACTTTAAGAGTCTTTTCTTTTGTCATTTCTCCAACTCTTATCTCACTTACAAGATTTTCAAGTCGTCTTCTAGACTCTTTAAGATTTTTGTCAAACTCTTGCAATGAACCTTTTTTGAGCTTATTTTCAAGCGCTTTTAATCGTCTGTTTTCATTTGCAAGATGTCTTTCTTCGTTCTCTAAACCTCTAAGTCTCCTAGAAAGTTCAGCTTCTTTCAAATCAGATTCTCTTCTTTTTTGCTCAAGGCCTCTAATAATTGAAGAAATTTTTATAGCCTCATCTCCTAAATATTTTTGAGCAGAAAAAATTACACTCTTAGGAAGATGCATTCTTTTTGCAGTATCTATGGCATGACTATCACCTGGAAGTCCTGTTATAACCTTAAAAGTGGGCTCAAGTGTTTTTTCATTAAATTCCATAGAAGCATTAAGAACAATATTTGAAGAATAAGCATATTGCTTAAGAACGCCATGGTGAGAAGTAGTTAAAGTAAGAGCTGCTTTCTTTGTACAATATTCCAAAATAGCTCTTGCTAAAGCAGCCCCCTCTTGTGGGTCTGTTCCACTTCCAAGCTCGTCTAAGATAACAAGTGAAGACTCTGTCATTGAGCGTAAAATAAAACTAATACTTTTCATGTGGCCACTAAAGGTTGAAAGATTATTTTCAATACTCTGGTCATCACCTATATCAGTAAAAACATTATCAAACAGCGCTAAAGCGCTACCGTCCTGAGCCGGAATAAAACCGCAAATTTGGTTCAAAAGAACAAAAAGACCCACAGTCTTCATTGTTACAGTCTTTCCTCCTGCATTTGGACCTGTAAGTACTACAGCTTTGTAATTAGCAGGAACCACTAAATCTATTGGAACACACTTAGAACCTAAAAGAGGATGCCTAGCACAAATAAGAGAACAAAGCCCCTCTTGATCCCTCTTCTCACAAGTAGAGTCTGTAGAGCCATCTTCTTTTTTAACTTTATCTACTATTAGAGTACGAGCACAGTTGTTAGAGCGAGCCCAAGAAGCAAAAGCATAAAGGAAATCGGCATATTGTACTTGTGAAGACAAAAGACGCAATTCTATTTCACATGTTTTTACCATATCAGACAAAAGCCCAATAAGACGTGCAATTTCAATATCTATGGCTTGCTGAGACATGACAACTGCATTGTTCATATCAACAAGCTTAAAAGGCTCCATAAAAACAGTGCCACCACTTGCTGAATAACTTTGGATGTAACCCTCAACAGCGCTTTTTGCATCATTTTTTACAGGAAGAACAATTCTTCCGTCTCTCATTACAGCGGCATTGGATTGCATGAAAGAGGACTTTTCTCTCATCATGTCCTGAGCCATTCTGCTTCGTTCTGCACGTTTAGAATCGGCCTTATCACGTAAAACTTTTACAGTAGGATAGCTTTCTTTAACAAGTCCAGGAGTTTCCAATATGTTAAAAATTTCTTTCTCAAGTTCCAATAAAGAGGTAGGAATTTCACCAATTATGTTTTCAATATTGCTGTCTTTATCTGAACATTCTGGAACATTTGCCAAGTTAAGAAGGCTTTTTAACAAAGTAGCACTGCGAATAAAAAGACCAACATTAAAAATTTGTTCTCCTGAAAGCGATGCTACAGGATTTTTCTCAATTGACTCAAAAACGTCTGAAATATCAGGAAAACTTTCAACAAAGATATTTTGTCGTGAAGCCTCCCCTAGCGCAAACGATACCGCAGCAACCTCTTTTTGCCTTAAAATATACGACTCTTTATTAAAAATGGGCCTTGATTGCCTAACAGCATTGCTTCCTTGAACGCTTAAAGCTAAAGCTGATATATTTTCCAAAACTTGATAAAGACCTAAATCTATTGCTGTTCTTTTGAACATTTTCTACTCCATACAGGAAGCCTTTCATCCAAAGATTCCAAAATTCTTATGTAACTTTCATACCTGTCTGCATTGATTTTTCCTTCGTCTAAAAGCCGTAAAACTTCACACCCCGGCTCATTTATATGCAAGCAAGACGAAAAAGAACATTTACTTGAAGCTTCTAAAAACTCAGGAAATGCTTTTGCAACAAGATGTGGATCGTCATGCGGAACAGAAATTTCTCTAAACCCCGGTGTGTCAATAAGAGTAAAAGATGGGCCTTGCAACATAAGAGCATAATTTGTTGTATGATTACCTCTGTTATATTTTTCGTTTATATCACCCACTTTTTGACTTGCACCAACTAGCCTGTTTACAAGTGTACTCTTACCTACACCACTTTGCCCCACGAAAGCTGCAACCTTACCACTGAGAGCTTTGACAAGGTTTTCAATATTTTCACCATTTTGGGCCGATACCGCTATAGTCTCATACCCAAGATCTTTATAAAGTCTAAAGCGCCTCAATTCTTCTTGGGTAAGCAAAATATCGCATTTGTTAAGAACAATCATTGATGGAACGTTTTTGCAACATGCTAAGACTCTATCTATAAAACGAGGTCTAAATGGAGGACTTTCTATACTACACACGCATACAACAATATCCATATTTGCACATATTGTTTGATTAAGCTGCTTTTTATCATTCCAACGTGCAAACTCTCCATGCCGTTCATGACGATTTGTCACAAGACCTTCATTTGTTCCTGTTTTAATAAAGTCAACAACATCTCCAACGACAATTGGATTATATTCGCCTTTAGCTTGTGAAAGTTGTTTTCCTTTTATTCTGCAACTGTAACTTTCATTTTCATTTGTGCGCACAGAGTAAATATTGTTTATTGACCTAGTTACAATTCCTTCCATAATTAAGACAATCTTAATCCTTTTTCAAGAAATCTTCAAAAGTCGCAAAACGCTCAGGAATTGGAGCTTCAAAATGCATAAGCTTTCCAGTATCAGGATGACAAATTTCCAATACAGAGCTATGCAGCATAAGTGGCCAGTCTGGAAAATGAGAAATCTTGTTGTTATAAAGAACATCACCAATAACAGGATGTCCAATGCTTTTCATATGAACTCTAATTTGGTGCGTTCTTCCCGTAAAAATTCTAACCTTCACAAGAGCCGCTTTTGGCAGTTGTTTTATAACCTCATAATGGCTTTTACTGTACTTGCCTGCTGTTAATCTGTCGCTACTTCCCCCAATACGATATTTTGGGTCTTTGTAAACTTCATCCATAATTTCTTGAGTTCTTTTTGGAGAAAGCCCTCCTTGAATTATGTACTTTCTCTCTCTTACAGGCACAAACAGTTTTCTATTGTTCTTATCTCGTGCCATGAAACACTCAATATAATCTTCATGAGAAGAAAAAATACCATCGCAAAAAGCTAAATAATATTTTTCAATTTCTCTATTTTGAAATTGAGCGCTAAGTGCTGCATGGGCCTTGGCAGTAAGAGCAATTACCATAACACCGCTTGTGTCTTTATCAAGCCTGTGAACAATACCCGGTCGTGAAACATCACACTCATCAGCCATAGCGTCAATAAAATCCTGCCCATAACGGTATGCAAGAGCATTTACAATTGTGCCGTCAACGTTCCCTGCTCCGGGATGAACGACCATGCCTTGTTTCTTATTTATTACGAGCATTGAAGAATCTTCATAAAGAATATCAAGGGGAATATTTTGAGGTTCTACTTTTTCAAAGACATCAGCCACATATGAAAGAGAAACAATATCTCCAGGGCTAACGGTATCACTTTTTTTTGCAATGCGCCCATTTATTGTCATTTGACTCATAGAATTAGTCAAAGCTGATCTTGAAAGTCCTTCTATTTGAGATGACAAAAATGCATCTATTCGCTGTTTTGGAGAGATATTTTCATCTACTGTGAATTCATAATTTCGCTCAATTCGCACTAAGAGCTCCTATTATATAATCAATTAAAACAATTGTAGCAGAAACAGCACAAGAAATTCCAAGTACAGGCCAAAAATCGGCTTGCTGTCCTGCAATTGAATATGCAGCTGTAACTAGAGGAAAAGCTATTGGAAGACCCCCAAAGAACAGACTTTCTGCTCTTCTTAAATCAAGCGACCATTTTGGGAATTCTGCTTGAGTATAAGGTTCATGATTTGACATATCTAATGCAAAAAGAGGTCCAGATATTACAAAAAGCATTACAAGAGCAATTATCAAAGCTACAACTTTCTTCATTTTACTGTCTCCTTCTTGCATCCATAATCACGCTCACCAAAAATTGCTGTTCCAATTCTCACTTCTGTTGAGCCGTTTTCAACTCCAATTAAGAAATCGCCACTCATTCCCATTGAAAGTGTATCAAAAACTAAATTGAAGTCTGCACGAGAATTTTCATTAGAACTTTCATTAGAGTCTTTATTAGAGCCTTCATTAGAAAGTCTAATCCTATCAAAAAGTTTTTTCAGTTGTGAAAACGCCTTACAAGTAAGATTATCTTTTTCTTCTGGAGAACATGAAACGGGTCCTACTGTCATAAGCCCTCTTATAGAGATATTCTCAAGTGTTCTTGCCTTTTGAAGGCAGTCAAGTAGTTCTTGTTCTGTTGAGAAACCACTTTTTGAAACCTCTTTACTTGTGTTTAACTCCAAAAGAACATTCATAATCTTTTCGTTTTTCTTTGCTGCAACATCTATCTTTTTTAAGAGATCAAACGAGTCAACGCTTTCTATCATATCAACTAGAGGGACTACTTTATTGACTTTATTGCTTTGTAAGTGCCCTATCATGTGAAGCTCTAAATCTTTTGGTTTTGAACTCTTTCCATCAATAGAAAATTTTTCAACAATTTCTTGCACATGGTTTTCACCAAATAATCTTGCACCAGCTTCATAAGCTGCGTTTATCTCTTCAATGGATCTAGTCTTACTTACAGCCATTAAACGAACCTTATTAGAATAAATGTTTGGGCAACGGCTCTGCGCTAATCTAATTTGCGTCTCTATTGAGGATATTCTTTCTTTGTATTCATTGACCAGTTCAACTTTCATACAAAGCTGATTTTACTCTCAAAAATAAATGTTATCAAATACTTATTTACAGAGGTTTTTGTAAAACTGTCTTCATGGCTCTTTACTTTCTCAATTAACGTTCAAAATAATATTTCAAATAACATTTCAAATAGGGTGTAAACAAAAAAAGCATTCAAAAGCTACTTGACAGTCTTTTGGCTTTAGTTTATACATACTCTTGCATGCCGTTTTAGCTCAGTTGGTAGAGCAAAGGACTGAAAATCCTTGTGTCCCTGGTTCAATTCCTGGAGACGGCATAAAGCCAATTCCCGTGTGGAGTTGGCTTTTCTGTTTTTAGAGGTTTTTGCAAAATGAGCTTTGTGGAGATTGGTTTTGGATTTGCGAGATAAAA
>CAVDLI010000003.1:2579-47251 GCA_963609725.1 bacterium | reverse complement strand
AATTATTCGTTGTTTGGAAGTTATCTACTTCTTGGATTTTCTCTTTTTATTTTTAGTTTTTATTCTCTTGGTGTAAGTAGTCTTACATTTAAGTTAAGCCAATATAAAAAACCAAGTTTTCAAGATTTTAGAAATTCTTATAAAAACTATTTCTCACATTTAATTGTGCATTTTATGGTTTGTCTTGTAATTTTTATTTGCTTGTGTTTTGTAGTTCCTTTTTATTTTTCAATACAAAATATGATTGGAATTTGTTTTGGAATGTTGCTTGTTGGTTTTTCTTTATCTCTTATTCTTGCTCTTCAATATTACTTTCCAATTTGTTTTTATTTTGAAAAAGAAAATCCCGTTTCAACTTTGAAAAAAAGTTTGGGTATGTTTGCAGACAATCTTGGAGTTTCTTTTTTTCTTATAGCTAAATCTATTTTTGATATTGTGTTAACAGTTTTTACAGCAACTCTAATTCCTGGGTTTACAGGAATTAGTCTTTCAAGAATGGATACAACAAGACTTCTTGTTAAAAAATATGAATTTCTTATAAAGAATAATTCAAGTAAGAAAGATTTAAACTGGAATGAACTTTTAGAGGAAGAAAAACAACTTCTTGGACCTAGAAGTCTTAAAAATATGTTTTTCCCATGGAAAGACTAATTTGCAGCAGTATAAAATACATTGAGAGAAGTATAGATAAGGGAGAAAATTTAGATGTCAATTGAAACTGAAATTAAAGCTCACGTTAGTGATGAAATGGTTGAAGATGTAAAAACTAAATTGTGTGCACTTGCTTCCTGTAAGGCTCTTGGAGAAATTTCTAAATTTGATATGTACTGGTCTTTAACAGAAGATGGAGACCCTTTGTTTAGAACTAGAAAAGAAATAGATTCAGGAAAGCCCAGAGTTCTTTTTACAGCTAAACCTCATAAAGAAAAAGACTCAAAAGGAACCGAGAATAATGAAGAACTTGAGTTTGAAACTCCATATAATCAGTGGGACAGTATTTTAACTTTTCTAAGTGGAATTGGATTTCAAGTTTGCAGACTAAAATGGAAAAAAGGGTGGCATTATAATATTGAGCACAATGGATTTCACATTCATGCTGAATTATTGAATGTTAAATATCTTGGGTGGTTCCTTGAAATGGAAATTTGTTCAAATAAAGAAGACAATTTAGATGTTAATGAAGAAGATTGTGCATTAAGAGAAATCTTAGCTCTTGTTGGTATTTCTGAAGAGTCTGTAGAAGGAACTGGATATAACAAAATGTTAAAAGCTCTTGGACATGATAAAGGATAAATGCAAAACAATATTTGCATAAAACAACTGGTTTGACAATCTAATATGCCTTGCTTGATATCAAGGTATTGGATATTATTCCAAGCATGGCAGAATCCATTAAAAAAATACAAATCTTTACTGACGGCGGTTGCTCTGGAAATCCAGGACCTGGAGGCTGGGCGTTCGTTGTTTTAGAAAATGAAACTTTACTTTCATATTCAAGTGGAGGTGAGGTTCAAACAACTAATAATAAAATGGAACTTACAGCTGTAATTAAAGCACTAGAGACTTGTAATGTTCTTGGAGTAAATGAGCTTTGTATTTCAACAGACAGCCAATATGTGAAAAATGGTATTACAAGTTGGATTTTTAATTGGAAGAAAAATGGGTGGAGAACATCTTCAAAAGATCCTGTAAAGAACAAGGAACTTTGGGTTGAACTTGATACTCTTCAAAGTCAATTTAATATAACTTGGATATGGGTCAAAGGTCATTCTGGAATAAAATATAATGAAATGTGTGATACTCTTGTTCGTAAAGAAATGGAGAAATTAATAAAATGAAGCAAACAGAACAAACTCGTCCATCATTGTGGGAACTATTTAGTGCATTCGTTAGAATTGGAGTTCTTACGTTTGGTGGTGGTGTTGCAATGTTGCCCATGTTAGAAAAAGAATGTATAGAAAAACATTCTTGGGCAACTGAAGATGAAATGCTGGATTATTTTGCAATAGGGCAGTGTACTCCTGGTGTTATTGCTGTAAACACAGCAACTTTCATTGGATACAAAACAAGGGGAACTATTGGTGGCATTATTGCTACTTTGGGTGTTGTATTTCCTTCTTTTGTAATTATTACAGCTATGGCATCGGTCTTAAAAGCTTTCCAAGATAATGCGTATGTCGCAAAAGCATTTTCAGGTATACGTGTTGCTGTTTGTGCTTTAATGCTTTCTGCTGTAATAAGGCTTGCAAAAAAAGCTGTGACAAATATTCCTACAGCAGTAATTGCAATTATTTCTTTAGTTGTGCAAGTTTTCTTTGGAGTATCTCCTATTATTGTTGTTATAAGTGCAATTGCTCTTGGTCTTATTGTGTTTGCTTTCTCGTCTAAGGAAAAAACTTCACTAAACGAAGAAGAAAAAGATAAAAGCACTTCTTCAAAAAAAGAGGAGGAGGATGAATAATGATTTACCTTAAACTTTTTTGGGAATTTTTTAAGGTTGGTCTTTTTGCTATTGGTGGTGGAATGGCAACAATTCCTTTCCTTGTTGATATGAGCTCTAGAACGGAGTGGTTTACTACTAGCGAACTTGCAAACATGATTGCTGTCTCTGAATCTACACCAGGTCCCATTGGTGTAAATATGGCAACTTATGTGGGTTATGACGTCTCAGGTTTATTTGGTGGTCTTGTTGCTACATTGGGGCTTATTGCTCCATCAGTAATAATTATATTGATTATTGCTAGACTTCTTTCAAAATTTAATGAAAAACCAATTGTTAAAACTACATTCACATACTTAAGACCTGCTGTCATTGGACTTATTACATATGCGCTTTATGAAGTTGCACGTCTTACACTTGCAAACGAGAACGGTTTGCTTTGGCTCCCTTGTGTTGCATGCTTAATTCTCTTTGCTGCAATGCAAAAATGGAAGAGTATTCATCCTGTGGTTTGGATTGGCATTGGAGCTGTTTTTGGGCTTATAGCTTTGTAAGTATTTCTAAATTCTTATATCCTTGATCCCATAGAATTTGAGCTTGCTCGTGAGCTTGTTCTTTATTTCCACTTTGAGTGTAAATTTCTATAAGAGATTTTCGAGTTTCTGTGTCGTAAGGATTTAATTCAAGAATATCTAAATAAAGCTTACAAGCCTCATCCAAATTTTCAAGGCGGATGTAATACTGCGCTTGTGCTTTTTTGAAAGCAAGAATGTATGGGAACTCATTTGAGCCTTGTTCGCATAACAAGATAGCGTCTTCAAATCTTCCCATATAAGATAAAACTAGCGCTTTGTTATATATAAGCTTATAGTCATGAATTTCGTTTAGAGCTTTATTATAAACATCTAAAGCTTTGTCAAACTGCTTTCTGTCACAATATTCAGTTGCAAGCTCAATTGCAGTACTTATAATTTGATTGCTTTCATTTGAACTTGCAACTTTTGTTGTGCATCCGCAAAAAAACGCTAATGCAATAAAAATAAGAGTAAAAATTAAAAACTTATCCAAGGACAGTTTCTTCAATTTTCTTTACCTGAGATCTATATAGATTTGTTATGTTTGAACCATAATCAGCAATAAGCTGAATCATGTTTCTTGGATTTCCTGGTAAATCAACTCCATTAAGACGGTCTCCCGCATCTCCAAGGCCTGGTAAGATATAAGCTGCATCATTAAGAATTGGATCCATCCAAAGAGTGTAAACTTCACAGCCTTCTATGGCTCTAACAATTCTAAGAGAACCTTTTAATGCCGATATTACATTTATAAACTTAACACTCTTTGGTTTAACGCCATTTTCTTTCAAGTACTTAACAATTGTTACAAGCGAGCCACCTGTTGCATTCATTGGATCTGCAAAAATAAGATCTTTTCCATCTAACTCAGATAAGTCAAAGAAAGATTTATCTAAATCAAGAACATAGTCCATATTCTTTTCTTTTTTTGTATCGTCTCTTTTAATCTTGAATAATGCAAATGGTGTAACGTAATCATTAGAAGAATAATCCTGAATTTCTTTGCTTATAATCATACTAGGAAGGAGTGCACCACGCAGCATAACACACATGACAGCATTACTGGTAAGACTGTCAGCATCTGGAATTCTATGTACAGCATAGTTTCTACACGGATTAACGACAGGAGTTTTTGTAATAATAGATCTTTTCTTTGGCAAAGCACTGTCTGCAAATACATGTGCAAAAAGAAGTTCATATGCTCTTTGAATATAATATAAGAATTCTTCGTGATCAGTATTAGGATCCCTTAATTTTGCAATAAGCCTACTTGCAGCACCATGTTGTTCCTGTGGAGATTCAAAACAGTAAACATGAATTGATGGTTCATTAGAAACGACTTCTTCAAGATATGCACCAATTTCTGCTGAAGATTTTACTAAAGCTTCTTCTGCCTTTTCTTTGTCTTGTTCACAAGTAGACTCTTCAATTAACGAACAAGCCTCAAGTGATTTGTCGTAAAGCTTTCTTACGTGTTCAATTTTGGCCTTATCATCATCTCTAAGAAATCCATCAAGATCAGTTGCATGAAGCACAACTTTTCTACCGTCTTTAACATCCATTATGCAGCCTCCGTGCGTTGTTTTGGTTATAATATAGCAGTACTTTAATTTACACAACACGCTTTTTCTGCTAGTATTATAATATCTACGGGTTACTCTATCTGTAGTGTTAGGAGGTTTCAATGAAAATGGTTTTTTTAGGCCCTCCAGGAGCGGGGAAGGGAACCGTAGCAGCAAAAGCCAAGGATTATTACAAAATTGCTCACATTTCTACTGGTGATTTATTTCGTAACAATATAAAAAATGAAACAGAACTTGGCCGCAAAGTTAAAGAAATTCTTGCATCTGGCGGACTTGTACCAGATAGCATCACAATTGAGATGGTACGTAACAGGATAGCAGAACCTGATTGTGCAAACGGTTTTATTCTTGATGGCTTTCCTCGCACTATTCCACAGGCCGATGCCCTTGCTCAAATGACAGATTTAGACGCTGTTGTAGATTTTCAAATCTCAGAAAATGAAGTTGTTGAACGTCTTTCTGGTCGTAGAATGTGTCCTTCAACCGGTAAGATTTATCATGTTGTTTTCAATCCTCCAAAAGTTGAAGGTAAAGACGATGAAACTGGAGAGGATTTAATTCAGCGTGAAGATGACAAAGAAGATGCCATAAAGCATCGTTTAGATGTTTATACTCAGCAAACTGAGCCACTTATCAATTATTATAAAAATAAAGGTCTCATTAGAGAAGTTAAGACAAATAATTCTTTGACACCAGAAGAAGTTTTTGAGCTTACAAAAAAAGCTCTAGACTAAAAAGAATTAACTTATATCTAACTTCAAAAAATTAATCCATTTATTTATATAAAATTAGAGCTCCCAACCCGGGAGCTCTAATAATTTGTAATATTTGAAAATCAATATGCTGCGTTGAGCCATGTAATTCCGTCAATTCTTCCAACAAAGTATGGAGCAGACTGGAGTTCTGATTCATGGAAATAACCATCATATGTTGCATTTCCTTGAACAGCTGCAAAACTATCATAAAGAAGTTCATTGGTAGGAGTCTTTCCACCATCAACTGTAAATTTAGAAAGGTCAAAAATATGGAGTGAGCCGTCAGCAATAGCTTTTTCTGCTTTATCCATTGCTTCTTGTGTTCCAGGAGCAGCAATTGCTGTGTTAAGTGGTGTAACAACAACTTCGCCTTTGCCCATTTCACCACAATAATCATGTGGATTTTCTACGCCATCAATGTAATTAGCAATGTATGTGTAGAAATAATTTGTCCAGTCAATTCTACAAGAGAGTAGAGAAGCTTGGGGAGCAACACCTGTCATGTCATTGTTATAACCTGTGTGGAATACACCAGCCTTCTGTGCTGTTGTAGCAGGAGTTGTGTTATCACTGTGCTGGCTAATAATGACTGCACCCTTGTCAATCAATGCCTGAGCTGCTTCTGCTTCAAGAGTTGGGTTTGACCATGAGCCTACGAACTGTACTAACATTGTAGCACTTGGACATACACTTCTTGCTCCAAGATAGTATGCAGAGAAACCAGAAACAACTTCTGCAAATGAATATGCACCAACATAACCAATAACTGCCTCATCTGCTTTAATCTTTCCTTCATCAATTAATTGTTGAAGTTTCATACCAGCAGCAACTCCAGCAATGTAACGGCCTTCATAAATAGCTGCAAATGCATTGTATGTGTTGTCTCTTCCATCAATTTGAGAGTTGCAGTTTGTCAATGAAATGAATTTAACATTTGGGAATTCGTCTGCAACTTGTTGCATGTACTGCTCAAAACCATAGCTATTGTTAAAAATCACTTCACAGCCTTCTGCCGCAAGAGCAGCGTTTGCATCAACACAAGATGAATCTTCATTAATATCTCTCTTTATTGAAAGACTAATGTTATAACCATCTGCCAACAGTTTCTCAACAGCTGCATTCATTCCATTCATGAAGTTGTAAGTGTAACCTTGGTCATTTTCAGAACCAATTACAACAAAGCCAATTTTTGTAACTTTTTCTTCTGTTGCTTTCTTTTCTTCAGCACCACCAGCAAAAACAGCTGACATTGCAAGAAGAACAATAAGAATTGCGACAAATGCTTTTTTCATACATTTTCTCCTTTTTTTTACAGGGTACCGGCCCCCATTAACGTGATTGTGCGGAAAACCGCTTGTTGTTTTAATTCTAACACAGTTTTTGTGGTTAGCAAGAAAAATTTGTTGCTATTTGTTGCATTCATCTTTTAGTTGATTAAAAAAATGTAACAAATTACGAGCATCTTATAAGCAAAAAACTCTTATTAAAAAACGGCTGGTGATTAGCCAGCCGTTAGAATTAAAACATATAACTTTATCTATCTTCTCTAAAGTAGTTAAATCCCAAAGATGCGGGAGGTTGTTTGTCTTTTGAATGTCTCATGCTTGTAAATATAAGAACAATAAGAGTTACAACATAAGGAAGTGTTTTGTATAATTCTGTAGGGAAGAATTTAAGAATTACACGTAAATACATAATCTTCAGAGCTCCAAAAAGAACTGAACCCCAAATAGCATTTAGAGGACGCCACATACAGAAAATTACTAGTGCAACAGCAAGCCAACCAATTCCACTGAGTGAAGACTCATTCCAAGTACATCCTCCTGTTGTCATGACGTAAATCATTCCACCAACTGCAGATATTCCACCTCCAATAATTGTAGCAGTATATCTATACAAAGTCATATTAATTCCTGCAGCATCAGCAGTAACTGGAGACTCTCCAACAGCTCTTAGATATAAACCTTTCTTTGTTTTATTGAAAAAGAAATTCATACAAACAGCAAGCAAAATTCCTAGATAAAAGAAAATAGTTTGAGAGAAAATTGTTGGACCAAGTACTGGAATATTTCGTAGTACCGTTGGGAACGGAACAAACGAGAAAGCATCTTTTAGAGGATTGCTGAGTGTGACAAATCCACCTACAGCATGTCTCATAAATTCTCCTGTAAATTTTGCAACTCCTGTACCAAAAATGGTGAGTGCTAAACCGGTTACGTTTTGATTTGCTCTTAGAGTAATAGTTATAAAAGAGTATATAAGGGATGCAACAGCGCCACTTGCAAAAGATGCAAGAATGGCAACAATTATTGCAATAAATCCGCTTGAACTTCCAACTCCAACAGCAGCCTCATACGAATAAGCACCAGCAAGACCAAAGGCACCACCAATGTACATGATACCTTCAACTCCCAAATTAAGGTTGCCTGATTTTTCTGTTAAGATTTCACCTAAAGTTCCAAACATTAAAACCGTGCCAAAACTTCCTGCAGCGGCTATGAGAGCAATTAATGTATTCATTTATTTCCCTCCTGTGAATTTGCAAAATTAGGTTTTCTTATAATCATTCTAAAGTTTATAAAGAATTCGCACCCTAACATACAAAAGAGAAGTATTCCAGAAACAATTTCAGAAATTGCAGAAGGAACACCAAGTTTTTGCTGTAGATAGCTGGATCCAACACCAAGGATTGCAAGAATAAATGAAATGACAATCATTGCAAAGGCATTTAAGTGTCCCAACCACGCAACTGTTATTGCTGTAAAACCAATTCCACCGGCAACGTTTGCTGTAATAGTTTTATTTTGACCAGAAACGAGTATGTAACCAACAATGCCACAAATTGCACCTGATAGTAACATTGTTCGTACCATGACCCAGCCAACGTTCATTCCTGCATAACGTGCTGTGTTAAGAGAGTCTCCAATAACAGCAACCTCATAACCATGTTTTGTTTTATTCATATAAATATGCATAAAGAAGACTAAAACAATAACAATGATCCAACCAATGTGTATTCCAAAAAGCGATGGAAGTAATGCAGTTTTCTCAAATAAAGGTATCTGCTGTGTTCCGGGGCGACCTTCCCAAGGGCCACCTTGAAGCCAAGAAACAATACCAATTGCAATATAATTCATCATTAAAGTGAACAAAGTCTCATTTGTATTGTATTTTGCTTTGAAAAAACCAGGAATCATGGCCCAAACAGCACCACCAATTACAGCAGAAATTGCCATTATTATCAAAAGAGGTACTTGTGGCATTGTTTTACCAAATGTTATAGCAAAAAATGAGGCACATATTGCACCTGCTGTAATTTGACCTTCTCCTCCAATATTCCAAAATTTCATTTTGAAACATGGAGCAATGGCTAGAGCACTTCCCAATAAAGGAATCATCTTTTTAATTGTTTGTTTCAAGTAATAAGACGTTCCTAAAGAACCTTGAATAATTACAATATAAGCTTCAAATGGATTATTTTTTGTTATAAGAATTGGAATACATCCCAACAGCAGAGCAACAAGTATGGAACCAATTCTTATACCCCATATTTTTTTAGGGCTCATAGAAGCTCTTTTTGCCAACCTTATAAGAGGTGTTTTTTGTTCAGTTTTCATTTATCACCTCCCTTGCCACCAACAGTGGTCATCATGAAGCCTATCTCCTCTTTTGTTGTGTTTCTTGCATCAACAATTCCACTTACTTGTCCGCCACAAAGAACAAGAATTCTGTCACACAGTTCAAGAAGAACATCCAATTCTTCTCCAATATAAAGAACAGCAGAACCATTCATTTTTTGTGCATTTAACAAGCGATATATTGCATAAGAAGTGTTAATATCCAAACCTCTAACAGCGTATGCAGTAAGAAGTACAGGAGGATTTGATGCAATTTCTCTTCCTACAAGAACCTTTTGAATATTTCCACCACTCATTCTTCTAACGGGGAATGAGGTAGAAGGAGTTTGGACATCAAGATCTTTCCAAACAGTATTTGCCAGTTTTTCAGGGTTCCTTTTGTCAAAGAAAACACTTTTCCCTTTTTTCCAAGAGCGTAGCATCATATTACCTGTCATACCCATGGAACCAACAAGACCCATACCAAGCCTGTCTTCTGGGACAAATCCCATTCCAACACCAATATTCTTGATTTGCATTGGAGTTTTGCCTACAAGTTCAATAGAAGAACCATCTTCACCGTTAAATGTTATAGAACCTTCCAGAACAGGGTAGAGGCCAGATATTGATTCAAGAAGTTCTTTTTGTCCAGAACCAGCAATACCTGCAATACCAAGAATTTCACCAGCTTTAGCTGTGAATGAAACATTATCAAGTTTTTTAATTCCTTCGTTGTCTACAACAGTAAGACCCTCAATAACAAGCTTATCTTGTGGATTGTCATATTTAGGGCGGTCTATGTTAAGTTTTACAGAATGTCCCACCATCATGTCTGTAAGAGATTGTGCACTTGCTGTTTTTGTATCAACTGTGCCAATGTACTTGCCTTTACGAAGAATAGCAACTTTATCAGAAACATCCAAAACTTCAGCAAGTTTATGTGTAATTAGGACAATTGCTTTATTATCAGCTTTCATGTTCCTAAGAACAGCAAAAAGTTTGTCTGTCTCTTGAGGAGTAAGAACAGCTGTTGGCTCGTCTAAAATAAGGATTTCTGCACCTCTGTAAAGAACTTTTACGATTTCAACTGTTTGTTTTTGAGAAACAGACATATCATAAATTTTCTTTTTGGGGTCTATATCAAATCCGTATCTGTCACATATGTCTTTAACTTTCTCATTTACGGCACCCAAATCCATCTTGCCATCATCTAAGCCCAGGATAATGTTTTGAGCTACTGTGAAAACATCTACGAGATGATAATGTTGGTGTATCATACCAATACCCAGGTCATAAGCATCTCTTGGGGAACGAATTGAGACAGGTTTTCCATCTTTATAAATTGTTCCACCATCAGGCTGATATATGCCAGAGAGCATGTTCATGAGCGTTGTCTTGCCACTTCCATTTTCACCAAGCAGACACAGAATTTCACCCCTGTTTATGGATAAGTTAATGTTGTCATTAGCAACTATTTTTCCAAAGGTCTTGGATATACCTTTAAGTTCTATTGCACAATTATTCTGCACGGCTGTCCTCTTCCTTTTTTTTCGAGGTTTATCAAAATAATGCTATCATAAAATTAAGAGAACGCAACAAAAAAATGCAACAAATGGCAACAAAATTGAGTAAAAGTCAAATTTCAAGAGCCTTAATTATACATGAAAAAATTTCTTCTTTGGTTTTTGAACCGTCTATTCGTATCAATTTGCATCCAGAGGGGAGTGATGAAAAAATTCTTTCGTAATTTTCAAGAACTTGGCGCTGATAATCCAGTTTTTCATATATTTCTTTTTCTTTGCCTCTTAAATCAATACGCTCAAGGCAAGATTTAAGTGGCGTATCTATAAAAATAACAAATTCAGGATAAGGGAATGCACTGTTAAGAGACAAAATTTTATCATAATCAAAACCAATGCTTTGATATGCAAGTGAAGAAAAAAAGTATCTATCTGTTACTACAATTTCATCTTTATTTATATGGGATAGAATTCCATAAGACGGATTATTCAAATGGTTATCTCTGTCAGCTGCAAAAAGGTATGCAATAGTAGACTGGGGGACTTTAATTTCACCGGATAAAACTTTTCTTATAAACTTTCCAGTTTCATAAATAGTGGGTTCAGCCGTACAATGAATTTTTTGGCCTTTTGAAGAAAGGTATTTTTCTAAGTTTTTAAGCTGCGTTGTTGTTCCTGCGCCATCTAAGCCTTCCAAGACCCAAAAATTTTTTTGAATAACAGCCATTTTAACTCCCAACAACATTAAACTGGGCTTTAATATACACACAAAATACATACTATTCAATTGAGCGACATCGTTCTAGTTGCTATAATCAGTGGAAATGAGGTTCCGAGTAACTGCATCAGCTGTAATTGTCTCTATAGTTCTTTGTTCTTTCGTGCTTTGTGCCGTGCTTTTTTCCAACGCAGTGCAAAATGGATTTACAAAAGTTGAAAGAGAAGTCCAGAATTTCCTTGAAGTTGGAGACTTGGGGTTAGATATTACAGTTGAAACTGTTGACAGCACTCTAATGAAATCTATAGAGATAAACAACGTACAAATATCAACACAAGGAAATGAGATTGCAACAATTGATAGTATTGAAATCTCAACAAGTCTTTGGAATGTCATTAAAGCTGTACTTGGAATTGGAAACACTCATTTAGACATTACAATATATAACCCAAATGCCACTATTAACGATGTAACAATTTCTAGTTTACAGCAATTGATTTTGAGAGTTAACCAAAAGACAGATACCTTACAAAATACAACCACAAATGCAAGTGATTTGAAATTCACAATATCGTTGAATGTATCTAATGCAACAATTGATATTTCATACATGGATTTTGAGAGCACAGTTAGTAATATAAATGCTCAAGCTGAATTTGGGAAAAACTTTTCATTTGATAGTGCTACAATCAATATTCCTTATCTTAATGCTTTGTACAACGCTCTTTCATTTAATTCTAATATTTCTCTTGAAGATATAAGAGCATCTATTGATAAAGATTTTGTACTATCAGCGTCAATAGAAAAAACATCTTACAGTGATAAATTAAACAGGTCAGTTTATGTAGAGAACTTGTCTACCATTGCAAAATATCAAGACGAGACAGCTAATATTGCACTTTATTCTCAAAATATTACAGCGTTTTATGATGATTACAAAACTCTCATTGACGGTGCAACTTTTGTTTTTGATATTGGAAGCAATATTGAAAACAATAATGAAAATAGTATTGAAAACAACAAAACAACTAACATTAATTTAGCAGTAAAGGGTTCAATTCTTGCAGCAAATTTTGAAGCCAAAAATTTAGATATAAGTGCCCAAATGAACAATATTGAACTGAATACTGAAGTTGGGAATGACACAGGAATAAGTGTTTATACAAATATATTAGAAATAATAGTACAGTATTCAAAATACAATATAAAAGCTCAAAATATAGATGCAAATATTGATTCTTCATTAGATTTTTCAAATGCACTTGGCAGACTTTCACTTGGAAAAATCAGTGCAAAAAATCTAGATGAATTCACATTAGAAAACATTACGGGTTCTAATATGAATTTGGATTTTTCTCTTAAAGAGCAAAATATTGATTTAAGATTAAGTTCTTCAATTTTTGGAAAAAGTTCAAATGAATTATTGGGGACTTTTACTTCTAATCTTAATGCAGATGCATCACTTGTTCTTAACTTAGATAACCAAAAAGAACAAAATGGTCAAAACATAATTATTTCAAATGCTAATGCAATGATATCAAATTTCTTATGTGCAGCACTGTCAAAACAAACAACAGGCTCTCTTTCATATTCAAAAGAAAGTGGATTTGATGCATCAATTTCTATCCAAAATGAACTTAACACTTCTATTTTATACACAAATGAACAAAGAACTTTAGATATAAAGTTATATTTTGATAATCTTGTTCCATCCTCATATATTTTATTGTATGAAAAATACTTAAGCTCTCAGGATTTTGTACAAAAAGAAACAAGTTTTGACGGTTCTATTGCAATTTCACTGGATTTTGATAATTTGGAGCTTATTAAAAATCAAGCGAATAATCTTTCAAATTTGTCTTTTAGTGATTTCTTAGACTTAACAGAAACTTTAGTAAAAAGCGGACGTTTTTCACTAAATATTGCTGTGCATGATGTGAATATAGAAAAGAAAGCATACAGTGGAGCTGTTACGTATGAAGCTAAATTAAATGGAACATTATTTGATGTAAATACATTTGCTATAAGTACTGGAGGGCTAAGACTTTCTTTTGCCGGAAATCTTGATTACAAGAATTTTATTCCTGACGGAATGCTTTTATTACAACGTGCAAATGATGGAATGGAACTAGCAAAACTTGATTTTACATCTATAAATGGGACTTTGTTATATAACTTTAGTCTGACATCTCCGTTAGTAAAAGATTCTTCTATAGAAGGTACTCTTAATTGGCAAACAGCACAAATGATAACAGCATCAGCTGTTGCAAAATCTCCATATATTTATGGTCAAATTTTACCATTTGAAGTAACAGTAATAAAATCTCCTTTCAAAGTGCTTGTTAAAAGCGATAATCTTGATTTAGAAGTATACCTTTCATCACAAAGCGCTTTGTCTATAATTGGAGAAGCAAAGAACTTAGCTGTTAATGCTACTGACACTTTAACTGTAGGCTTAGATGTTAATTTGAATGTTTCATATGATTTGCTAACTGGTGCAGTTAACTCATATTTGGATGATTTAATTATTAGAGTTTCTGATTTACTTGAGTTTGGATTTAGTACTCACTTTACTGACAAAGAAATAGAAATAAAAGAAGTTTTTTTCACTCAAGGAGGGAATAAGACTTCTTTTGACGGAAGTGCAAAAATTTCTTTTTCTAATATAAATGATTTGATTTCTTTTGATACTGAAAAAATAAAGGCTGTAATTGACTTACAAGAAACACAAGAAAGTAATTCCTCAAACCCAAGAACATATATAAAAGGAACTATAACGCAGGGTAGTTATTACTTAGAAGCTAATTTATATTCGTTTTTCAATATTACTGTAAATCTTCTAGGCTCTAAAGGAAATGGATTTCACGCTTTTGGCTCTGTATTTTGGGGTAGTAACAATGCTAATGGGTTTACTTTTAATTCTCAATATAAAGATGGAACTCTTGGTTTTTATGATGCATACGGCCAAATTGGAAATCTAACCTTAAGCAATATTGGTCTTACACTGGATTTCAATAAAATGGCAACAGAAATCTCTTTTTCATTTAAGAATGTTGTAGATAGAATAGTTGATGAAGATCCTGTTCAAAGCGGAACCATTACACTTACAGGAAAACTTGAGACATTGGCATCGGGCTTGTTTTCGCTTATTGCTGGCTTGGAGTCAGATGTAAGTTTCAAACTTGGTCTTAGCAATTTTCATTTAGAAGACGGTTATTCTATTCCAGATACGAGTATGGAAATCAAGTACTCTAAAGGGATGATTTCTGTTGACGGTTCTCTTGTAAGAGGCTCTTTCAATATAAATGACGGATATTTAGATCTTCACATTGACAAAGAATTTTTGTTTGGTTTTGATGCAAAAGGTTACGTTGGTAAGAATGTTGACTTAATGGTTGAGAATATCTTTTTCCCATTGCCTTTGATAATGCAATTTACAGATTTTATTCTCTTTGGTTTTAACAAAGGAGATATCACTGGAGATGTTCTTATAAAAGGCCCAATAGAGGATCCTAGTTTTTACGGAATGCTTTATTGCCAGCTTTATGAAATGACACTAGTGTATGTTCCTGAACAACCTCTTATAGTTAATAGTATTGCCATAAATGTGCAAGGTCACGAGTTTACAATTCCAAAAATGCCATTTACTGGATACAGCAATATAGATGGAAGATTTTTATCGGGTTTTGTTTCATACACAATGGATATCAACAACTACATTATGACTAACATGGAAGTAGCCGTTGATGTCGAATCTCCAGCAGACATTTGGTATCCAATGATTATAAGTGATTCAAGTGAAATTGAAGTAAGAGGAGATGCAACAGGCCATGTTGTTTATGGAATTAGTGGAGGTAGAGCATATCTAATATGTGATGCACTTGCTTCAAATACACTAATAGATTTCAAAATTGAGGATAAGCCTGACTGGATTTATCTTATTGTGGAAGCTATAGACTTGGATTTGACAATAACAACAGCCAATGATGTTGAATTCTGTTATCCAGAAAAAGATAGCTCGTTTATTAACTTCACACTAAACGAAGGTGAAACTGTAAAGATAAAGCACGATTCGCAAACAAAAAAAATTGATACAAGCGGTACATTCTCATTTAAGACAGGGCAAGTATATTACTTCCAAAACGATTTCTATATCACAGAAGGAAGTCTTGACCTTTCACCTAAAAAATACAGCTCAAATCCAAATAGTATTTCATTTCAATTGAATTTGACGGCAAAACTTAAGGATTACGACTCTTCTGGAAACAAAATTGAGATATATTTAATCTTGCAAAACGCAACACTTGACAACATATCTCCACGATTTACCAGCACTCCAATCATGTCAGAGACCGATATCCTTGCACTTCTAGGTCAGACAATTCTTCCATCAAGTACGTTTGACCAAAGCGTATCTGTTGCATCTGTTGCTTCATTGGTTGCAGCCACAACAGATGCATTTACAAGATTGGGCTTGATTGAGTCTAACAGTAATTATTCTGTTTCAAGCTTAATTAGAAACTCTTTGGGACTTGATATATTCTCACTCAGATCTTCTATTTTACAAAATATAATTATTGATGCACTTCCTGGAGAACTCTCAAGTTCAAAAAACATATCACTGCTTTCTAGGTACTTAGATGGAACATCGTTGTTTGCAGGAAGTTATATTAGTTCAGGTGTATTTGCTCAATTGTCACTTATGTTAAAAGCTGACAGAACAGGCAAAACAGAAACAAGTTCAGGATACTTCCTTTCAAGTGATCTTTTACTTGATACAGAATTTAGTATAGATTGGGACAATCCAATTGGGACTTTTACGATTTTTACAAAGCCACAAGAGTTGTCCCCATTGAATATATTGGATAATATTGGCTTTGGTGTAACCAAGAGGATACAGTTTTGATTTATCCGCAGGAGACATATAAATGAAAAAGATAGTTTCTGTAGTTTTAATTGTTTTGATTTCTTCCTTTATGGTTTTTGCAGCAGACGAAAACTGGTGGTATGGGAAAGAGATAGAAGAGTTCGCTTATTCTGGTCTCAAAAATGTTAATGAGTCTGATGTTGATGCAGCTCTTTATAAGTATAGACATGCAGTGTTTTCTGATGAAGTTTTTGCAGATATTAAAGAAGCTTTATACAATTTAGATGGTGTTGATTTCTTTATGGCCGATGCTCAACAGAATGACAATGGAGGCCTTAGACTTTATTTTGAGTTTTACGAAATTCCTCTTTTAACTTCAATTTCATTTGAGGGCAATGAAAAAGTTAAAACAAGTGATATAAGAAGCGCTGTAACTTCATTAAGTGCTGGAACATTTGTTGATTTCACAAAGAAATCGGTCTTTGAAGTTGCAAAACAGCAAATTATTGATTTGTATGCAACAAAAGGTTTTGAAACAGTTCCCGTTGAGTATTCAATTACTGAAGATGAAGATACTAATACTTTTGCTGTTGTTTTCTCTATTACAGAAGGAATTCAAACAAGGATTGTTTCTATAAACTTCTCTGGAAATGATAACGTAGATTCATCTGTGCTAAAAAAACAAGTCACTTCAAAAGTTAAGAGCTTATTTAATAATGGGTACTTAAATGAAAGCAAACTTAAGACCGATGTTGACGCTATTGCTTTGTATTACAGAACAAATGGTTACATAGATGTCATAGTGGGGGATCCTGTTATTGAAGAACTTGAAAGCTCAAATGAAAAATTCAAAGAAGTATCTGTTACTTTCCCAATTGTTGAGGGCTCTCAGTGGTTCTACGGCGGAATGGAAGTTTCTGGCAATACAATTTTCACAAATGAAGAAATAAATGCTGTTCTTTCCATGAAAGTAGGCTCTGTCTTGAACTTACAACTGGTCCAAAATGAATATTCAGCTGTTGCTGATTTGTATTATAACGATGGATATATTTCAAATGGAATGGATATATCAGAAGAACGTGATGATACAAACATGACAGTAAAATATTTCTTGACTATAACAGAAGGCCCACAAGCCCACATTGAAGACATTTTAATATCAGGTCTTACAAAAACAAAAGAATATGTAATGCGCCGTGAGCTTGCTTTTAGTGCTGGTGATGTGTTTTCTAAAGCAAAACTTGTTACAAGTGCCCAAAATCTTTACAACACAGGTCTTCTTTCAGACTTAAGTTATGATCTTCTTTATGGAAAAGAGGAAAATGATGTTATTGTAGATTTCAAATTGGAAGAAGGAAGTCAAAAAGATATTCAATTTGGTGCAACTTTTGGCGGTACTGTGGATGGGTTCCCTGTATCTGGATTCCTTACTTGGTCAGACCGTAACCTTGGTGGACGAGGTCAGCAACTTGATATTTCTACAACCATTTCACCTGATACTCAGTCACTTTCTTTTTCATTTGGTGACAGTTGGTTTGGAGATAAGAGATGGTCAAATTCTATTTCTTTGGGATTTACACATAAGAAAGTTGAAGGAGAATTACAACGAGCCGCCGGCGTTCCATACTACGATGGAAGAAATTCAAGTGAGACTTATCCATTAGGTTTTAGTTCTTCTGACGAATGGAACAATTCTTCTAGTAGTTATCCTAGTTCTAAATATCTTATGGATTACAACCTCTTTACATTCTCATTTGGATACAATACAGGTTATACATTCATTTATGATGTTGGACGACTCTCATTCTCAGGTGGTCTTTCAGTTAGCTTGAATAAAGCTGTTTATGATAAAGATATTTATGATCCTTTTGAAAAACTTGTTTATAAATATGGTCAGACTTGGCAATTCTCCAATAAGCTTACTCTTGCTGCTCAATGGGATGGCAGAGATTATGTCACAAACACAACAAAAGGTTATGTTCTTGGTACAAGTATAACGTATGCAGGAGGCTTACTTGGCGGACTTTCTAATTATATTAAACTTACTGGAAGTGCAGCAGGTTATCTAAATCTTTTCTCGTTTGAGACTAAAGAAGAAAAGACTAAAAACATAATGCTGTGTGTTTCTACATCTGCAAGTGTTATGCTACCTCAGTTTTATAATTATGAAAAAGGCGGTTTCAAATTCTATGACCCAAAATTGGGAGCAACAAAATACGAAATGCTTTACATAGATGGCATGACAATTGCTAGAGGACATGACACTATAACAGACCAATCATTTCTTTGGGATAATATGCTAGAGATAAGTTACCAACTTGTTGATAACGTAATTCAGGCTGAAATGTTTGCAAGTGCTACAGGCATTGTTGGTGATTTAGAAGATTTCTCTTCTGGTCTTAATTGGTATTTTGCAGCAGGTGCTGGAATTAAACTTAAGATTTCAGGTTTCCCTCTTGGCTTGTATCTTGTCAAGGATGCTTCATACACAGTTGGCTCTGATGGAACACGTTCATTTGCATGGTTAGACGGCAGTTATTTTGGTGGTATGAAACTCGTTCTTGCAATTTCTACAAGCCTCATTTAAGTTTCCAAGATTAAAACTCTAAAGGAATTATAAATGGCAGACGGTCCTTTGATGCAACAATACAGGCAAATGAAAGAGCAGTATCCAGACATGGTGCTGTTCTTTCGTTTGGGCGATTTTTATGAGATGTTTGATGATGATGCTATAGAGATATCGGCATTGTTAAATCTAACGCTCACCCATAGGGCTACGTCTCCAATGTGTGGAATTCCTTACCATGCAGCAAAAAATTATATTAGAAGGCTGTTGGATGCAGGAAAAAAGATTGCAATTTGTGAACAAACCGAGCTTTCTACTAATTCAAAAACTCTTGCAAAAAGAGAAGTTGTTAGAATTGTTACGCCTGCAACTGTAGTTGATGAAGATTTGTTGGACGATAGAAGTTTCAATTATATTGCATGTATTTTTCAATATTCGTGTGCTTTTTGTGATGTTTCAACTGGAGATTTTCATTTAAGAAGTATTGAAAAAGATAATAGAATTCAAAATATCAGGTCTATCTTAGAGCAAATATCGCCACGAGAAATTCTTGTATGTGAAGATGAGTATTTTCTTGATTTAGCGTTCAAGTCTGCAATAGATGATTTTCATGCAATGGTTACAAAGCTGCCGGCATGGTATTTTGCAATAAAAAACTGTTTTAAGCTTTTGTGTGAACAGGCAGGCGTAAGCTCTCTTGCATCTTATGGATTATCTTCAAACGATAAATTACTTGGACCTGCAGGTGCATTGCTTCGTTATATTAAAGAAACTTCTAAGAGCTCTGTAAGTCACCTAACAAATTATAAAGTTGATTGTCAGTCGTCTTATGTCTTTATGGATGAATCCTCAAGACGCAATCTTGAGCTTTTTGCAAACCTTTTTGATGGCTCATCTCGTTATTCTTTGTTTGATACAATTAATAGAACAAAAACAAGCGGTGGCAGTAGACTGTTAAAAAACTGGATTTCTTTTCCTTTAAGAAATTTAGAAGAGATTGAAGAACGCCAAAAATGGGTGACTTTTTTATTTGAAAACCCTGATGAACTTGCAAGAGTTAGGTCTTCTGTATCTTCTTCAATGGACTTAAACAGACTCACAACTAGAGTTCTTCTAAAAAGAGCTGTTCCACATGACCTTGTTGCTATCAAACAATCCATTGGAGCATTTTTTGACCTTGTTTCACAAAATTATGAAAAATATTCAAATTTATTTGAGAAAAATCTTACAAATGAAACTTTGTCTAATTGTGCCACCTTAATGAAAGTCATTCATGAAGCTATAAATGAACAATGCCTTGGCCAGTTTACAGAAGGACAAGTTATTTTACCCGGATATGATGCAGTTTTAGATGAAAAACGTGCATTAAAAGATCATGGAGATGTTGTTCTTAAGAATTATTTAGAAAAAGTCAAATCTGAAACAGAACTCACAATAATTAAACTTGGATACAATCGGATAATTGGATATTTTTTGGAAGTTCCTAAAGGCCAAATAAACAAGGTTCCTTCTTATTTTTATAGAAAGCAAACTCTTGTAAACGGTGAACGTTTTACAACTGATGAACTTATAAAATACGAGAAAGAGATTTTAAGTGCTAGTGTTGCAGCAGAAGAAAGAGAAAAGGAACTGTTTAATGATTTGCTTGCTCAGGTCTTAAGCTTAAATGCTCAACTTAATGCTATTGGACATTTTATGAGTACAATTGATGTGTTTCAAAGTCTTGCAACTCTTGCAATAGACTCGTCTTTTGTACTACCTCAAATGACTTTGGATGATGTTCTTGAAATAAAAGAGGGGCGACATCCTGTTGTGGAAAAGCAACTGGGACCTGGCAAATTTGTTGCTAATGATTTGGATATGTCATGCAGATTTGCTTTAATCACTGGTCCTAACATGGCAGGAAAATCAACTTTTCTTAGACAAAATGCATTGATAATACTTCTTGCACATATTGGCAGTTACGTTCCAGCCTCTTATGCAAAAATTGGTCTTGTTGATAAAATCTTTTGCAGAGTAGGTGCTATGGATAACTTGGCTAGAGGCGAATCAACATTTCTTCTTGAAATGCAAGAAACAGCTTTTATTTTAAGGTGCTGTACTCCTAAATCTTTTGTAATTGTAGATGAAATTGGGCGGGGCACTAGCACTCAAGATGGAATGTCAATTGCATATGCTGTCATGAAAGATTTAATGAAAAAAAATCCAAAGACACTTTTTGCAACTCATTATCATGAACTTACAATGATGGATACAACTGGTATTAGGCTTTTAACGCTAGATGTTAAAGAAGAAAATGGAGATGTTGTATTTTTAAGAAAAGTAAAAGAAGGTGTTGCAAATTCTAGTTATGGAATTTATGTAGCAAAAATGGCAGGTGTTCCTTCTAATGTTGTAAAAGACGCTAAAAACTTCCAAAACAGGCATTTTGCAGATTATTCTATGGGACAGCAAGCAAGTTTGTTTACAACTGAAAGTTCCTCTAATGATGTTTTGCTTTCTTCGTTAGATAACTCAATTTCAAATTCAAGAACGCATGAAATTATCCAAGAACTTGAGGAACTTGATTTAGACCGTTGTACACCAATGCAAGCATTAATTATTTTGTCACAACTGAAAGAAAAAGCTAGTGACATAGAGAGCTCTAGTGATAATTCTACTTGAATTTTATAAAGGAGATGTGAGTGTTTTTGAAAAAGATTGAATCTTTAGCAAACCAAATAATTCAAACTGAATGTCTTATTTGTGCTTCTCCAAGTAACACTCTAATATGTAAAAAATGTCAAAATGAACTTGATGCAGAGTGCTTTGATTCTTATATGACACGCTGTCCTTCTTGTTTTATGCCTTTAATTTCGCAAGATTATATTTGCTCTAGATGTCACAGAATGCACGAGCAAAACAATCAAGATACAAAATCCTTAAAAACACCTTTTGTTTTGTATTGTGTCTCTGATTATAATGCAAATCTTTCTTATTCGCTTTTACACAGGTTCAAATTTCTTGGAGACAAAAGAATTTCTAAAGTTGTTGCACTTTATTTACAGAAAGCAATTGATGTTTTAGACCCAGTTGGAAGTGCATACATTGTTCCCATTCCATGTAGTAAAAAGACACTAGAAACCAGAGGCTGGGATCATATGGTTGAAGTTTGCAAACACATTGACAGACCCATGCTTAAAATTCTTGAAAATATGCAAACTTCTTCTCAACAAAAGCTCCTCAATAGAGCGCACAGACTAGAAAACAAAAAAGAAAAGCAATTTACAATAGTAGATGACTTAGAAAATCTTCTTACTGTCAATAAAATTAAGGATTTTAATGTGCCGTTAATTGTTGTGGATGATGTTTGTACAACGTCAAGCACAATTCAAAAAGCAGTTAACGTTCTACATTCTTGTGGTTTTAATAATATAAAAGCTGCAACATGGTTATATGATTACAAGCCTTAGAGGTTTTAGCAAAAACTTCTTTAGAAAAGGTTTCAAGTGATTAAAAAATTGCAAATAAAAACTAGACTGTTAGAGTGTTGTCATCATCTTGATTGTCAAAATATCGTTTTAAGTCAAAAGGAGAGAATATTCCTTTGTCTGTTACTATTCCAGAAATCAAGTGTGGAGGTGTCATATCAAATGCAGGATAATATCCTTTAACACCTTCTACTGCTGTGCGAACACCCATTGCTTGCAAAGAAAAATTTGGATCTCTCATTTCAATTGTTACAGAGTCATGTGTAGGATGGCCTTTATCTGGTGCACCGGAAACAAATGTGGGTATTCCAAAATAATTGGCACATATTGCTATTTGACTTGTTCCAACTTTGTTAAATACATATCCATCTTGGCATATTGCATCAGCTGCGCAAGTGAAAACATCTACTTTTTCTTTTTGCATTACAAAAGCTGGCATGTTGTCTGTTATGACTGTAACGTCAAATCCCATATCATGGCACACTGTTGCTGTAAGTCTTGCACCTTGGAAATATGGCCTAGTCTCTGGACAGAACAATCTTATTTTTTTGTTCCTCTTTTGACATTCTTTTAGCATCATTCCAACTATTGTTTCTGCAAAACATTGTGTCATAATTGTTCCGTTATCAGGGAACATATCAACAAGATATTGTGCACATTTTCCAATTTTTGCATAACGTATATTGTTTGCTTCAACAGTAAAATCTCTAATTGCATTATCTACTCGTTTTCCTTCAATTAAAGCTTTTTCTGCAACAGGAATGCACGCTTCAGTTACAATTTTCATTCTACCAACAGTTGTAGGGCGAGCATGTGATATTGTATATGCAGCTTTTTTTAGGTAATCAATTTGTTCTTTTGCTGGCATATCTTTACACTCCCATGCGGCAAGAGCCATTCCCATTGGTGCAGCTGTAAAAGGACCGGCAGATTGAGTGACCATATCAGCAATAGATTTTGTAACTTCTTCATGCGTTCTACATACTACAAATTCTGTTTTTGCCGGATATATTCTGCGGTCTAGAATACGGACTTCACCGTCTTCATACCATGCTATGTTTTCATATTGAAGCATAAATGCTAATTCTTTATCTTGTCTTTCCATGCTTTGTACTGTAACACAGAATAAAATC
Organism: bacterium; assembly: GCA_963609725.1. Classification (GTDB taxonomy): domain Bacteria; phylum Spirochaetota; class Spirochaetia; order Sphaerochaetales; family Sphaerochaetaceae; genus UBA9732. Next base: position 24,007 of record CAVDLI010000003.1, on the reverse strand, counting down.
CAATAAAAGTATTTTGGTTTAAGTCGTGTTCTTTGCCACTTTTTACGTCTTAATAGTTACAGTTATTGACACATTTGCTTGCGTTGCATTATAGTGCAAATGGATTTTTAATAAGGATTTTTGAGGGATCGAAAGTTTCGGTCCCTTTTTTATGGCTTTATGTTGAATAATGAGATAACAAAAGACCCTCTATTTGAGGATCTTAATGGTATCGTAGAAAACCTTGGAATGGTGCTTTGTGATGTAAAAAAAACAATGCAAGGCAAAACAGTTCAGGTTTCAGTTACCATAATGAATCCTATGGAAGAAACGGGGATAGATGATTGTGCTAAAGTTCATAACACTATTCTTCCAAGGCTTCAAATAAAATATGGTCGCGATGACCTTTATGTGGAAGTTTCCACCCCTGGACTGCAAAGAAACTTTAGGGATGTATATGAATTCCAAGTTTTTAAGGGGAAAAATTGCAGAGTTTACAGCCTTTGTACGTCATCGTGGATAAATGGTGTGATTGGCGAAGTTGAAAGTGGATGTGTCACTCTTTTGAATTATGAGATTGAAGACTCAAAAGAGAAGGGTGAAGAGAAAAAAATTGAATTTAATGATATCCAAAAAGCAAAATTGGATTACAGATGGGAGGATATTAAAAATGTCCGAGTTAAGTGACGCTATCAGAATGATGGTTGAGGATAAGGGTATTTCTCAAGAATTGGTTTTAGATACAATAAAGCAGACTTTGCTTGCAACGTATAGAAGAAAATATGGAACAGACGAAAATGCTGTAGTTACATTTGCAGACGACCTCTCATCTGTTGAACTTTTTGCTCGTAAAGTTGTCGTTGATGATGATAATTTTGATGATGAAGTTACACAAATACCTCTTGAAGATGCTCTTGAATTAAATGCAGAAGCAGAAGTTGGGGATGACCTTCTTATTCCAATTGACCCAAAGAGTTTTGACAGAATAAGTGTTCAAACGGGAAAACAAAGAGCTCAGTCTGCTCTTAGAGAAATTCAAAAGGATGAACTCTTACAAGAGTTCAAAAGCAAAGTTGGTGAAATTATCAATGGTTATGTACAAGGTGAACGAGATGGAGATCTTTTGGTTGACCTTGGTAAAACACAAGGTTATTTACCAAAGAAAAATCAAAGTCCAAAAGAATTCTACACTAAAGGTGATAAAATTAGATGTTATGTAGAAAGTGTTCGTCCAGATGAGAAATCAGACAAGAACATTAGAGTTATTCTCAGTCGTGTCCATGAGGAGTTTGTTAGAAAACTCTTTGAAATATACGTTCCAGAACTTGTATCAAAAGATCCTAGCGTTGAAATAATGAAAATTGTGAGGGAAGCCGGCTACAGAACAAAAGTTGCAGTTTATCCTAAGAAAGTTGACGCAGATGCAGTTGGAACCTGTGTTGGTCTTAAAGGAAATAGAATTCAAGCCATTATGAAAGAGCTTGATGACGAGAGGATTGACGTTATTAGATGGGATCCTAATCCACTTGAGTATATTGCAAATGCTCTTTCTCCTGCAAAAGTTCTCAAAGTTTATGTTATTGACCAAGCTAAGAAAGAAGCCGTTGCAATTGTTGATGAATCACAACTTTCTCTTGCAATTGGAAAGCAAGGTCTTAATGTAAGACTTGTTAACCGTCTTTGCGACTGGATTGTTAATGTTAAAACCCAAGAGCAATTTGCAGAAATGGATGTATCAAGAGAAGCAAGAGCTGCAGCAGATGCTATGTTTGATGTTCCAGATGCTAATTATCAAATGCCAAATGTTTCAGAGGATGAAGAAGAAATGTCTCTTACAGATCTTCCAATTGATGCATCTCTCATTGAAAAACTTAATTTCTATGACATATATACTGTTGAAGAGTTTATAAATCTTACAGATGAAGATTTTGCAGAAATGAAAAATCTTACTGCAGAAGATATTGAGAATATCAACAATGTTATAAGTGAGAACGTTGACATTGTTGAAGATGAAGTTGAAAGTGAAGAAGCAGAAGGTTTTGCTTGCCCAAAATGTGGTTATCCTCTCAAAGTTGGCATGACAGAATGTCCTAACTGCCACGTGGGGATAAGTTTCGAGGAAGTAGAAGAAGACGAGGAGTAATATTCATTGATGTCAGAAGAAAACAAACCAAAGGCAACATTGATCAAGCAGCCCAAGATTACAGGAACACCAGTTCAGAGTCCCAAAGTAGATACCTCAGTACAAGAAAAAAAGAAGATTGTTGTCATCAAGAAAAAACCTGTTGTTGTAGTTAAAGCACAATCTGAAAAATCTGAGCCTGTAGCAAAAGAAGCAGTATCTTCTGCTATTGAAGTTGCAAATAAAACTGATGACGTAAATAAAACAGCAACAACAGTTGTTGAAGAGAAGAAAACTAATAATCCTGTTGATTTGCAGAAACCAAATGTGCAAAATCAGAATTCATTTCAAAATAAAAACATAAACAATGCTTCTTCTCAAAATGCTCAAAATACAGGAGTAAAGCCCTCGTCATCACAAAATAATTCTCAACAAAAAGTTGGCGTACAAAACGTGCAAGGACAAAAACCTGTTAATACTCAAGGAAGTACTTTTGTAAAGAAACAAGTAGGTTCAAATACAACTACTGTTCAGAAGAAAGTAATAAAGAAGAGCTCAATTCCTCAAAGCACCATAAACATGGGTCCTGTAATTATTTCTGGTGACAACTTGCCACCAATTAATCCTAATGGCTCTTCAAGAGGTTCTGCAGGCCAAAGATCAACAGGTCCTGTTGGCTCTGTTGGTGGTGTTACTTATGGCAGAGATGGCCAAAGAATTAGCAATTACAACAATCATAAAAACCAAGGTGGTTATGGACAAAAACAGGGAAACTTTGGTCAAAATGGTCAGCAAGGGCGCCCTCAAGGTTATGTTCCTCGTTCTGCACAACAAGGAAATAGACAAGGAGGATATGGTCAAAAACAGGGCGGATTTGGCAGTTTTTCAAAAGACGGACAATCTAAGCCCGGCTTTGGTCAAAGAACTAGTTTTGGAAAAGACTCCCCAAGAGGTGGCAACATGCACAGAGGTGGAGGTTTTACTCCTCCTAGTGATATTACTGTTGATAAAAACCGCAGAGTTTATTCAAAAGATAAAGGCAAGGATAGAAGAGGCGAAAGGACTGATGAAGAGTTTGAACTCAAACAGTTTGGAAAGAAACCCAAAACAAGTGAACAGGTAGCAGCCGTTCCTAAGTCTATAGATATTCTTTCTTCAATAACAGTTAGTGACCTTGCTCGCAAAATGAATATAAAGGCATCTGAAATCATTTCCAAGCTCTTTGGAATGGGAATGATGGTTAGCATAAACGAAAGCATTGACAGCGATACAGCAACAATTATTGCAGAAGAATATGGATGCTCTGTACATCTTGTAAATCTTTATGATGAAACAATAATTGCAAAGGAAGAAGATAAAGAAGAGGACTTAGTCCCAAGAGCTCCAATTGTTACTGTCATGGGCCATGTTGACCATGGTAAAACAAAACTTTTGGATGCTATAAGGCAAACAAACGTTGTTGCAGGTGAGTTTGGAGGTATTACTCAACACATTGGCGCATACAAAGTCTCTATTCCAGGAAAAGGAGATATTGTTTTCTTGGATACTCCGGGACATGCTGCTTTTACAATGATGAGAGCCCGTGGTGCACAGCTTACAGATATTGTCGTTCTTGTTGTTGCTGCAAATGACGGTGTCATGCCTCAAACACTAGAGGCAATAGATCACGCAAAAGCTGCAAATGTACCAATTATTGTTGCAATAAACAAAATTGATTTACCAGACGCAAAACCTGAAAGAGTTATGCAACAGCTTTCTGACCGTGGCCTTATGCCTGAAGAGTGGGGAGGTCAAACATTATTCTGCCAAATTTCAGCATTGAAAAAAGAAGGTATTGATGAGCTTTTGGACACAATCCTTTTACAAGCTGAAATGATGGATTTGAAAGCTAATCCTAATTGCAGAGCAGAAGGAAAAATTCTTGAAGCAAGAATTGACCAAGGAAGAGGTATTGTTGCGTCTGTAATTATTGAAAGAGGGACATTAAAACAAGGCGATTATTACGTTTCTGGAATTTATCCAGGAAGAGTAAGAGCCATGTTTGATGACAAAGGTAAAAAGATTACCTCTGCAGGCCCATCTACGCCTGTTGAAGTAATTGGTCTTTCTGATGTTCCGTCAGCTGGAGATCCGTTCCAGGTTTGTGAAAACGAAAAACAAGCAAGACAAATTGGAACCAAGAGACAAGAGCTTGAAAGAATGAATCAAGCAAGTAAATTCAAAAAAGTTACGCTTGAAACTCTTAACGAAGCAATTAAAGAGGGTGAAGTACAAGAGCTTAACGTCATTATTAAAGGTGATGTACAGGGTTCTGTTGAAGCATTGCAGCTTGCTCTTGAAAAACTTTCAACTCCTGAAATTAGAGTTCGTGTAATACGTGCAGCTGCGGGTGCAATTATTGAAGATGATATCAATTTGGCAAGTGCTTCTGAAAATCCTGCTCTTGTAATTGGTTTTAATGTAAGACCAACTCCAAAAGCTCAAGCACGTGCAGATCAAGAAAAGATTGAAATTCGCAAGTACAATATTATCTATAACGTTGTTGATGATGTTAAGGCTGCAATGGAAGGAATGCTTTCTCCTGAGAAAACAGAAGTCGATGTTGGTACGGCAGAAGTCAGACAGGTGTTTAAGGTTCCAAAAGTTGGAATTGTTGCTGGTTGTTATGTTCTTAATGGAAGTGTTAAGAGAAACAATTTCTGTCGCGTAATAAGAGAAAATATTCAAATCAACCACGACTTGGTCAAAATTACGTCTCTTAAGAGATTTAAGGACGATGTACGTGAAGTATCAGCAGGATTTGAATGTGGTATTGGAATTGAAAGTTTCCAGGATTTGAAAGAAGGCGATATTCTTGAATTTGTTGAAATCCAAGAAACAGCAAGAAAACTTAATATGTCAAATGAATATATTTAATTGAGATTCTTTTGAGGTTTTTGCAAAATGAGCTTTGTGGAGATTGGTTTTGGATTTGCGAGATAAAAAGCATTTTCTGAAAACTGAAATAATACTTTGTGTATTATGAAGTTAGAAGAAATGCTCTTTTAGCCGAAAAGGCAAAGCCAAGATTCATGAAGACAGTTTTGCAAAAACCTCTTTTGAAAGAGTTTTGAAAGATGTATTTAACATTGACATTTTAAGTTTGATTTAATTGGAGCAAAAAATGAGTGATTATAGTCAAAGTAGAAATGAAGCAAGAATATTGCAAGCTGTTAATACTCTCATTGTTAATGGTGAAATAAAAAACCCCAAACTTAATAAATTTGCAAGTATTAGCGATATAACTTTGTCTAAAGATAATGCTTATGCAACGCTGTACGTTTCATGCCTTGCAAATGACGATACTCTTGAGAATTCAGTTAAAGCTCTCCAGAGTGCTGCAGGTTTTATACAAGCAAAACTTGCAAGTATATTAAAGACTAGAAATACACCAAAACTCACATTTGTCCCAGATACGACGCAACGAGAGGCTCAAAAGATGAATGAGCTTTTGGAAAGTCTTCATACAAAAATAGAAGAGTAAAAGCAAACAATCAGAATTGGGTAGCAAATTATATGAGTAAGAATGCAATTATTCTTGTTAATAAATCACAAGGTATTACGTCTTTTGATTGTCTTGGACGCATAAAAAGGCTTGTTAATAAGAAAACGGGGCATTGTGGTACTCTAGATAAATTTGCACATGGTCTTATGATTGTCTTATGCGGTAGTTATACAAAACTTGTTCCTGTCTTTATGGGAATGAATAAAACATATGAAGCCGTAATTGAATTTGGTCGTTCTACTGATACTCTAGACCCGGAGGGTACTGTTATTGAGATTGGCAAAATTCCAGATTTTGAAACAGTGCAAAATGCTGTAAATAAACTTGTGGGGCCGTTAAATCAAATACCTCCAGCATATAGTGCAATTCATGTTAATGGTAAAAGAGTTTACCAAATGGCAAGAGCTAATGAAGAAATTCCAATTCTTAAACCACGTCCGGTTTTCATACACGAAGCTACAATTCTGTCATATAAGGCTCCTTTTCTTAAGATAAAACTTCACGTTTCAAAAGGAACATATGTACGCTCTTATGCACGTGATTTAGGACATTTGTGTAACAGCTGTGCTTATGTAAAGGAGCTGTATAGAACATCAATTGGGCCGTTTAATGTTGATGATGCAATTTCATATGATGATGAAGCCAGTCTTAAAGCTATTTCTTTGGCAAAAGAAAGCAAATTTGACTTGCTGAGTAAATTAGACGGAACTGTCTTTGTTCAGACAAGTGATGAGGAGTCTTTCAAATTGAAAAATGGAGCCGTCCCTCAAAGTGTTATAAAACGTCTTCCAAATGAAAATAAAGGTGTTGCTATTTTCACAAACTGTGGCCGTGCTTTTTGTATATATAGTCTTAAAGAGAAAAAAATAATTTGCCAAATCAGGGAAGATGAGTAATGGAAACTTTAGACTTTAAGCAGCACGTATTAAAAGATGTTCCATGTGTTGTAAGCATTGGCGTATTTGATGGCTTTCATCTAGGCCACTCTGCAATAATTGAGAAGAATGTCTCTTTAGCACATGAAAACAATTGGCAAAGTGTTGCAATTACATTTTCTGTAAATCCTAAAATGGCAAAAGGCTCAATGGAGTATGTTAAACCTTTAGCATCATCTTATAAATTAGATGAAATGTTCACAAAGGCAGGTCTTGACTGGCATTGTGTAATTGACTTTTGTGACAATATGAGTAAACTCACTGGTGAGGAGTTCATTGCTATGCTTTGTACGTCGTACAATGTCAAAGCAATGGTTGTTGGGACAAGTTTTCGTTGTGGAAATCCTTCTAGTAGTGCTGGAGTTTCACAAATTGCTGAATATTTGTCAAAATATACTTCATCTACTTCTTTAGTGGTTGTTCCTTCTATCTTTGTAAATGGAGAAGAAGTGAGTAGCTCCTTAATTCGTAGATGTCTCCTAACAGGTAATTTGGAAAAAGCTTCCTCTTTACTTGGCAGAGCGTACAGTCTTGATGTAAGGAATATTCCTTATAAATCGAGTCAAAACCGCCTGTTTTATGATGTCCGTACTCTTGAACAACTTGTTCCAAAAGATGGGTTGTACATGGTGAGAGCGACAGCAAACGAGGCCTTTGTCAATGGCAAGCTTCAAATTTCAGAGAATCATTTGGCTCTGGAACTGCCTGTACGGATAATTCCAAATGAGATTACATTCCTAGGAGAGTAACACATGGTTACTAAGGAACAGAAACAAGAACTCATCGTGAAATTTGGTGGAGATGAGAAGAACACAGGATCTGCAGAAGTACAAATTGCACTTCTTACAGCTAGAATTAACGATCTTCAGAAACATTTTAAGGCTAATCCAAAAGACCATGCTTCAAATAGAGGTCTTCTTAAAATGGTAGGACAAAGAAGACGTCTTCTTAAATACATCAAAAATAACGACATTGAGAAATATCGTTCACTTATTGCTGAGTTGGGACTCAGAAAGTAAATGTAAAAAGTTTAGGCCCTGTTTTAACGGGGCCTTTACTGCGTCTATTGGCAGTTATAATTGTTAATACTGCTGTTCAAAAAAGCTAAGAATTTCAACAAAGTTTCTTGCGGCATAGAAACTTAATTTTAGCTTTTAGAAAGAAGTAAAAAGAAGTAAAGAAGTTAAAGGAAGAAAAAGAAAGAATGTCAGATGTAAAAAAAGTTTCAGTAAAACTTGGTGATGACTATCTTGTTTTTGAGACAGGAAAGATTGCCAAGCAGGCAAACGGCGCTGTATATGCTCATTATGCAGGTTCTGCTGTTATAGCCACAGTATGTTGCTCAGATGCTCCAAGCGAGCCTTTGGATTATGTTCCAGTTTCAGTTGAATACAATGAAAAGTATTATGCCGCAGGTAAAATTCCAGGAGGTTTCCTAAAAAGGGAATCTAAACCAAAAGATAAAGAAATTCTTGTTAGCCGTCTAATCGACCGCCCAATGAGACCATTATTTGATAAAGCATTCAGCCGTGAAATACAAATTGTACCAACTGTTGTATCTACAGATCAGGTTAATACTCCTGATGTAATTGCAATCAATGCAGCAAGTGCTGCTGTTACAATTTCAGATATTCCATTCAATGGCCCAATTGCTGGCGTTAGAGTAGCACTTGTTGATGGTAAATATGTAATAAATCCAACATTTCAGCAAATTGAGAACTCGGATTTGGACATTGTTGTTGCAGGAACAAGAGAAGGCATTACAATGGTTGAAGGTGGAGCTCACGAAGTATCAGAGCAAAACATGCTTGATGCTATAGCTGCTGCTCAGCCAGTAATTACAATGCTTTGTGATGCTCAACTGGAGCTTAAGAAATTAGCTGGTAAAGAAAAACTTCCAGTTCTTGAAATAAATGAGGATCTTTCATGGCTTGATCCAATTCGTGAATATGCAAAACCACTTGTCAAAAAAGCATCTTTTGGAAGTAGCAAGGAAGCTAGACATAATGCACTAGCACAGGTTCAGGCAGAGACTCTTGTAAAATTTGCAGATGAAGTTTCTTCTCATAATGACGGAAAGGTTCAGATTGCAAAACTTTTTGATGATTTGGCTTATGAAGTTCTTAGAGCATCAATTCTTGACGATGGCGTTCGTGTAGATGGTAGAAAAGTTACAGAAATCAGACCTATTACTTGTGAAGTTGGTGTTTTAGCAAGAACTCACGGAAGTGCACTCTTTACAAGAGGTGAAACTCAAAGCCTTGCTGTAACAACTCTTGGAACTGTCCAAGATGAACAGCTATTTGATAACATTGACGGAGACAAGAACTACAGCAATTTTATGCTCCATTATAATTTCCCGCCATATTCAGTGGGTGAAACTGGTCGTCTTACAACAGGAAGAAGAGAAATTGGACATGGACATCTTGCACAAAGAGCTCTTCAAGCTGTCGTTCCTTGCAAAGACGAATTCCCTTATACTGTTAGAGTTGTAAGTGAAATTATGGAATCAAATGGTTCGTCCTCAATGGCATCGGTATGTGGTGGCTGTCTTTCATTGATGGATGCCGGCGTTCCAATTTCAAAACCAGTTGCTGGAATTGCAATGGGTCTTATAACTGAGGGTGCAGATTACAGTCGTTATACAATTTTGTCTGATATTCTTGGAGAAGAAGACCATCTTGGAGATATGGACTTTAAGGTTGCTGGTACTCGTGATGGTATTACAGCTTTCCAAATGGATATTAAGATTGCTGGTGTTACGCCTGAGATTATGAGTCGTGCTTTGCAACAAGCTAAAGAAGGTCGTTACCACATTCTTGGAATTATGGAACAGACTCTTTCTGCTCCAAGAGCTGATATTAATCAATATGCTCCAAAAATTCTTACTACTAAAGTTGAAGAAGAGAAAATTGGTGCTGTTATTGGCACTGGTGGAAAAACAATTAAGAGTATTGCACAAGTAACTGGAGCTGAAGTAAATATTGATGATACTGGTGTTGTCACAATTTATGGTAAGAATTCTGCAAGTGCTCAAGCAGCTCTAGAAATGATTAAGTCTATCGTAGAAGAACCAGAAGTTGGAAGAATTTATCAGGGAACTGTTAAACGAATAATGGACTTTGGTGCTTTTGTTGAAATTATTCCAGGAAAAGAAGGTCTTTGCCATATTTCTAAACTTGCAAGAACTAGAGTAAACAATGTTTCTGATATCCTAAAAGTTGGTCAAGTTATTCCTGTCAAGTTGATTGAAATTGACCGCACTGGTGGCAGGCTCAGCCTTTCTTATATTGATGCTATTGACCCAGACGGTGAGACTAAAGCTTCAGAGCAAAAGCCAAGGGAGTATAAAAACTCTGATAAGCGTACTTCCAAGCCTTACAGTCGTTTTGAGCATGATAAAAAGGACCATAAATCTAAATCTTTTAATACAAACAAAGAGGAAAACTAATTTGGGTTGTGAAATAAAAGTTCTTTTAGATTCAGGTGCCAAGACTCCAGTTTATAGCTCTTCTCAAGCAGCAGGCGCAGATATCTGTGCCTGCTTGTCTATGGAAAGTCTTGTTATACAGCCTCATACATGGCTAGCAGTTCCAACTGGAATACATATTCAATTGCCAGTTGGTTTTGAAGCTCAAATAAGGCCCCGCTCTGGGCTTGCTGCAAAATTTGGAGTTACAGTGTTAAATGCTCCGGGAACCATTGATAGTGATTATAGAGGAGAAATTAAAGTTCTTCTTATAAATCATTCCAATTCTCCTTTTGTTATAAATAATGGTGATAGAATAGCTCAAATGGTTATTGCTAAACATGAAGTAGCTTCTTTTGAAGAAAGTTCTATTCTTTCAAATACAGATAGAGGGGTAGGGGGGTTTGGTTCCACAGGAATAAAATCCAACTAGTTTTGTATCCTAAGAAGTTCTTATTAGGAGAGTTGTAATTTATGTCAAAAAAAGAAAGTTACAATGAGCTCTATTTCTATGTTGGAAAAGAATATTTATTTTCTTTCCTCGTTGCTTTTGTTTTTTTCTTTTTTATTTTTTTTGTTAATCAAATTCTTGTTCTTGCTCAAAAAATACTACTTAAAAATGTCAGTTTGAGTGATGTTTTAATGCTTGTTGTGTTATCAATTCCTCAATTTCTCATGTACACTATGCCTTTTAGTTCGTTGGCATCAGCAAGTATGGTTATTGGAAGTTTCTCTTCACAAAATGAAGTTTTGGCGCTTCGTTCTTGTGGTATTCATACAGGGAGAATTTTTATTCCAATTGTTGGACTTTCTCTTCTTTTCTCTATTTCTACTTTATTTATTGCAGATAGAATGATTCCGTATACAACAGAGCAGTATCGTGCTTTATATGCACAGGTACTAGAAAGTATTCCAACACTAGAACTTGATAGCTACAGTTCTACAAAATTTGGAAATATGGTTATTTCAAATGGCACTGTTGAAAAAAATACAGTTCATGATATTTTAATTTTTGATTATTCTAATAACGACAATCGTGTTGTTTATGCTAAAACTGGTACTTTTTCTGTTGTTGATTTAGATAGATTTATATACAAGATTGAGATGGAAGAACCTCAAATTCTAATCACTGAGTCTTCTTCGCTAGAGTCTTACTCTCTTGCAAAAGCTAAGAATATGACAATGTATTTAGATTTATCTTCTCATTCTAGTTCTAATGTGAATATAACTCCATCTCAAATGTCTATACGACAGCTTGCTTCTCTTACAGAAGAAAGAAAAGTTGAGAATAATGAAGTTATATCTAGAAAAGAAGAAGAGATAAGACGTTATACAAATTCTTTAGCAGAGTCTTTATTTGAAATAGAAGAGGGGAAAGCGTCTTCAAACGTTGAAATTATATATAAACAAGTAAATGAAGTTAAAGATAACAAAAAATCAAAAAGTTTTAATTTCTATTTCCAGTATTATAGAACAGAACTGCAAAAAAAATTTGCATTGTCGTTTGCCTGCACTTTTCTTGTTTTTATTGCTTTCCCAATTTCTTTTTATAAAGTAAAAAATGGAAGATTACTTGGGTTTGGACTTTCTATGTTTATTGCTTGCATTTATTGGTTTCTTCTCTATTATATGCATGTAAAGGCAATTTCGACTGCAATACACCCAGCGTTTTTCATTTGGGTTCCTAATGCGTTAGTATTTCTAATTGGATTTATTCTTCTTTTAAGGCTCAGAAAAAGGTAACGAAATGAAAGTTTTAACGAGATATACGCTAAAATCGGTCTTAAAAGTTGGCATCTCTACTGCTATGCTTGCAGCTCTTATGCTAGTTGGTGTAGATCTTTTTTCCAATCTTGATTCATATATTAGTCATTCTTTGAGTTTTGGTAGAGCTTTTATGCTTTCTATGTTGTACTATCCTGAAGCTTTTTTGTTGTCTTTGGGCCCGTCATTTTTGTTTTCTACAACATATTTTCTTTCTATGCTTAACTCAAATAATGAAATGATGTGTATTCTCAATTCTGGCACAAGCACAAAAAAAGTTGTTATGCCTCTTTATATTTTGGCGGTACTTTTGGCGTTGTTTTATTTTGTTTTCAATGAAACTGTAGCTATAAAAAGTTCAAATTTGAAAGACTCTCGTTCTAATACGTATTCTTGGAGCAGTTCTTCTTTAGATAATACAAACGTTGCTTTAAGTGATATGCAAAATAATTACATGGTTTATGCTGCGCGTTATGAAGATAGCTCTAGTACACTTTATGACGTTTCATATATAGAGATAAAAGATCCTGAAAATGATAATAATCTTTATAGAATAGATGCTTATAAGGCTACATATAACCAAGAGAACGGATTTTGGACTTTTTTTGATTGTTATGTTTATTCTCAAAAGGAGGGTGGTGAAGCAGTTGATGTTTTGCATTATGACACTCTTGATGTAGAGAATATGAAACTTGAAAGTGAGCTTTTTAGAAATCTTTCATCTGAAATCTCAAAGATGTCGCTTGATTTGGCTCATTCATATCTTATACGCATGAAAAAACTTAATCCAGAGGAGTACGCAAGTCTTGGAACTGAGTATTACAAGAGATTATTCAGTTGTCTTACTCCTCTTGTTATGATGATAATTGCATGCAGTATGAACTATAGATTTAAGAAAAATGTTCTATTTTTCTCTCTTATATGTTCAATTTGTGTGGCTGTTGTCTACTATGTTATTCAAATGATGACTATAATGCTTGCAGATCAAGGGGTTATTGCTCCGTATCTTGGTATTTTGATACCATTTGTTGTGATACTTGGACTTTCTTCTATAATGTCATTTATCATGAAAGTTTAATGTTTAAGGGAAATTATGGCAGAAAAAATATATACGTTACATCATCAAGATAAAAGTTGTAAGGCAAGAACTGGAGAAATTTCATTGGGGCATGGAGTAGTGCAGACTCCAGCTTTTATGCCAGTTGGTACTAATGGAACTGTGAAAGGCATATATCACGATAAGGTTGCACAAATTGGTTACAACCTTATTTTGGGAAATACATATCATTTGTATCTTAGACCGGGTGTAGAAGTTCTCAAGACTTTTGATGGACTTCATAAATTTAGCAATTGGAATGGAAATTTTTTAACCGATAGTGGTGGCTTCCAAGTTTTTTCTTTAAGTTCTTTACGAAAAATTCATGAAATGGGCGTAAAGTTTCAAAGCCACATAGATGGTTCTAGGCATATTTTCACACCAGAAAAAGTTGTTGATATACAGCAAACTATTGGTTCTGATATTGCTATGATGTTAGATGTTTGTTCTGCACCTGGCATAAGTTGGAAAGAAACTTTACATGCTATGGACATAACTCACTTATGGGCAGAGCGAGCAATCATTCATAGAGACTCACTTTTAGATACTACAGGAAGAGCTTTTAGAGGAAATCTTTTTGGTATTGTCCAAGGTGGATTTTATGAGGATTTAAGAATAAAAAGCGCACACACTATTGCTTCTATGGATTTTCCAGGTGTTGCAATTGGAGGTCTTTCAGTGGGAGAATCTAAGGAAGATTTCTGCCATTTCTTAGCATTAACAGCCAATGCTGTAAATGAAGTTTCTCCTTCTAAACCTAGATATGTTATGGGAATTGGTACTCCAGATTACATTTTGGAAGCAGTAGAAAACGGTATTGATTTATTTGATTGCGTTTTAGCAACTCGTACAGCCAGAAATGGCTCTGTTTTCACAGATGATGGTATGTTAACCTTATCAAGGTCATTTAATGAGTTTGACCACAGACCAATTCAAGAAGGTTGTACATGTGAGGCTTGTACACATTATTCACGTGCGTATATGCGACATATGTTCAAATGTAATGAAATGTTTGGAGGTATGCTTGCAACAGAGCACAATCTAACATACTTGTATAATTTAATGGTAAAAACGCGCAAAGCAATTGAAGAAGACCGTTTCAAATCTTTCAAAGAAGATTATCTTAAACGTTTCTATGCTAATGGCGGCAGATGTACTATATAGAGGCCCTAAAAAACGAACTTCCAAATCTTAGCTAAGAAAGCTTTTGTTTGGAAGTTCTGTAATTAGACTTTCTATAAGTTATTTCTTTGTCTCATATTTCTTTGGTACAGGGTTTCTTCCATCCCATATTATTTGTCTAAATTGCATTGGATCTGTGTTTCCTTCTGTGTTAACCATGAAAACAAGAGAATCTTTATTAAGATTTAGTGCCTTCTTAAGTTCAGAATCCTCATTTTCTGTTAATAGAGAATACAGAGTTCCAAGAGGAACAGCACCACTTTCTCCGCTAATAACAAATGGATCACCCTTAAGCGGGCATGAAAGAATTCTCATACCTCGTGCTGCAACATAATCTGGGACTTTGATAAAGATATCGGCATTATTATTTAGTATATCAAAAGCAATAGGAGAAGGGTCTCCGCATGCAAGTCCTGCCATTATTGTATCCAAATCGCCTTTAACACTATGGCAAGCACCATCATTTGCTTTTATTGATTCATAAACACAAGCGGCTTTATCAGGCTCAACAACAATAAAGAGTGGGGGATTTTCAGGAAATAGAGCTGTGTAAAATCCAACTACAGATGCTGCAAGTGCACCAACTCCGGCTTGAACTATTACATGGGTTGGTTTTTGGATGCCCATTCCAGAAAACTGTTCTTGTGCTTCTAGTAGCATAGAAGTATAACCTTGCATAATCCAAGTTGGGATTTCACTGTATCCAGGCCAAGAAGTGTCAGAAATAACGTACCATCCATTATTTTTTGCATCTAATGCGGCTTGTCTTACTGCATCATCATAATTGCCTTTTACAACAGTTACTTCAGCACCATATTTTTTTATTGCATTTATACGAGCTTGGGAAGTTTCTGAGTGAACATATATTTTACATTTATGTCCTAACATGTGACTTGCCCATGCAAGACCTCGTCCGTGGTTGCCGTCTGTTGCTGAGCAAAATGTAATATCTCCAACTTTGTCATGGCATTCTTTGCTTACAAGATAATCAAATGAAAGTTCTTTGTCTTCCATGTTAAGCAACTTCTTAATAAATCTGTAAATTGCAAAAGAACCGCCCATAACTTTGAATGAATTTAATTCAAGGCGCATCGCTTCATTTTTTATGTAAATTCCACCCAAACCTAACATTTGAGCCAAATTGGGCATTGCAACTAGAGGTGTCATTCTATAACCAGGAATTTGTCTGTGAAATTTCCTAGCTTCACACGCTATTGTAATTGGAAACATTCTTTTTGCATTATCTTGATTTTTCTTTGAAATATCGCCGTCGTTGTGAATTATATATTCGTAATCGTTCATAAGTTTTACCTCGTAAAAATAATTATAATTAAAACAAAGTTTTATATGTAGTCTTTAGGTAGATGTTTTTTCAAAATGTGGTTATCTATTTTGGAAATTTGCCACTACTCTAGTTTGACAGAATATGTATTATATACAATTTTTAGAAAAATAAGGTAACTTACACTTAGAAGTTCAAATTAGAAAATATTAAACTCAATTTGGTATCTCCTCTTATTGTATTACCTACTCTAGTTTTCAAAAGAACCAACATAAACAAGATCTGACCAATAAATATTGCTATAGTTTCCCTGTGCACTAATTGCAGCGTAAACATGAATGTATTTTGCTTCATTCAAATCATTCAAATTATCTTCACTAAGACCAAAGCTAAATGAGCTATCTAGAGTCGTTGAATTATCTACAAAAAGTTCCACTCCATCAGTTTTTGTTTCTTTGAGTCTTAGAGTGTATTTTGTGCTGAAATCTTCTTTATTTGAAATATCTTTATTGTATTTGAATGCTTCTACTGACTGGTCATTTGAATCTGTAAAAGCGTATACATTGAAAGTTTCGTCATCGTAAGAAAAAGACCAAATTGATGTGTTATACGACGCTTTTAGTGTAGATATTCCACTAGGTTTTGTTCCTCTATAACTTGAATTGAACTCTTTTACAAGTGCATTATAAAAACTACTATTGCTACTTATATCAGTGTCTGTGTACACATACAATAACAAAAGTCCAATATTAGGAGCGTTGTCCCCGTCATCTCCTGCATAATAGTTCACAGTAACATTAAAACTAACAGGGTCTTCATTAGATGTGTTCTTGCTTATTACAGTTGAATTTGACGGCTCCCAATAAGTAGGAATACCGCAAGAGAATAAAAAAACAGACACCATCACAATTATGAGCAACATTATTGTAGATTGGTGTCTGTATGACATTTTCATGCCATCCTATTTTTAAAGTGTGTTAGCAATATTTTTTGCAAGTTTGCCATACTCTGAATTTGGATAATCAGTTGCAACTTGCTCAAAAGTTGTTTTAGCTAATTGGTTGTTATTCTGCTGGAGATAAATTCTTGCAACATTAAACAATGCTTTAGCAGCTACTCCACTCTCTTTGTAATTATCAAATACTGTATTGTAGAGTGCAAGAGCACTAGTTGTATCTCCCAAAGCTTCACAACATGCAGCCTCATTCACAAGTGCAAGAGGTGCAAGATAAATTCCAGTATTCAATTCATAAGCTTTTTGGAATGCTTCTTTTGCAGCGCTATAATCTTCTTGGTCAAAATGAGCTAAACCAAGCAAATAAGATGCTTTAACAGAAGTATAAGAAGAACCTTTGACCATAGAAGCAAGTTCTGTTTCAAGAGACTCCCAATCAGGGTCTTCTGCAATAGAGAGCTCTGTGTACTTTTCTTCCAACTCTGCAATCTTAATTTGCGCTGAATCACTAGACTTTGAAGAAGAACTAGCAACAATTATTATGATAACAACTACAAGAGCAATTGCCAAAAGTGCAAGAAGAATAACTTTCAAATTTTTTTCAAAGAATGCAGAGATACCATTAATGAGCTTCTGCTCAGTGGTATTCTCTACTTCTTTATTCAACTTTTTCTTCGCCATTCCCTTATTTCTCCTCGCGTGAAGAAATTAAGTCTGCAAAGGTGACGGTGTCGTCATCATCTGAGTTTGACATATACTTAGCCACTTCAGACTGCTGGTCACGTTTTTTCATCTCTTTAATAGAGAGAGAAAGTTTCTGATTTTTAGGATCAACTTCCATGACCATAGCTGTCACAGAGTCTCCAACCTTAAACTTTTTAAGGACTTCATCAGAATACTCCTCATCTGGACCAACAAGTGAGAACTTTGGAATTAGGCCCTCGATATCGCCCAGAACCTTCACAAACACACCAAAGTCAGTCACATTTGATACTGTACCTGTGATTGTGGAGAATTTTGGATACTGGTGCTTGAGAGTCTGCCAAGGATTGCTTTCAAGCTGCTTGACACCAAGTCTGATTCTGCGGTTTTCTGGCTCAACCTTAGTGATTGTAACATCAATAACATCACCTTCTTTACAGAACGAAGACATATTCTTAATTTTCTTTGTCCATGAAACATCATCAACATGAAGGAATCCATCAATTCCATCCTCCAGGTTAACAAATGCTCCACTATTAGTAATTTTTACAACAGGTCTGGAAAGAACCGTTCCAACTGGATATCTTTCAGCTATTGTATCCCAAGGATTTGCTTCAAGCTGTTTAATTCCAAGCGAAACACGTTTTTTCTCAAGATCATAACCAAGAATCTTGCACTGTACAACATCACCAATATTAAGAACTTCTTTTGGATTATTGATGCGTTTTGTCCAGCTAAGTTCTGAAATATGAGCAAGACCTTCAATTCCAGGAGCAATCTCAATAAAAACACCAAATGTAGTCATTTTGGTTACTGGAGCTGTAACTACATCTCCAACCTTGAAATGATCTTCAAATGTTGTCCATGGATCTTCCTGCATGTGTTTTAGAGAAAGGTTAATTTTCTTTGTTTCCGGATCAATATTGATGAGTCTAAGCTGAATTTTTTCACCTTTCTTTACATAATCACGAGGACGATTTACATGTCCCCAAGACATATCGTTAAGATGAAGAAGTCCGTCAAAACCACCAAGGTCAATAAATGCTCCAAAACTTGTAAATGACTTGGCTACGCCTTCAACAACGTCCCCAATCTTTACAGTTGAGAAGAATTTTTCCTTATTCTCTTTAATCTTTTTTTCCAAATAATCACGTCTTGATACAACGCTCTTAAGCTTGTTGCCACCGTGGAATTTCTCAATGATGAAATAATCTGATACGCCAATTAAAGACTCTGGGTTTTCTGTTCTTGTGATATCAGCCTTTGAGAGTGGGCAGAAACCATAGAAATCTGAACCCAAATCTACTTCAAAGCCACCATTTATAACTTTAACAAACTTTCCCTCGACTGGAGTTTTAGTTTCAGCAGCTTGTTTGAGTTCTTCACTGCGAGCTTTTACATCAGCTTTCTTCTTGGAAATGATGACCTGACCACCCTTTCCTTCCTTGTTGACAATCAAAACAGTAACGGAATCTCCAATAGCTGGGACTTCATCGAACTCATCCATTGAAATTCTTCCCTCAGACTTGTAACCGACATCAACAAACACATACTCGTTATTGACCTGAACCACAGTACCGGTAACGAGCTGACCGTCCTCGATTCCATCAAGAGATTTTAGATATTCCTCCTGCAGTACACTCTGCATATCGGTATCTTTGTTTTGCATTTCTCTTTCTTCAGACACTTTTGTTCTCCTGATCCTTATATTTCTAATGTGCCTTTTACGGCTCCTATCACTTTCGCACAAACTTCATTTATGGTCAAGTATGAAGTATCTACATAAATGGCACCTGGTGCAATTTTTAACCCTCCAACGGGTTTATTTTTATCAATTTCATCTCTTTCGTTTATTTCTTTCAAGATCGTAGCATAGTCCATATTCCCTGGATTTTGCTCATAACGCCGTTTTGCTCTTATTTCAGGTTGTGCATCAAAGTAAAATTTATACTTTGCATCAGGGAAAACAACTGTTGTCATGTCCCTACCCTCTGCAATCACATCTATCTTCTTTGTCAAATCATGAATTCTCTCATTAACAATACTTCTTACTTCAGGATTAACAGAGACCTTAGATGACCACAAATCAATAGAGGTCTCATGGAGTTTATCTTCAACATCTTCTCCGTCTAAATAGAAACGACCGTCTTTAATATCAAAATCAGCATCTTTTGTAGCTTTTATGCAATCTTGTGGATTAGAAGGATCTAATCCTAAATTCAAAATTCTATAAGTTGCTCCTCTATAAAAATTCCCTGAATTTAGGTAATAAATTCCTAACTTTTGAGCAACAAGTTTTGCTATAGAACTTTTTCCAACACCTGCGGGACCATCAATTGCAATCACCATAATTATTTTTCCTTGCGTATAGTTGTTGAATGTACATCATGAAGATTCATATTCTTGGGCTGTTTTGATTGTGCTTCTTCTATGAGAGAAGCAACTTCCTTTTTTGTGAGTTTTCTAAACTTTCCAATTCCCAAATCTTCAAGTTCAATGTGGCCAATTCTTACTCTAATAAGTCTTTTAACTTCATATCCCATGGCCTCAAACATGTTACGTATTTCTCTGTTTTTTCCTTCAGTAAGAACTACACTTACATCTCGTTTGCCCAATATTTTGTACGACTTAATTCTGTATGGTTTGATTAAACCTCTATAAGCATCGTCCATGTCTTTTTTAAGAATATCTAGATCAGTCTTTACTATGTACTCTTTTTCTGTTTCTGATGACGGATGCATTATCAAGTTTGCAAAATCACCGTCATTTGTAAATAAAATAAGACCTTGTGAATCTTTATCTAATCGTCCTACATTAAACAAAAGATTACGCTCTGGAACATCAATTAAATCTCTTGCATATGCTGTCTAGTTTGGGTCAAAATTTGTGCAAACAAAACCTTTTGGTTTATTGAGAGCATAGTAGTAATCTTTTTCTTCTGGTTCTACAAGAAAATCATCAACATAAACGATATCGTTTTCATTGACTTTTGTTCCCAGTTCTGTAACGCGTTTATTGTTAACTTTAACGCGACCTTGAGTTATTAAATTTTCACTGCCTCGTCTTGAAGATACTCCACACTTGGCAATGTAACTTTGTAATCTAATTGGATATTCAATTTTCATCTTCTTTTTCGAACCTCTGTCTGTCAATTTCAGAAAGCCGTGGTAAATTGCTTATTGTTTCAAGCTTAAATGTATAAAGAAACTTCCTTGTTGTACCATATAAGCAAGGATGCCCTTGAACATCTTTTCTTCCAACAACTTTTATATAATCTCTTTCTCTTAAAATCCTAATTATAGAATCTGAGACAACACCTCTGATTTTTGTAATCTCTCCCCTAGTTATTGGTTGAGAATAAGCAACTATGGCCAATGTTTCCATTGCAGCTTTTGACAGCCGTTTATCTATTTTTTTACCATAGCATGCTCTTAGTTTTTCATTCAAATTTGTACAAGGAACAAATGAAAACGTTTCTGCTGATTCAACCAATGCCAAGCCATGGTCTGCAGAATAAAACGCATCAGATAACTCATTAAGAGCATTTTTAACATCATTTTCCCCTATTCCTGTCATTTTACAAATTCGTTCAACAGATAGAGGTTCATTTTCTAAAAAAAGTACGGCTTCAATTAATCTTGCATTTTCATTTAACGTCATTGTGGCCATTATATCTTAATTGCGTTCTAAAAGTCATCATGAACAGAAAAATCATCACTATCTTCAAGTTGATTTTCAACTATCTCATCATACTGGTCATCATAGTCATCTGCTAGATTTGGATTCCAATCAATTGGTCTTTTTGTAAGAATCATATCACCAAATGGCTCTGGCTGTTCCACAAGAACTATTTTATCTTTAACAGCTTCCAGAACAGCCAAGAAAGAACAAATTACATGCTCTGGAGTCTTTTTGACAAATAAATCAGAGAACATTATTGAAGTATGAGTTTCAAAAAGCTCATTCATTAGTGCAACTTTTTCTTTTTCAGATACATCTTCATAAATGTTGAATACTTTTTCTTCAATAAAATTATAGTTCTCCATCATTTTTGCAAACGATTGAAGAAGATCATTGACTGTTACATTTTCCCACAATTCTTCATCTGAGAAAGGAATCATAAATTCCGATTTTTTTCTTTGAACAACAAGGTCATCAGATTTATCATTGCCCAAAAGAAGCTCAGAATATTTTTTGAATTTTGAGTATTCCAAAAGTCTTTCAACTAGTTCTTCTCTAGGGTCAACATATTGTTCATCAAATTCGACTTCAATTGGAAGCATCATTTGACTTTTAATCCAAATAAGCTCAGCTGCCATTTTATAAAATTCTGATAAATCCTGTAGTCCTATTTGCTCTGCATGATGAATGTATTCCAAAAATTGATCTGTAATTTGA
>CAVDLI010000003.1:0-2569 GCA_963609725.1 bacterium | reverse complement strand
GGGATATCATAAATGTTGATCTGCGCTTTTTGTATGTATGCTAATAGAACATCTAAAGGACCATCATAAGCACTAGTATGAAACTCAACCATATAAGTTTTATTTACTCCTGAGTTTTTTCATTAGCACCAAAGATAGCTTCTCTAAGTTTTGCATCAAGTTCTGCCATGATATCTGGATTTTGTTTTAAGAAAGCAATGACATTGTCTCTGCCTTGTCCTATTTTCTCTCCATTATATGAATACCAAGAACCTGTTTTTTCAAGAAGTCCATGCTTTAAGGCTCCATCTAAAAGCCCTCCAGCATAAGATATTCCTTCATTAAAATATAAATCCAACTCAACTTTTCTAAATGGAGGTGCAACTTTATTTTTTACAATCTTTACTCTAACTCTGTTCCCAATGAATTCGTCAGCACCTTTAGAAATGGTCTCAATCTTACGAACGTCAAGTCTAACAGAACTATAAAATTTAAGAGCATTACCTCCAGTTGTTGTCTCTGGGTTGCCAAACATAACCCCAATTTTCATTCTAATTTGGTTTATAAAAATGATTGTTGTTTTGCTTTTAGCAAGTATGCCGGTTAACTTTCGTAATGCCTGGCTCATAAGACGCGCTTGAAGACCCATGTGAGAATCTCCCATATCACCTTCTAGCTCAGCCTGTGGTGTAAGAGCTGCAACGGAGTCGACAACTATTATATCAACAGCACCACTTCTAACTAGTGATTCTGCAACTTCAAGGGCCTGCTCTCCACTGTCTGGTTGTGAAATCCACAGTTCATCAGTATCTACTCCAAGTTTTCTTGCATATGTGGGATCAAGTGCATGTTCAGCATCAATAAAGGCAGCAATTCCACCGGCTTTTTGAGCCTCAGCTATGGCATGAAGAGCTAAGGTTGTCTTTCCTGAAGACTCAGGTCCATAGATTTCAATAATTCTTCCTCTTGGATACCCACCAACTCCCAATGCTTCATCTAGAAGTATGGATCCAGAAGGTATTACTTCTACGTTTTTAGAAACAGAGCTGTCTCCAAGTCTCATAAGAGAACCTTTTCCAAATTCTTTATCTATTTGTTGCCTTGCTGCTTCTAGAGCTTCAATTTTTTGTTTGAGAATAGAATTCTTTTTTTCGTCACTCATTTTCTCTTCTACAAGTTTTTCTTTTGCCATATTTAACTCCTAACGAAATGAACAATTTTAAGTTCTTAAAAACAATGTCTCTGAATCCATAAGAATTGTTACAGGACCATCGTTTTCATAACAGACATGCATATGTGCTCCAAATATACCATTTTCAACACTAAATCCTTTTTGCTTCAGTAAATTGATAAAATATTCATAAAGCATTTTAGCATGTTCTGGTTTTCCGGCTCCGTCATAAGAAGGTCTATTTCCTCTGTGAAGATTTGCATATAATGTAAATTGACTTACTACAAGAAAACTTCCATTCACATCAGAAATACTTAAATTCATCTTGTCATTTTCATCACAAAAAATTCGTAATTTTGCAATTTTGTCAGCCATTTTGGAACATGTGCAATAATCATCGTTGTCACATACACCCAAATAAATTAAAAGCCCATTGTCTATTGAACCAACTGTCTTATTTTCAACAGTAATGCTTGCAGTTTTTACTCTTTGTATTACCGCTCTCATTGGATTACCTCATTCCCAGAGACATGTTATCAACAAAAAGTTTCTTGTTATTTGACTTAAAGAAAGCAGAACCTGTAACAGCAATGTCAATTCCTGCTTCATATACAGCATTGATAGTTTGCTCGTTAATACCTCCATCAATTGAGATGAGATATTTTCTATCTTTTCTGTTTTCTTTTAACCATTTTACTTTGTCTAAACTGCTAGGGATGAAAGATTGTCCTCCAAAGCCAGGGTTAACACTCATTACTAACACAATGTCAAATTCATCTAAAAGCGGTTCTAAAACTTCTACATTTGTATCAGGCTTAATAGAGATTCCAGCCAAACACCCAACTTCTCTAATTTTTCGTAAAACAGGAATTGGGTTCTCACACGCCTCATAATGAAATGTAATAGATTGAGAACCTGAAGATGCAAATTCACTTAAATATTTCATTGGGTTTTCAATCATCAAATGAGTGTCAAAAAAAAGTTTTGAATGAGGTCTTATGTCCTTAATAAACTTTTGTCCAAACGTGATATTAGGGACAAATGAACCATCCATAACATCAAGATGAATCCATGGAGCACCACTTTCATCAATTTCTCTTAAGGCTTCACGCATTGCAGAAAAGTCAGCAGACAAGACTGACGGAGCAATTTTTATTCTTCTTTCCATACTGCTTAACTTATACCATTTATTGGTTTATTTTTGAATACCAAAATGACTGTTTTATTCAAAAATCCTTAACATTTTTATAGTATTTTACCACAAATTTTGCACAAAATATGCAAAATTTGTTAAAAACTTTTCAACAAACAACGACCAGAACATATAAACAAAACATATAAACTCTTTATAATAACACTTCCAAGGTTAATTGAAAAAGTAAATGCAACACAAAGCCGTCCAAGGTGAAGTTGCATTTT
>CAVDLI010000002.1:0-47568 GCA_963609725.1 bacterium | reverse complement strand
GCTTCAATGACTTCTTTGTTATTAGCAAGTCCCAAGTAGTTGTTTGCGCAAAAATTCAAAACATCAACGACTTCTCCGTTTGGATTTTGGACTTTTATTAAGCCACTTTGTTCAGAAACGATAATCCTTTCTTTTTTTGAGAGTCCTTGTTCCTCAAGTCCGTCCAAAAACTCTCTAAGCTCCTTTTTTAGAGTATCTGTCACCTCTGGCCCCCTTTTTGCTAATTCTCACATTAAATCTCACATTTAATTCGCACATTAACGTTAATTCTCACACTAATTTGCACATTTCTTTCTATTTAATTCTTACTTCATTCTTTGCAGCATTTTCTTGTTTGTATTGTTTTTATCATGTTTTCTGTCATTGATGCCAAATCGTAATCAGGCTTCCACCCCCATTCTACTCTTGCAGCATAATCCTCAAGACAGTCTGGCCAAGAATCGGCTATTGCCTGTTTAACAGGGTCTATGTCATAACCAATTGTAAAATCAGGAATAATATTTCTTATGTATGCAGCCTGTTCTTCTGGGCAAAAACTCATAGATGCAATATTAAATGCGTTTCTATGACGCAGTTTTTCCGGGTTGGCTTCCATAACTTGTATTGCAGCTTTTACGGCATCTGGCATGTAAATCATATCAAGATAAGTATCACTTCTTAAGAAACACTCGTAATGATGTTTTTCAACAGCGGCATAGTAAATCTCTACTGCATAATCAGTTGTTCCGCCTCCCGGAGGTGTCATGTTGCTTATAACACCAGGAAAACGCACACCTCGGGTATCAACATCATATTTGTGATAGTAATAATCGCAAAGAAGTTCTCCCGCAACCTTGGTCACACCATATATGGAAGTAGGTCGCTGAACTGTATCCTGTGGCGTATACTGCTTGGGGGTTGTTGGCCCAAAAGCGCCAATTGACGAAGGCGTAAACACAGCACAGCCTTCTTGCCTTGCAACTTCCAACGAAACCAACAAGCCATTCATATTTACATCCCATGCGCGCTGTGGATTTTTTTCAGCGGTGGCCGATAATATTGCGGCAAGGTGATAAATTGTATCTATATTATGTTTTTGGACCACTTCTAAGAGCTTGTCGCCGTCGCGGCTGTCCATTTTGTAGAATGGTCCTTCTTCAACAAGTTCTTTGTTTACATCATCACGAATATCAGTAAGGACAACATTGTTAGTTCCGTATTTTTTTCTTAATCCAATAGCAATCTCAGAGCCCAGTTGCCCTAAAGAACCTACAACAAGGATATTCTTCACAAACGAACCTCCTCGCAATTCTGTATTTCATTGACAGCAAATGCTGTTGATACTAGAATTGGACGAAATATCACCTTGTATATTGTATGAAAGCATGTGAGATTTAGGGTATCTTGAAAAGCTTAGCCAAGGCTTAACTAGGGCTTAGCCAAGACCTAAACAAGGCTTAAATCTAACATAAAACTACAATGCAAGGCACCGTACAGAGTTCAGTATAGTGAACGATTTTTGACATGTCAAACAAAAGGAGAAAAAGATGGAAACTCCTCCAATGATTGGAAAAAACATACAAAAAATGAGAACTGAACGCAGTCTCACATTAAATGTACTCTCTGAAAAATCAGGTGTATCTAAGGCCATGTTAAGCCAAATTGAGTCAGATAAAGTCAACCCAACTGTTGCTACTGTATGGAAAATTGCAAAAGGCCTTGGTGTTGATTTGAATGAACTCTTAAACACTAACGATGTTCCTAAAAGGATTTTTAGTGTAAATCCTAATAAAACAAAAGGTACTTCTTCTTTGGAAATGGTTGACCACGATGTAACTATTAAGGTTCTTTCCCCTCTAAATATGGTAGAAGAACTTGAAATGTACTTTCTTACATTGCCACAAGGCACAAAACTTCCATCTGAACCACACTACCCCGGCACACAAGAATTTCTTACTATTCTCAAAGGGCAAGTTACAGTTACTGCCGGAGATAATAAAGCAACCCTTAAAAAAGGAGATTTTCTTGTCTACCATTGTGATGTAGACCACACTATTTCAAATACTGGAAACGGGCCGGCAGAAGTACACATGGTAGTAAGGTATTCAAAAAAATAAACAAAGCGTACAATTGCAAAAACTGCAGTGTTAAAACGCAAGCGCACTAAGGCATAAAAAACTAAGACATAAGAGCTAATGCTTAAAAGCTAAGTCATAACGAGCTAAGGCATAAAAACTAATAGAGATAGAGGCATAAGAGCAAAAGATGATAGAAAAACTTGATGAATTCAAAAATCAATTAGACGAGTTAGACACAAAACTGCAAGACTCAAATATCATGAAAGATATGACTTCTTATAAAAATCTCATGCAAGAAAGAAGTCGCCTTGTGCCAATAGTTGAAGAATTGTCAAATCTTAAGTCATTAACTGAAGAATTAAAAGATAATGAGGCTCTTGCAAAAGAAAGTGACTCTGATATAGCAGAGATGGCAAAAGAAGAAATCCCCATTCTCAAAGAAAAAATCGAACAAAGTCAAAAACATTGCAAAATGCTTCTTGTTCCACCAGATCCAATGGAAGGCAAAAACATAATCATGGAAATAAGAGCCGGAACAGGAGGAGAAGAAGCAGCCCTCTTTGCAGCTGATTTATACAGAATGTATTCTTATTATGCTGAGTCTATGCATTGGAAACTTGAAGAAATAAGCTCTAATGCAACAGAACTTGGTGGTTATAAGGAAATTATTGTTTCTATATCTGGAAAAGATGTTTATGGCTCATTGCGTTGGGAAAGTGGTGTACATAGAGTTCAAAGAGTTCCAGAAACAGAAAGCGGAGGAAGAATTCATACATCAGCTGTAACTGTTGCTGTTCTCCCTGAAGCAGAAGAAACAGAAGTAGAAATTAAGCAAGAGGATCTTCGCATAGATGTCATGAGGGCAGGAGGCCCGGGAGGTCAATGCGTTAATACTACAGAAAGTGCTGTTAGAATTACACATATTCCAACTGGCCTTGTTGTAATATGTCAAAACCAAAAATCACAACTTCAAAACAAAGCAGAAGCAATGAGAGTTTTACGCTCTAGACTTTACGACCTTGAAGCTGGACGAAAAGCCAAAGAACGTGCAGAAGAAAGAAAGAGCCAAGTTGGTAGTGGAGACCGCAGTGAGCGTATTAGAACATACAATTTCCCACAAAACAGGCTCACTGACCATAGAATAAATCTTACTTTGTACAAACTTGACCTTGTTATGGAAGGTCATTTAGAAGATGTTATTGAGGCTCTCAAAATTGCAGCAGGAGAAGAAGCTCTAAAGGAAGCACAGTGACTGTAGAGCAAGTGTACAAACAATGCTTGAATATCATTGGCAAGGCCAGTGATACTCCATCTCTTGATGCTCGCATTATCATTCAGGATGTTTTGAATTTTGACAGTAGCGCATTTATTCTCAAATCACATGATAGTATTGCAGCTGACAACGAGAATATGATTTTAGAAATGGCACAAAAAAGAGCCAAGAACATGCCTGTTGCATACATTGTGGGACATAGAGGTTTTTTTGAGGATGATTTTATTGTAAATCAAGATACTCTAATTCCTCGTGCAGACACTGAAATTCTTGTTGAAACAGCACTAAATGTTGTAGCTAACAATGTTGTAGCTAACAATTTTGCAACTAACCAAACTGCAACTAACTACTTCGCAACTAACCATGTTGTAGCTAACCAAACTGTAGCCAATGATGATAGCATAAAGAACTGTAGTAAGCCCCACCATTGTGCAAATATGTCCAGGACTGCAAAACCTGATGAGTTGAAAACTCAAAAACTCAAAATTTTGGATTTGTGTTGTGGCACAGGCTGCATTGGTATTTCTGTTGCAAAAGTAACAAAAAGAGATAATCCATCCCTTGATATAGAACTTACATTGGCAGACATTTCAAATGGCGCATTACAAGTATGTCAAAACAATGCCATAAAAATATTATCTAGTACTAAAATTTCATGGCACGTTGTTCAAACAGACCTCTTTGAGAACCTCAAAAACATGAAATTTGATTTAATCTTGACAAATCCACCTTATATAAAAAGCAACATAGTTCCAACATTGGAAGCACAAGTACAGCAAGAACCAAAACTTGCTCTTGACGGAGGACAAGATGGTCTTAATATCATTAGAAAAATCGTTGCCCAAGCGCCCTCTTTTATGGAAAATAATGGACATCTAATCATGGAAATCGGTTTTGATGAAAAAGATGATGTCAAAGAAATGTTTTCAAATGCGGGCTTTGTTTATATAGATGCAAAGAAAGACCTTGGCAATAGAGATAGAGTTGTCTTTGGCAAGTGGAATAAAGGTTGTAAAGGTGTTGTATAACTTATAAGAAATTTGGATACGAAAGAGAAGATAGAATATGTACGAAGAACTTGTAAAAAGATTCATGCAAAAAGTAACAAAGTACTCTCAAGAAGACCACGACAAAATAGAAAAAGCTGCCAATTTTGCCAACGTAAAGCATGAAAACCAAAAACGCAAAAGCGGAGAGCCATACATTATTCACCCCATTGCTGTAGCAGAGACTCTCATCCAAATGAATATGGACGTTGACACTGTATGCGCAGGACTTTTGCATGATGTAATAGAAGATACAAATACTTCAGAAGAAGAGATAACTGAGCTTTTTGGCAAGAATGTTTGCGAACTTGTACAAGGCGTTACCAAAATTGCTAACATTAAGAGCCTTTCCAAAAGCGCGCAAGAAGCAGAAACTATAAGAAAAATGTTCATTGCAACAAGTAAGAACATGCCCGTCATTATCATCAAACTTGCAGACAAACTTCACAACATGCGCACATTGCAATATATGGACCCAGTACGTGCCAAAGAAATTGCAAGCGATTGTCTTGATATTTACGCTCCACTTGCTGACCGCTTGGGTATTGCATGGATGAAAGCTGAACTTGAAGACTTAAGCCTCAAAACCCTAAAGCCCGATACTTACAAGTACATACAAGACTATTTGCTCTCCAAACAAAGTGAGTTTGAGAAATATCTTGAAACAGTTAAAAAGAAGATTTCAAATGCTTGTATAGATGCAGGAATTAAGGGGATAAAGATAACATCACGGTCAAAACACACATACTCCATTTATATGAAAATGAAAAAGAGAAGAAAAGAGATTGACGAAATCTTTGACATTCTTGGAGTTAGAGTTATATGCAACACAGTGCCTGAATGTTATACGCTTGTTGGAATAATCCACCAGCTGTGGCCACCAATGGAAGGGCGTTTTAAGGATTATATTGCAATGCCAAAAGCAAACAATTATCAAAGTTTGCATACAACAATCATGACAATGAACGGAGTAATACTTGAAGTTCAAATAAGAACTTATGAAATGGATCAAATTGCAGAATATGGCGTTGCATCTCACTGGGTTTATAAAGCAGCTCTTGGAGGCGGACAATCAAGTCAAAGCTGGGTAAACATGGACAGCCAACAGTTATCCAGAATTGCTTCAAAATTAAAAACTTGGAATAACGAAATAGAACAAAGTGAGTCTTTCATGGACGACATAAAGAGTGAACTTCTTAAAGACACAATTTATGTATTTACTCCTAAAGGACAGGCAATAGAACTGCCCGTTGGAGCAACAGCGCTTGATTTTGCTTACACTATTCATACAGAGATTGGCAATCAAACTGTAAGCGCAAAAGCCAACGGCTCAATTATTCCATTGGGCCAACCACTTCAAAATACGCAAGTCATTGAAATTCTCACTCAAAAAAATGCTCACCCTCGTGTTACTTGGCTCAAATATGCACACACTACTAGTGCAAGAAGAAAAATCAGAGCATGGCTTAATAAATATGATGAAAACCTTCTCATAGAAAAAAACATTATTGCTCACAAAAAAGATGTTGAAGCTGCAATTGAAAACGAAGAAAAGCAACAACCTCAAGTAGCACAGGAACTTCAAGACAGCGACATTGTTCGTCAAGTTAAAAATGACAGTACAAAAAGCTCTGTTACAGTTGCAAAGAACCGCAACATAATGATAAGCATAGCTCAGTGCTGCAATCCAATTCCCGGAGATGAAATTGTAGGATACATTTCACGTGGTAGAGGAATTATTGTACACAAAGCTAATTGTCCAAATCTTGCACATATGTCAGAAATAGACCAAAGGAAGATTGATGTTGAATGGGAAACCTCTACAGAGACAATAACACGACGCTTTATGGTAACAAGTAAAAGGACACAAGATCTTTTCAGTGAAATTGAAGGCGCTCTTAGAAATTACTCAGGACATCTTGTTGCGGGAAGCCTGATAGATGATGAAATGGGAAATCTTGTTGGGACATTTACCATGGAGTGTGATAACGAAGAGTCATTTAAGAAAATTGTCAAATCTATACGAAGTATTCCAAATGTAATTAAAATTGCACCGGCCCCAATGTCTTAAAGTTTTAAGACATAACTTTAGTAAAGCAAAACAGACTACCAAATATGAGAAATCATAATTGGTACATGAGGGCCTAAAACAGGAGGTTTAACGTGAAAAAAGTAGTTATTGCTAACGATCAGGGAGCTGTTGAGCTTACAGCATCTATAATTGAATATTTGAAAAATCAAGGTTATGAAGTCAACTATCTTGGCATTGGAGAACCTGTTTCTGTTGATTACCCAGACATGGCAAAAAAAGCTTGTGAGGAATTCAAAAAAGGCGGTTATGAATTTGGAATTGTTTGCTGTGGAACAGGAATTGGAGTTTCTATTTGCGCAAACAAAATTAAAGGTATTAGATGTGCTCTTCCACAAAACTGTTTTGCAGCTAAAATGGCAAAAGAGCATAATGATTGTAACTTTATTGCTTTTGGTGGTCGTATTACTTACCAAGAACCTGTTCTTGATATGCTCAAATCTTATATGGAAGCACAAGTTTCCAAAGAAGAACGCCATGCAAGACGTAGAGCAAAAATAATGGCATTAGAAGACTAGTACAACAACCAATACACAAAAAGTAAAACAAAAAATTTTTGCAAGATATTGCGCTCATAATGTTTTACAAAACCAAAGCAAGAACATCCTTAACAAAGTTGAGTTAAAGAAATATACTTTTACAAGAATTTTCAAAACTTAGGGGCCATGGTTTAATGGTAGAACGGTGCTTTCGCATGGCACAAATGGCGGTTCGATTCCGCTTGGCTCCAAACTTTTGTATGCTAATAAAAAATTCTTTGGACATCATTTTTGAAAGAGTGATATAATCTTTGTATATTTAGAGGGGTACTTACAAAAGCACTTAAAAATGCTCTTAGATGTACACTTTGATGTACCATTAGATGTATACTTGAATATGCACACTTGAGAGAACTTACTTGGAGGTGAAAGAATGAAACACATCATAACCATAGGAAGACAATTTGGAAGCGGAGGACATGAAACTGGTCTTAGACTCTCAAAACGTCTAGGTATTCCCTTCTACGATAAGGAACTTTTAACACTCACAGCAGAAAACAGCCGTTTTGCAGAAAGCTACCTCTCCAAAATGGACGAGCAAAAACCAAGCCTTTTGAATATTGGAACAGCAGGCTTAGTGCCAGGTGCCGGAGTGGGTTCTTCAAGAGAAATCATGATGAACCAATTTTACAATATGTCACCTAATGACCAAGTTTTCCTAGAAAAATCAAAAGTAATTCTATCTTTAGCACAACAAGGTCCTTGTGTCATAATTGGACGTTGCGCAAATTACATTCTTAGAGATTATGACACTATTGATATCTTTATTCATGCAAGTCTTGAAGACCGCATAAGCCGTAAATTGGCTCTTGAGGAGCATTCAGAAGGCGACAGAGCATCAATGGAAAAGATAATTAAAAATAATGACAAAAACAGGTCTAAGTACTATGAATATTATACTCATCAAAAGTGGGGAGATGCAACTAACTACGACCTTAGTATTGATACAAGCGATGTTGGCGTTGATGGTGCTGTAGAAGTCATTCTTAACTTCATTGAAGAATTTAAGAAAAAGACACTCATGCCGGACAAATAAAGACAGACAAATAGAACTGAACGAGTAGGACTAGACAAATAAAGCCAAGCAAATAGTTTTTACAAACTAGAATTAAAAGAAGTGCCGTCTTGGAACGCACAATCAATAGAGAGGTCTGAAATACTTACTAAATAAGACAATTCTTCCAAAACTTGTTCTTTTGAAGAAAGAGAAGCAAGATACACAAGATTTGCCATATTATTTACTAAGTTAAGACCTCTTGAAGTAATAGAACAAGAAAGAAGAATGTCTTTTGGCTCCCCTGTTGTTGTGTTTATAAAAAGATGTCTGTAATGCCCATTTACAGTAGCATTATAGTAACCCCCATGTTGGAATGCAGACATAAGTGCTGTACTTGCAACTGTATCATCTTGCAATACAATACAAAGGCCTTCTCTTGAAACAAGAACTCCATTGTCATAACCCAAAGCCAACAACTCTTTTGCTGTCATTTCAAGTAAATAAGCATCATACAAAACATTCAAATCCAAAGGAGCAGCCTCAATTTCCATATCTTCACAAAAAGACGCATATTTGCTGGAAACACTAAACCTAACGATACATTTCTCATCATCTAAAAATTCTAAAATAAAATTATCAAGATTTGAGACTTCTTGTGAAATTGCTTCAATGCGCTGTGCCATATATTGGTTATTAAGAGGGTCAAAAGAACTGGCATCATCTAAAATAAGAATACTCTTCCATTCCGCATACAAAGCACCAGAGAACATATTAAAGTTCTTTTGCTCTAAAGTACGAGCGTAAGCGTCTTTTAAGACAGAATAAAGAGCAGGACTTACACTTATAGATTGCCCTAAATTATTATTGATAGCGCCAAGACTTACAGAACCTGAATATTCTAACGAAGGATCAAGTTGCTTATAAGAGCTTGCAAGTATTTGAGAATAAACTTTAGAAAGAGCCTTAACTTCTTTTTTTATAGAATTGCTTGTGCCCTCAAAATAATAACTAAAAGAGACTTCATTACCATACAAAGGCACTTGAGAGTCTTGCAAAACGTCAATTGTTTGGTACCCTTCTTCCTTTTTCCCAATAGAAGTTACACCATATGAGAAAGAAAAAATTGCAATAAGAAGAAATACTACAAATAGAACAAGCCTTAAGATTACATGTTTTTCACTTACTTCTATGTTCTTAGTATCATCTTTCACTCTATATTCTCTCCAAGACCCTTATTTTGCAAATCTCACTTCTTTATAATGAGCAAGTTCTTTCTCATTTCCATAAATGAAATGCCCATTTCCCAAATCTTCCAATTTGGGTTTATCAACAGAATAATCATGCTGACTTGGATCATAAACAAAGAGTTTTTTATTCTTTTCTAGTATTGGGTCTGGAATTGGAATTGCTGACATTAAAGATTTTGTATAAGGATGCAAAGGATACTTAAAAAGTTCTTCTGTCTCTGCAATTTCCATAATCTTACCTTTGTAAATAACAGCAATTCTATCTGATATAAACCTTACAATAGACAAATCATGAGCAATAAAAAGATAAGAAAGACCTCTTTCTTTTTGGAACTTTTTAAGAAGATTTAATACTTGAGCTCTAATAGAAACATCCAAAGCGCTAATTGGTTCATCTGCAATGATAAATTCAGGCTCCATAACAATAGAACGCGCAAGCCCTACTCTTTGGCGCTGTCCGCCAGAGAACTCATGAGGATACCTTGTAAGGTGCTCAGGAAGAAGCCCAACTTCACGAATGATTGTTTCAACTTTTTTAATCCTATCCTTTTCATCATCATAAAGATGAAAATTGAAAAGTCCTTCTGAAATAATATATTCAATAGTTGCTCTTTCATTTAATGATGCAGCAGGATCTTGGAAAATCATTTGAATTTTTCTTACAACTTCACGGTCTGCTTTACGTGAAAGTTTTCCAGAAATTTTTTCACCTTTGTAATATATAGCACCATTTGAACAAGGATTTATTCTAACAATGGCACGACCAATTGTAGTCTTGCCAGAACCAGACTCTCCAACAAGAGAAAAAGTCTCACCTTTGTATATATCAAAACTTACATCATCTACAGCTTTGAACTCTTTTTTATTTTGCTTAAATACAACATCTAGGTTCTGTACTGAAAGAACCACTTCTCTTTTGTTTTCTTCCATACTAAACCGCCTTACTCTGTGAATTCTATATGAGATTTTAACATCTTTTCATGAAGATTTTGAATAATCTTGGGAGGCTCAACTTTAGGAGCACGCGGATCCAAAAGCCACGTCTTTGCCCAATGGTGGTCGTTTATCTGGAACATTGGAGGCTCTTTGACCATGTCAATTGCCATTGCATACTGACTTCTTGGCGCAAATGCATCACCCACAATCTTATTATAGAGCGATGGTGGCGTGCCAGGAATTGAGAACAAGTCGTCTCCCTTTTCTGCAAGCTGAGTAAGAGAACTTAAAAGCGCCCAAGTATAAGGATGTCTAGGTTCATAGAAAATATCTTCTACAGTACCAAGTTCCACAATTTGACCACCATAAAGGACAGCAACACGCTCAGCAACGTTTGCAACAACACCAAGGTCATGTGTGATATAAACAGTTGTAAACCCAAGTTGATGCTGTAAATCTTTAATAAGCCTAATAATTTGAGCCTGTATTGTAACATCCAAAGCTGTCGTTGGCTCATCACATATGAGAATTTTTGGCTGACAGGATAGTGCAATTGCAATAACAATACGCTGTCTCATACCACCTGAATACTGGAAAGGATAATCGTTAAAGCGCTTTTCCGGCTCAGGGATACCAACTTTAGACATTATATCCAAAGTTCTTTTTTTAGCTTCATCTTGTGAACACTTTTGGTGTTTAAGAATAACAGTCATTATTTGTTTGCCAATCGTTACAACAGGATTCAATGATGTCATTGGGTCTTGGAAAACAGTTGCTATTCTACAACCACGTATACTTTGCCAGTCTTTTGTATATTTGACTTTTGCACAGTCAACTATTGCATAACCTTCAACAAGGTTCTTTTCTTTATTAAGGTTTCTAAACTCTACTCTAAAAGTGCATGTCTCAAATATCTTGTTACGTACACGGCCATCATTCAAATCTTCACCTGTACACATTGCAAGTCTAAATGCTTTTCTTAATTTTCTAAGAAAAACTACTTGAGAATGTTTTGGATAACGAGCAATTGACAACAATATTTCATAAGCAATAATTTTGTTTCTCTCTAGTACAGAGTCTAAAAGCCCATATGGATTTTTTTCATCATCGGTCTGTGTAATCTTTTGATCTCGTAGAGCAGCAAGATTATCAAGCTCTTTCTTGTCTTTAGCAACAAGATCTGTTTTTGAATTGTAATCAGAAGCTCTCTTTTTTATAAGATTTAGCCTCTCGTTAGTGATTTCTTTAATTTGTTCATTCCAAGATGCAATTTGAGCCTTCGTTTGAGCAATTAAAACTGCGTCTTCTGCATCTTTGCGGTCTAAAGCAAGCATAAAGTTGGTACGATCTACAATATCATCACTTAAATCTTTAAGTTTTTTTGCATACGCGCTTTCTTCTTCACTTGTTAAAGATTTTGCACGTCTTATTTCTTCTTTTTTTTGTGCTATAGCAACATACTCTTTTGAACCTCTCTCTAAAGGAGAACTGCTATTGAGCATTTCATAAGCTTTTTTGAGAATTTTTTTGTTAGGCTCTGTTAAAAGGGCATTAGTCTTAGAAAGAGAGTCATCTGCAAAAATAATACTGCCATTGCTAATAAAGCCATTTGAATCAAGCATGCCGGCAAAAGTTTTTGTCAAAACCGATTTCCCTGAGCCCGATTCCCCTACAATTGCAATTGATTCGTTCTCATATATGTCTAGTGAAACGTGTCGTATAGCAGACAAAATTCTTCCACGCACATTAAATTTTACATCCACATCCCTAAGAGACAACAGGACTTTTCTATCATTAGTTTTGTTTTCCATGTTCTCCCTCCTAATTACATGTGTGTTCTTGGGTCAGAAGCATCAGCAAGATTTTGCCCAAGCACGTACAAAATAATTGTGACCATAGCAGCAATTGCAACAGGTGCCCAAAATTCCCAAGGATAAATAAGGAACGCAGTTTGAGCTTCTTGAATCATTCGGCCCAAAGAAGGAACACTTGCAGAAAGCCCAACGCCAATAAATGAAAGGAACACTTCCATTGAAATATAAGAAGGAAGTTCTGTTGCAAGAAGAGTTACTATAACACTTGTCATGAAAGGAAGAATGTTCTTTGAAACAATTCTTGCAATAGGAGTTCCAAGACAACGAGAAGCCAGTGAATACTCACGGTCTCTAATTATCATAACTTGTGTTCTGAAAAAGTATGCAATACTCATCCAACCTGTTATTGTCAAAGCAAATACAAAACTCCAAAAACCTGCACCAATTATGTAAACTAGAACTGAAATCATGAGAATGTAAGGAACATTTGCAATGATGTTGTAAATAACAAGCATGACGTGGTCAAAACTCTTAGAGTACCCCCATACTGCACCCATCAAAATTCCAACTGTCATATTTATGGCAGCACATATTACAGCAAGCAAAATACTTGTTCGCGCAGATGCCCATATTCCATAGAAAATTGAGTTTCCAAGACCACCGGAACCCAGACACCACTTAAACGAAAATCCTCCAGTTAATGCCATTGCTTCACTTGGGCTCTTATGGAACATGATTGCATTAGTTACATTTTCATTTGGGTCATATTTGCAAAAAATTGGAATTATAAATGAGCACAAAATGACAACAGCAAACAAAGACAATAACACCCAATTTGATTTCTTTCTAAAGAAAACTCTAAAGACTGATCTCCAATATGAATATCTTGGTGCAATTATCTTCTCAGATTCTATAGAATCGTGATCAATGAAGGTAAATAATTCATCTTCGTTAATTGCATCTTTATTGGTTAAAACTTTATCAGACATAATTATCTACCTCCTTTTGTCTCAAATGAAATTCGTGGGTCATACTTTGCCATAAGCAAGTCCCCCAAAATTTGTGCAATGATTGAAAGTGCCGTGTAGAATAATGTACAAGCAACAATTACACCATTGTCATGCCCATTTATAGCAATTGTAAGGAGGTTTCCAACACCCGGAACAGCATATACTCGTTCTGTGATGATTGCACCAGTAAGACATCCAAGAATACTTCCCGGAATTCCATGAATTATTGGAATTATTGCGTTTTTTGAAATATGTTTTGAGAAAATCTCACCCTCTGAAAGGCCCTCTGCTCTTGCAAATTTGACATAATCAGAATTCATTTGGTCTATCATGTAACGGCGCATCCATTTCATAAGACTTCCAATAGAAGGAAGAGCAAGAGAAATTGTAGGAAGTATATAAGCTAAAAATTGAACCTGTGCTGTTGCAAACTTATAAGGAAGATTAAATGCTCGTGTGCCAACGGCAGCAAATAAGAAAATATAAGCCAACGAAGGAACAGCCATAATGAAGATGATATACCACATACCAATTCTATCAACAAGAGTATCTTTCTTCCTTGCCATGAGAATTCCAAGAGGTAAGCCCAAGAAATAAGCTATAATTGAAGCAATAATTCCTATCACAAAAGAGTTCCCAATCATGCTCAAACCGGTACGTCTATAAGATACTACTGTATATTTGTCATTAAAACGTTCCTTTTCTGTTTCTGTAAGTTCCCCAGAATTATATGTGACAGTATGGAAATTTGCTGCAGTCTCTTCGTATTGGTCTGTTCCAATCATTGCAGGATATTGTTGCAAGCTAGTTTTAAGATCTCCTTGGGGTTGAGAAATAACAGACGATATTTCTTGACCTCTATACCTGGTATAAGAAACACCCAAATTAAGATGTATCCAATTCTGATGAATAAAAGGAAACCTTGAATCAAAATAGAGAAGATATTTATGAGTTGTTCCACTTCCAACTATTGCAAAAAGTCCACTGTATGGGTCTTTCTCAAAACGAACATAGCGGTCAGTTAGGCTCTCATCTTTTACATCATTTATAGTTTCTACTGTAAAAAGCCCTTTAATATAATCAAGAAGTCTATAAATCATGGCCTTATTTCTAATTGCCAAAAGATATCCAGTTCCACCAGGTTTTAATTGGCCTTTTGTTCTTCCTGAAGAATAAGTTATGGGTTCAAGACGAATTATTTCATATCCTTGACTTGAGTATTCTTCCATAAATTTTTGAACAGTTTCACTAGAAAGGTAAGTATCACCACTTTCTCTTTGAATCATTCTGCTCTCAGAATTAACAAAATCTTGGTTTGTTGCTCCAAAATTTTGTGTCAAATAACTTGTGTAATTTACGCACTCAAGATATCCATATCTTTGATATTGAGTGTACTCGTAAAGTACTCTGTCATTATTACTTCTCTTATTCCATACATCGTCTTGCTGGAAAATTACACTTCTATCTGTAAGAGAAAAGATTAAAAGCATAACAGTCCAAATAACGACTAGTAATGAAAAAAGTGAAAAAAGAATACGTCTTAAAAGATATCTTCTCATAAATTATTATTCCTTCTCTCCCTTTGAGCAATATCTTGCTTTATGAAAAGCAAAAGATTGCTCAAAAACCATGGGAGGACAAGTCTGTCCTCCCATGAGAAATGCGTCTAATTATGACTCAGATTTAATTGGCAAGTAATGAATTAGAAGAGACCAATAACCTTTGTCATGTAACCAGCACCGTTTCCAAGGAAGGTGTCAAGATAAGAACAAGGATCACCATAGTCTGGACCCCAACCTGAACCATAGAACAAGTCAAAGTTTCCAGCCTCTCCATTGGAAGCCCTGTAACCACAAGCATAGTAGTCAGCACTTGTTGTTGCTTCAACAAGGTTAATAACAACACTGTCAGAACCAAGGCAGTCTTCAATAACTTTCTTAACAGCCTGTGCTTCTGCTGTAATTATTGCACTTGGTGAATAGTAAACAACATCAATTGTAATTGGCCATTCAACTGAAGAACCAAGTTCTGCTTTAGCAGCTGCAAGAGCAGCCTTTGCGCCAGATGCATCATACCAACCGTTTACGCCGTCAGCAACTGTAATACCTGCGCCAAGCTGGTCGCAATAGTATTGGACAAGTTCTCCATACATTGTGCCTGCTGCCCAAGATTTTCCATCAACTGTTACGTCTTCTGAAAGCTGTACGAATTCAGGATGTGTATACATGTTTCTGAGGTTTGTAAGAGCAAGGTCTGCACCTCTTCTTGTTGCGTTGACAGTTTCTTTGTCATAAGCCTTCAAGAGAGCTTTTCTAAAGTTCTTATTAAGGAGTGCTGTATGTGTATCAATCTTTTGTTCTTCTGTCTTTGGAGAAGCAACAGCGCCACTAGCAAGAGCAAATGTTCCTCTGTTGAGGTTAAGTCCGCCAAAGAATGTTGTAGATGTTGTATCAGAAATGTAATGATATTTGTCAAAATTGCCATCAGCTTTTGCAAGAGCAAGTGTTCCGTTAGCTTCACCAAGACTCATACCTGCATAAACACCATCACAGACATCTTTATAAAGCTGTGTTGGGTTTTCACCAGCATCATAAATCCATGTAATAGAATCAACAACTACGCTTTCTGGATCATAGTAGTTAGGGTTTCTAACAACTTTAATGATAGAAGCATCGTTAAGCTGCTGTAAAAGGAATGCACCACAGTAAACTTGTGAAGAAACATCTGTTGCCTTTCCATAAGTATATGCGTTTACATCATTGAATGCTGCTGCATATTCGCTAATGCCGTAAACACCACCACGTGAGAGGTAGAAGCTTTCACAAATAGGAGCAAAACAGGAATAAGTAAGCATAGAAAGGAAATAACTTGTTGGCTGTGTAAGAGTAATTTCAAGAGTGTACTTATCAACAGCCTTGTATCCTACATCAGACCAAGAGCCACCGGCAAGGTATTCAGAAACACCAGAGATGACACCTTCAACGAGCCATTCAAGACCAGCCTGTGCATCAAGCATGTGGTGGAAACCTGCTTCAAAGTCTTTTGCTGTAACTTCAGCATACTTGGTACCTTCTGATGTTGACCACCAAGCATCCTTTCTGATGTTGAATGTGTAAACCAAACCATCATCAGATACAGACCAAGACTCTGCAAGAGCTGGAATCATCTGACCAAGGTTGTTGTACTGGACAAGACCGTCAACACAGTTTACAAGAATTTCAGTATCAGACTGTGTTGAAGTATTGAGTGTATCAAGAGTTACAGGAGCTGTTGAGAAAGTTGTTCTGTAGTCTCTGTTAATTGAGTGACCTTTTGATGTGAGATATCCAATAGGATCATACTCGCCTTCACCCTTAACTGCTTTTTCCCAAAGAGCAAGAAGTTCTTCTCTCTCTGCTGGAGTAAGGAATGAGTCACCAGAAATGACTACGCCCTTCCATCTGTCATCATCATTTCCCCATTGAACATAAGGAACTGTTCTTGGTGCAACTCTAGAAATTGTATAAGCACCGTTCTGTGTTGTAGTTGGGAGCATAACAGCAGAATCAAGAAGATATGCTTCAGCCTGAGCGTAAAGAACAAATCTTTCTGAATCTGTAGCAGCTGCCTTAGCTTCCATACAAAGCTCTTCATACTTGCCAAGAATAGAGTAATAGATTTCTTCATCATCACCACGTACATATGTAGATGGCTTTTCAACCTTTACCTCTTCCTGTGCAACTGGTGCAGTTGGTGTTGTTGCTGGAGTACTTTCTGCCGCGCCCTGTGCAAACACAGAAG
Organism: bacterium; assembly: GCA_963609725.1. GTDB lineage: Bacteria > Spirochaetota > Spirochaetia > Sphaerochaetales > Sphaerochaetaceae > UBA9732. Next base: position 30,780 of record CAVDLI010000002.1, on the reverse strand, counting down.
CAAGAACAAGAGAAAGAACCAGCACTAAAACTGTAAGTTTTTTCATGTTTTTCCTCCTGGATTAGAATTCTAATTAAAATCTTGCAAAGATATTACAAGATGTATGAAAAAGAGTTCAACAGAAAACAATGAAAAATACAAGATTTTTAGTCATTTTTAAGCATGAAAATTGATAAAAATTCACAGTTTTGTGATTAATATCACATTTTTTGCATTTTAATTGCAAAAATAAACATTTTAGAGGTTCTTGAGAAACGGGTTTTTTGAGTTTTTGCAAAAACCTCTACTCTGTTAAAAATCCATTTGGATTATTTTTTTGCCAGCGCCAAGTATCTTCACACATTTTTTCAAGATTATACTTTGTTTCAAAACCAAGAACTTCTTTAGCTTTTGTAGTACTTGCATAAACTGTTGCAAGATCTCCTGCTCTTCTTGGGCCAATAACATAAGGAATTTTTTTGCCACAAGCTTTTTCAAAAGCTTTTACAATCTCTAAAACACTTGAGCCTTTTCCAGTCCCAATGTTAAAAGCTTCACAACCAGTATGAGTTGAAGCATAATCTAAAGCTGCAAGATGTGCTTTTGCTAAATCTACAACATGAATGTAATCTCTAACACCTGTTCCGTCTGGGGTATCATAGTCGTTGCCAAAAACTGTCAAATGGTCAAGCTTTCCAACAGCAACTTGAGAAACATATGGCATGAGATTATTTGGAATTCCTTGTGGGTCCTCTCCAATAAGACCACTTTCATGAGCTCCAACAGGGTTAAAATATCTTAATAAAATCATAGAAAGGCTTGGGTCTGCTGTGCAAAATGTTTCAAGAAACTTTTCAGACATATATTTTGTCCATCCATAAGGATTAGAACAATTTCCCGTTTTTGAGTCTTCTCTCAATGGAACTTCATTGTCTGAAGAATAAACAGTTGCACTTGACGAAAACACAAGCCTCTTAACTTTGTGCTCTCTCATAACATCTACAAGCGTGAGCGTTGCATTTAGATTATTCTGAAAATATTCCAAAGGCTTATATACACTTTCACCCACAGCCTTAAGTCCTGCAAAATGAATTACACAGTCAATCTTGCACTTATCAAAAACTTGCGACAAAGCAGCATGGTCACAAACATCAACCTTAAAGAAAAGTGGTCTTTTGCCTGTAATTTGCTCAATGCGAGATAGAGCTTCTTCATGGCTATTGCACAAATTATCAACAACCACGACTTCATATCCGTGTTCTAATAACTCAACACAAGTATGTGAACCAATGTATCCAACGCCACCAGTAACAAGAACCATATTCTACTTCCTCACTAATAATTTTGCAGTTTTGAGGTTTTTGCAATTGCAAAGACCTTTTTAATTCCTTTTAGAATCTTTCTGCCCTCTACGATTTTAATTTATCTTTTTTTGCTTTTCTAGAGTTTCACTAGGTTTTTGCAAAATGCACTTGTAAAAACAGTTTTGCAAACCCCTGAATATTTATACATTGAACCAAAAGTGTGAATACTATATCATACATTCTTATGAGTGATTATGTTTTGACGTATAAAACTAAAAGAATCTTACGTCGTCGCAAGGCATTTGATATTCCAGATGTCACAAAAGCGACGCAACAAGAAATTGATTCTTATAACAGTTCTGACATCAAATCAAAAAGATCTTTTTATTCTTTGTACCGCCCCGTTTTGAAAAATATTCTCAAAAGAACTTTCATAATTCCAGTAAAAGATGGCGCAATAACGGGATATTTCTTTGAGAAATACAAGGATCGTGCTGCATCTGGTCAAAGTTCTCTCATAATTGTATTCCATGAGGGTGGTTGGATGCTTGGCAATATGAGCAAGTGCAATGCTTTTTGTAGCAACCTTTGCGATAAGACTGGGGCATCGGTCTTGTCTGTAGATTTTAGACTTGCTCCAAAGTTCAAGTTTCCAATTCCGGTAGAAGATTGCTATAGTGCGTTTCTTTGGGCGTCGCAGGGGGCTCGCTATTGGCATGTAGACCCTGACAAGATATATCTTATGGGTTCATGCACAGGGGGGAATCTTGCAGCTGCTGTGTCTCGTCTTGCTCGTGACCGCAAGGGGCCAAAGATTGCAGGCCAAATTCTCGTTTCTCCTGTAACAGATTGCAGAATGAGAACAGAAAGTTATGAAAAATATAAGGATTCTCCTTTCATTTCTATGAAAGAAATGGACTTCTTCATAAGAAATTATTCAAGAGAACCAAAAGACATTTTGGACCCGTCTTTTTCTCCTCTTTTAGCAAAAGATAATTCAAGATTACCAAGAACTTTGGTATTGGCTGCTGAATGTGACCCTTTATATGATGATGCACGTCTTTACAGTCAAGCGTTATCTAATGCAGATACTCCTTCAAAATTCCTTGTTATGAAAGGTATGTATCACGGATTTTTGCTTTATCCAAAAGCTACGGGCTGGCTTGATGTCATGTTTGCTATATCTTCATTTGTTGGAGGCCGTGCTGTAGCTGATATTGAAATTATAAGCGACCAGGAAAGGCACAAACTTGCACGCCGTCCACAGCTTATTGGCCGTTAGTTTTTAGAAAATGCTTCTTACCTCGCAAATCCAAATCCAAGGGCCACAAAGCTCATTTTGCAAAAAACTCCTTAAAGATCTTTTTCAGAGCTTTGTATTTCAGAAACTTTTAGTGCTTCATTTGGAATATTTCCAAGTAATAATCCAATTGACTCTCTCTTAAATAAAAGCCCTTTTTCTCCACTTGCAGAGAAATAACAATACCAACATTTTTCATTAGCTTTGTAGTGAACATCACAGCCCATAATGTAAGAACTTGCCCACCCTTTTTGAGAGGGAACAAGTATTGGTTTTGAAAAACAACGCACCCAGTTATAACCATCATTAGATTTCAATAGGACCATAACAGAACTTGTACGTTTTTTTTCTTGGTCCCAAAACACTGGACATTGAAATGCATAAAGAACATTGCCACAAGGAACAACTCTAATACTGCCACATCCCAAATTTGACCACTTGTCGTCTGGAATTGGCTCTAATATTGGGCGTTCTGGCTTTTTCATTGAATAAGGACCACTTACTGTTGGAGCTGTAGCGCATGCAAAATAACGCGAAACTTTTTGCTTTGTGTCTGGTAGCACGAGATGAGATGCTCCAAAGAACAGCATATATTCATCTTTAGTTTTAATTAGTTGTGGTCTTGATATTCGTGGAAATTTAAGATAATCACCTGCAAAAGGAATAGTTCTACTGTCCAAAATAAGGCGAGGCTTACTCCAAGTTACTAAATCTGTTGAAGTTCTCATTTCAAAACATGAATAAGAATCTCTTTTTCCCTCTCCTGTACGGTTGTTTAAAAAAGGAATACTTCTGTCGTGTTTTTCGTATAAGAGATAATAATTTTCATTTTCAATAAATATAAAAGGCGAATGTCCTCTTGGTTCAAGAAGTTTACTTGCTTCCCATGCTATTCCACTGTTTGAAACACAATGATGAAGACCAAGCCATGTATGATAAAATAAATGCCATTTCCCATCACAAGATTGTTCTGGAAGTAAGACTTGAGGGTCACAGAGATTTGGAACTATTTTTCCTCCAACCAAAAGAGGCTCGTCACTGAATGGAAACCAAATACATTTTTCAAGTTCTTGCATCAAATCTCTCTTTCCTTTTCTTAATTCTTTATTTTGCTTTATTTTCTCTTACTGATATCTTATTTTTTGCTGTCTTGTTTTTGTGGCCTTATTTCTTGCAGCTTTCTTATTTCTTGCTGTTCTCTTTTTTCTTGCCACTATCTTGCGCAGATGATTTACAAAAAATCACAGAAAGTGCAAACAAGATAACAAAAATAACAACACAGCTATCACTTACATTAAAAGTTGGCCATCTTTCTAATCCAAATAATCCATAGAATTTTACACTTATAAAATCAACAACACCTTCATCAAATCTAAAAATTCTATCGCAAATCGTACCAAGGCCACCGCCTAAAATACCAGCAGCAAACCACTTTTGCACAGAATTAAACATACTCCTTTTTGATGCTATTGCCCATGCAATAAATCCCATTAACACTAAAGGCAGAACAATTAAAACAACAATTCTAATAAATGCAGAACTATCTGCTCCCATACTAAAAGCAGCACCTGTATTTCTCACATGGCATATCCACAAAAAATCACCAAAGTATTTTTTTGCAATAGTGCCAACTGGTATGTTCTTTATAACTAACGCTTTTGTTATTTGGTCAAATAAGACAATACAAATTGTAAGAATAAAAGGTAGAAATCTATTCAAAGAACTTTTTTTGTCTTCAACCATATTGTTATTTTTCATTCATTTTCTCTCTATATTATTTACCACAAATTTACTACGAGTCTAAAAATACTAAGAGCTTAAAGACTGACTTTTGTGTCTATAAAACAAGTTTCAAGCCCCATTTTTGAGACCTCTTGCATGACAGCTTTCACTCCAAAAGTCTCTGTCTCGTAATGGCCCAAGCACAACATAGTAAAGCCTGCTTCCTCACAATCATTGTAAATTGAATACCTAGCTTCTCCAGTAATAAGTGCATCTAATTTGTCAGAAAGAGCTTCATACATATCAAAAGCACCATCTCCAGATACAATTGCAATGTTTTTTATTTTCTTATCCTTGCCAATGACCATTGTCCTTGAAGTTTTTCTAATTCCTAACGTCTCAATTATAGAAGATGCTGTCATTGGTGTATGAAAAACGCCTTTAACGCCAACATATGAGCCCTTATACAAAGAAAAAGGCTTTATGTTCTCAAGATTAAGAAGTTTTGCCATTTGTGCATTATTGCCAAGTTCAAGATGTGCATCTAGAGGCAAATGACAAGCAAATACAGCCAATTTGTTATCTAGTAATGCCTTAATTTTATCATAATGGTAACCTGTTATTGCAAAAGGCTTTCCCCAGAACATACCATGATGAACAAAAAGCAAATCAGCCTTGTTTTCTACAGCTTTTTCAATGGTTTGCATATTTGCATCTACTGCAAAAGCTACTTTTCTAATATTTGCATTCTCATCTCCACACTGTAAGCCGTTAAGAGAAACATCTATCCCCTCAAAAGCTTTCATGTTTAAGAGATTAAATAATTCATTTGAAAGTTCTTTAAGTTTCATATTGTCATGATAGTTCATTGACATGAGTTTTTCCACTACCTACAATTCCTTACATGAATTTGGACTTAAAAATAGAAGAGCTTTCTGCAAAAGAAGCTAGTTTTACATATGATGAAGCAATAATAAGAGCCTTGAGAAAAGATTGTGGCAAGCGTGGAATTGTTGGACAGCCACGCGCTTTAAGTGCGTTGCGCATGGGTATGAGCGTCAACACAAAAGGTTACAACATATACATTAGCGGAGAAGACGGAACAGGAAGACATAGCGCTGTTCGTCAAATTGCAAATGAAAATTCTTCTATTGACCACAATACTCGTTACGACCTCATTTATGCTTGTAATTTTGACAGAAAAGAAGCGCCTTTCTTATTGTGCTTATCTTCTTTTAATGGCTCTATTCTCAAAGAGACCATGGAAGAAATTGCTACTCTAGTTGAAAATGAGAAGTGGGAAGAAGCACTTTCTAAGAGGGAAGAACTTGAAAGAAAACTATTATATGAAGACTCTTTTGAGCAAAATACTTGTTCGCAAATTGCTACTAAAAAAGACATTTCAGTGAAAGAAAACACGGAAGAAAACTCTCTTCTTAGTATATATCTTACACAAGTCAAGACGGCATTACTGCACAAGAAAAAGGATAAGCCCAGTTATCTTGTAAATTCTATTCATGACTCAAAATTGGACAAAAGTCGCCCTCTTGTAGAAGAATACCACCCAACTCATGCAAATTTGTTTGGACAAATAACTAAGCAAAATGCACCTTACCACTTATGTCTTTCCGGAGGTTCTTTACCAGATTCTGTTGGCGGATTTTTTGTCGTGCGCGCTGACAAAATCTTATCCCAAAACGAGCAAGGGCAACCTCTTTGGGACAGTTTGAAACTATTTGCAGAAAGCTCAAGTTTCACAATAAAAGCAGAACTGTCACAAGAAAAAATTTTAATTAGACCCATTGTCTCTAACCTACCCGTAAAAATCATTTTAATTGGTAGCGACACCCTTTATGACAAACTTTGTGAGACCGATGATGAATTTCTTAGATTATTCAAAGTCTCTGCTGAATTTGATTTTTCAATGCCAGCAAACACAGAGAATATAAAAGGAACAATATCCTATATCCTTGATATTGTACAAAAAAATAAGTTAAATCCCATAAATGACGATGCTATTTGTGAACTTCTACGTTACAGCTCTTGGGAAGCTGAAATGCGCGGGGAACTTACTACAAAACTGTCTTTTCTTGGAGACTTAGTTTTTGAGGCCAATTATATTGCAATAAAAAACAACCTCTCTTCTATAAGTGCTTTTTGTATACAAGAAGCAATGAATGCTAGAGATTTTGCAAATGGACTTACAGAAGAACGCATTAACAAAGAAATAGAAGATGGTGAAATGATTATTTCTCTTGAGGGTTCAAAAGTTGGTGTTGTAAATGGTCTTGCTGTAATGGATAGAGGACTTGCCTCTTTTGGAACTCCAACAGTTATCTCTGTTTCTGTAGCCCCCGGTTCTGAGGGAATTGTCAACATAGAACATGAGGCTGGTCTTTCTGGTGAAATTCACGATAAAGGACTCCTAATTTTGGAAGGATATCTTAGAAAACAGTATGCCCGCTCATTTCCTCTTTCTATTTATGCAGGTATTTGTTTTGAACAATCATATGCAGAAGTCGATGGAGACAGTGCCTCTTCATCTGAATTATTTGCATTACTTTCAGCTATTGGAGAACTTCCTGTTAGACAGGACATTGCTGTCACAGGTTCAGTAAACCAAATGGGAGATATTCAGCCAGTAGGTGGTATAAATGAAAAAATAGAAGGTTTCTTCTCAATATGTGAAAAAATGGGACTTACTGGCAAACAGGGAGTTGTTATTCCTAAACAAAATATAAAAACTCTCATTCTTCCTGCAAAGATAGTAAAAGCTATAGAACAAAAGCGTTTTCACATATATCCAATATCTTCAATAGATCAAGGAATGGAAATTCTCACTCTTCGTGCAAGCGGAGAACGTAACACTAAAGGCATTTTCCCTCCAAATACTGCAAACCGCATAATTGAAGACCGTCTCAAACGCTTATACGAACTCTCAAAACCAGCAAATTAGAGACAACCGCCTTTTTTGCAAAAGCTGCTAATTCTCTTCTACTCTTTCTCTTTTATTCCGACATTTATCCCGACATTTATTCCGACATATTCTGTGCTTTATTCCGTCACTTTACTTTTCAGAATTAAAGCGGGAGTCCCAATCATTTTCTTTTTTCTGGCGCTCGTAACGTTCGTTATCATAAGACGAGTTTACAAAATCATCGGGCTCTGGATTGTAGTGATATGTATGTTTTGAGTTTTGAGAAGATGTCTCGTCCTCGTATGGATTTACAGGAAGAATAAATGCAAGAATTGAGTATATAATAAGACAGGGCACAAAAGCTGTGCATGTTGCAATGATAATAAATGCAAGTCTCACGTACGAGACAGGAAGGTCCTTCCATTGCGCAATACCTTTGCAGACACCAAAAATTTCCCCGTGTTTTGATCTATACAATCTTTTAGTTGCCATTTTTTACCTCTTCCTTTTTATTTGCTCTCGTATTTTTTCTTTAGAGCATCAAGCTCTTTTTGTATTTCATCAAGTTCTTCTAAATCTTTGAATTTTTCTTCCAAATCATTAGAAGTCTGTTCTTGCTCTTTTTTTGCATTCATGCGGTTTATGCGTTCTTCCATTTGATTAAAGCGTTCCATAAAATCATCTTTTTCTGTAGTAGAGAATCTAGAGGGGCCTTTGTTTGAAGAACTTGAAGAGTTAGCTTTCTCCTGTGCCTTTTGCTTTGCTTCCCACATACTTTGGTATTTTACTTTTGCGCTAGAAACTTTTTCTTCAAGTTTGGAAATAGCATCTTTGTACTTTGCAATAGTTTCATCATATTTAGAAATCTCTTCTTTCAGTAATGCTAATTGTTCTGTAAGCCTCTTTTTTTCAAGCAAAGCTTCTCTTGCAAGAGCATCTTTACCGTTTGCAATTGCAAGTTCTGCTCTACTCTGCCAACGAGAAATTAGAGATTCTAGCTCTTTTGCTTTTCTTTCTGCTGTACTTTTATTTCCAATTACATTAGCACAATTTGATTTAATCTCAATGATAGTATCTTCCATCTCGTTTATCATGAGCTTAATCATCTTCTCAGGATCTTCTGCTTGGTCTAATAACGCATTGATATTTGAACTTATTATATCCATGAATCTTGAAAACACTCCCATGTTCAATCTCCTTACTCTTTTAATTTTGAGCCATGTGCACTCAGTCTTTATTTCTCGCTTTCTAGGCAAGTATCAACTTGTGCAAACTTGTATGGCACGTTTTATATTTAGCATATTTTATGCCAAGTTTGTATCAAGCTTGCATACCAAAAAAGAAAGGCTTTTAGGGGTATTTTGGGGATATTCTGGGACATTTCAGGGCATTAAATTGTTATCTTGTTGCATTTTGTTGGCATTTTTAACCTCTTATGGTATATTTAACCTCAAAGAGTAGTTGCAAGTGTAGTTGCAAACAGTAATTACAAAAGAAGGAAGCTTTTGCAAAAACTTTGGAGATAAAATAATGGAAAGACAAACTGAAAACTATATAGGAGAGTCAGAAGTATTTCTTGATTTTCAAAGAAAAATTGCAGACGCAGCAATAGTTGATAGAAGTGTTCTAGTAATAGGAGAAAGAGGAAGCGGAAAAGAGCTTGCTGCACACAGATTGCATTATTTATCAAAACGGTGGCAAAAGAAATTAGTTACTGTAAACTGTGCAGCATTATCTCCAAGTTTGATTGAAAGTGAATTATTCGGGTACGAGCAAGGAGCTTTTACTGGTGCTGTCAAAACGCACAAAGGTCGTTTTGAAGAAGCTCAAGGAGGGACTCTTTTTTTAGATGAAATTGGAAATCTTCCAATACCTGTTCAAGAAAAAATATTAAGAGTTGTTGAATACGGGACATATGAACGAGTTGGCTCGTCTGTTACTCATGAAGTTGATGTTCGTATTATTGGAGCCACAAATGCAAACTTACAGCAAATGTGTAAAGAAGGAAAATTCAAAGAAGATTTATTAGACCGCTTAAGTTTTGAAGTAATTTTTGTTCCGCCACTAAGAGAAAGAGGAGAAGACATCCTTATACTTGCAAATTATTTTGCATCTCGCATGGCTATAGAATGCGGTTACAAGGAAACTCCTCTTTTTGACACTAATGTTCTAAACGACCTTTTATCTTACTCGTGGCCTGGCAACGTGAGAGAATTAAAAAATGTAGTTGAAAGAGCCGTGTATCGCAGTAAAGGGAAACTCATAACAAATATTCAAATCAATCCTTTTCTCAATCCTTTCCAAGCACAAACAAAACAACACGAAGAGGTACAAGCGCCATTACAAAACAATATTTCTCAAGATTTTTCTACAGAGTTACAGACACAAAAAGACTTTGTTAAAAATAAAACTATATCCTATTCTTACAATGATATTCCAATAAACAAGCTTAATGAAGCAAAAGAGGCTATTGAAATAGACATCTTACAAAGAGCGCTGCTTCAAGCTAATGGAAACCAAAAAGAAGCAGCAGCCCTCATGGAGCTGTCTTATGACCAGTTCAGAGGACTGTATAGAAAACATAAAAAAGACGGAATTTTTTAACAAAATTTTAACAAAATTTTAACAGAATTCTTTTACGAAACTTGAGCCTTAAGTTTTGCAAGTTCTTCTTCAATACTTGCATTTTGCTCCATAGAAGAGAATTCTTGCTCTGTCTTATACGATTGAGAAGAAATGGAGGCCTGAGCCTCAAGATGTTCTACACGTTCTTCCATTTCATTAAAACGCTTAATAGCATCATTACAATTAAAAGAATTTAATTGCTTTTCAATTTCAATCTTTTCTTTTGCATGTTGCGCTCTAGAGACCAAAGAATTTTCTTTATCTTTCACTTCTTGAAGTTTCTCAGAGAGTTTAGCAATTTGAGCCTTTTGGCTTGCAAGAATTTCTTTGAGAGTTGCAAGTTCTTCTTCAATTGCTTTTACTCTAGCTTCACTGCGCAGTTTTTCACTGATTGCTTCTTTTGCTAACTCGTCATTTCCACTCTTAACAGCCATTTGAGCTCTAATCTCCCATCGTGTTGTTGCAGCTCTATATTCGTCAAGTATTCTTTCTCTTGCTTTTATGGTACTCAGTGTCTCTGCTTCTGATTCTTTTGCTTTGCACAAAGTGTCTTCCATTTTTGTAATTGAATAACGAATAATCTTTGAGGGGTTTTCAAGCCTATCAAGAGCATTGTTCACGTTTGAGCTAATTATGTCTCCAATTCTTCTAAATACGTTCATTTGAACCCTCCAATATTTAAGATGCAAACTACCTAGCAAAACGCGTGCCAAGTCAAAAAAATCCTCATAAAATAAAGAGATATAAAACAATATTGCACTTAACAAAAAAAGACAAAAAACAAAATAATACTACTTGGTAAAAAATACCAACTCTCAACAAGAGCCTTTTACTTGTATTAAAGAGGCAAAGTAAAAACCTCTAAAAGTTCTATTTCTTAAAAAGAAAACCAATGTTGCATTAATATCCCGGCTGCAACAGAAACATTCAAAGAGCCTTTACTTCCACCCATAACAATAGAAACTCTCTGTCCTGCACAAGAAAGAACTTCAGGACTTATGCCAAATTCTTCTGAACCTAGAATTGCAACACCAAAAGAGGGAAATTCAAAACTGTTTATATTTGTACCACCAACTTCCAAAGCCAAGACATTCTCTCTTGGATATTTTTTCAAAAGGCTAATAACTTCTTCTTGTGACATGAAAGCCCATTCTACAGTAGACGTTGTACCCATTGAAGTTCTTTTAGCTCTCACATGTTCTGGAGAAGCAGTTCCTTCTACGAGAATTATTTTACGTATGCCAAAAGAATCAGCACTGCGAAATATTGCTCCAACATTATAAGGACTTCGTATACGGTCAAGAACAAGGATTTTATCTTGAATAATACGCTTTTTAGCATCAAGACTACCGTCTTGGCATCTAAAATCCCAGTCAGAAGGCTCGCTACCCAAGAAAGACAGTATTTCTTTACTCAAATCGTCCAAAACAAAAGCAAGAGACTTCTTGTCTAAGGTCTCTATGTTTGACGGAATGTTGCTAAGATTTGAAAGAGAAATTATTTCGTTTATGTAACACAAATCAACATCTTTGCCATTGAAAGAATCAAAAGCAGCATCATGTAGAATAATTGAAATTTTACGAAGTCTTGTACGTTCATTAAGATTCAGTAATTTCTTCTTCGTTATCATAAACTTTACCTTGAGGGAGTATACACAAAGCAAACTCCCCCTTAACAACTTTAAGATTTTCTTTAACTTCAAAAGGTGTTCCGCTGATTATTTGCTCAAAAGCTTTTGTAAGTTCTCTTCCAAGAACAATTGTCCTGTTAGGACACAAATTACACATTTCATCTAAAAGTTTAACAATTCTAAAAGGCGACTCGTATATAATAAATGCCTCATTGCGGTCTAAAAGCTCTTGTAATCTTGTTTTTCTCTTGCCACTTTTTGGGCTTAAAAACCCTTCAAATGTAAAAGTTTTTCCAGTAAGACCGCTAGCACTAAGGAGTGTCACACATGCACTTGCTCCAGGAATTGGAACTACATTAAGGCCCGCACTTCTTACAACATTTACAAGCCTACTTCCGGGGTCACTTACACCGGGGGTTCCAGCATCACTTACATATGCAACATCAAGGCCTTGTTCTAAAAGGTTTACTATTCCCTGGCTAGATACCACTTCATTGTGAGCATGACACGCAATAAGCTTTTTCCCTGTTATTTCTAAATGCGCTAAAAGATTTTGTGTATGGCGCGTGTCCTCACAAGCAATAACAGGAACATCCTTTAATATTCTAATTGCTCTAAGAGTTATATCTTCCAAATTTCCAATTGGCGTTCCAATTATGTAAAGGGTATTCAAAATCAAACCTCTCACTAAATCTTTAGTTTTTTATATAATGATCATAAATAAGAAGAGAGAAAAACATACTTACCTTTTTATCTCTAAAATTCCACGCTATACCCATAGGCAAGAGTTGCTCTCTTTTTCCTGCATTTGGATTTCCAAGCGCAAGAGGATTAAAGCGCAAAGTCAGATATGTTGGCAAGAATTTTCCGTCTTCACTATGAGAGCTGCAAAACAAGCCCAAGCTAACCATTATATTAACTCCGCTTCCTGCATTGTTATTTGCTGTAACTCTATCTCCCAAAAAACAATAACTGAACTCCAAACCGGCAACAACATCAGAAAAAGGAGCCGGCACTATTGGCGTTATGGCTTCTAGCGCAACTTCAAGCCTTTGTGTTAAACCAAAAGTCATTCCCGCTAAAAGATGAAGCCCCACATCACAATACTCGTTCCAAAAGAAAGTACCATTACCAATTCTAAGACCGATATCCTTGAACAAAACAGACTTACTTTTAACACTTGAAGGATTTGATGAGACATCACTGGCAAAAGAGGTAAACATTGTAAGAAAAACAAGTATTACAACAAGTATTTTTTTCATGTAAAAACCTCCTTAAATATGATACATGGGAGTAAATCTAAAGAAAGAAACACCCCACAGTATTTGCCTAGAACCACCAATACCAATAAGAACAAAAGGAGAAAACCACTCAAACATGTAATCTTTATCTAAAGTTCTAAAAGGAGATGCTTCAAAATACAAAGCTACAGAATCTTCAAGGCAATCATTCCAAAAAACAAACCCTGCCGTTAATTTGGGAGACCACGGACCTGGATTGGAAAGAGTAAACTGCAATGGATTCCACTTAAATCTTCCTATCTCTAAAGAAACACCAATACCCAAACCATCAAAAAGAATTTGTTGTTTTCCATTAAATGAAAGCGAGGACCAAGTTCTGAAAAACGGATTAAACAACTTAAAGTCAAATGGCGCATATGTAACATCTAGCGCCACAGAAGTCACAGAATCACTGCGCCCTGATACTGCAACACCTACACCCAAATTAAAGTAAGAAGTATTTGTAGCAAAAACAGAAAAACAGCACAAAGAAAGCAAAAGAGCAATTAAAAAGACTTTAATAGCATTTTTTCTCACTCTCAACCTCCAAAGTACATCATAACAAAATTAACTTTGTTTGTAGAATTATGCCAATCTTCTGCTTCTTCATATGTTACTTGATATGAATAATCTTGAATTTCAAGATAGTGCTCTTTAAGTTGCTTTGCAAGCTGAGGGCTATCAATTAAAAGAGCAAGCTCGGAAGAACTATGCATACTGCGGTGATTAAAATTAGAAGAACCAATAATAACATAACGCTCATCTACAATTAAAAGTTTTTCATGAAGCAACGAGCCATTTGTATATGCATTAGGATCTTCCATCCATACATCAACACCCGCATCGAGCAAATCTTTTGTTGCATATTTTGAAGCATTAAGCATGCTTTGCCTGTCGTCATGACGTAAAATCATTTGCATTTTTACGCCTCTAGAAGTACAAGCTTTTACAGCATCATAAATATCGTAATCTAAAGTTGGCAAAAACGGCAAAATTAAAACTTCTTCTTGTGCCTGAGCAAGAACAGAACCATAAAGAGGTGCAATAGAACCTCCATTTACTTGGTTTGCAAGATACCCGTGAAGAATTTCTTCTTGTTCCTTACTAGTAGTACTACAGGTTCCATCACACAAGTAATCAAACGAACCTTCTTCAATCTCTTCCCAAGAATATGTATTCCAATAATCTATAAAATCACTGGTCAGTTTTTTTGCGCAAGAGACCGAGTCAAAAACATACATAGCATCTCTATCACCACCATTTGCAACAGCATTGATAGAAATATAATTTAAGTTCATACCTCCAATAGCAACATGCAAACCGTCTGACACAAAATACTTACGGTGCTCTCTATAAAGAAGATTAATTCCCCAAGGAATACGATTTAGAGAGAATTTATTATACTCAAGTAAATGAACGCCATAATCTCTAAGGCCGTACAAACTCCTTAAATAAAACCTAGACACTGTCATGTCCAAAGAACTAGAAGAATCTATAACAAGATAAACATCAACCCCGGACTGCGCTTTTTCTTTCATCAAATCAAAAACTTCTTGATTTAAGTCACACTCAGTGCCTAAAAACACTGTTGCAATGAAATAATCTTGCGTTGCATCAAGCATTTGAACAAGACGCTCTACCCATAAAGGCCCATCGTTATAAATCTCAGGATATGTCATTTCAATGCTTTCATATCCAAGAATTTCCAACTTTTCTTCTAGGCTAATATTGCTGTCCACAGCAACTTTGTTTGTCATCCCATATTGAGATAAAAGTGATTCATACGATGTTTTACAAGAAACACAAAAAGAAAGCGTAAAAATAATAAAAATTAAAATAACACTTCTCTTTTTTATTGTTTTCATTGTCTATTCTCCACTTAAAACTCAGTAAAAGAACAAGGTAACAAAGTTTCAAAAGAGTAGTGCTTAATAACTTTGCTTGTGCTTGATATCATATAAACTTGACTATAAGGAGACATAAATTCAGAAAGAAATTGCCTACATATTGCACAAGGGGGAGCTGGGTCTTGCGCTTGAGAGGCTACAGCAAGAAGTTTGAAAGAAGTCTTTCCTTCATTTGCAAGAGCTGCCATACTAGCCCCACGCTCAGCACAGATAGTTGCTCCAAAAGAAGCGTTCTCAACATTGCAACCTTTATAAATATTGCCGTTTTCTGTAAGAAGTGCAGCCCCAACATGAAATTTTGAGTAAGGAGCATATGCATTCTTTTGAACTTCTAATGCTTTTGAAAGGAGGTCTCCAATAACAGTATTATCATAGAATTTTTGCACTTCTTTGGAAAACAGGCTGTCAAATTCATCTAAACTAGAAAAACGAGGAAAGTATTCCAGTGATGGCATTATTAAGTCTGCACCATTTTCAAGCATTTCTTGAAAACTTGAAGATCCTTCTATTTCTGTCAATCCCACAGAAACACACAAAGCATCTTTTGCAGCTCTGTGTCCTTCTAATGAAGTCTCTACCACAATACATTCTTCATTAGAAAGCCCTAATGAGAGTGTGCAGTATCTATAAACATCTCCATGCGGTTTTTGCCTTGCCACACCATGCTTATATGCAATGACAGAAAACAAAGTAGGCGCAATGTTTAATTTTGAAAAAACATCTGAAAGTTCATTTTCATTTACTGCACCACTTACTCCAAGTCTTACTCCAGCTTTTGCACAATCTCCAATGAAGGATAAAGAAGAGGACTTTATAGCACTTATATCAAAAACAATGCCCTTAAACATTAAAACTCCAATTAATCATTTATGATATTTTTGTAAAAATCTCTTATGTATAACATTAACATTGACGTAAGAATTTACCTTCTCCGGGCACTCCAAAATATTTTCCATTGTCCATTATCACATTGCCACGAAGTATAGTTGTCACAACTTTTCCATGGACATTGAAACCTCTATATGGAGTATACAAAGAAGCAGAATGTACGTTGTCATCTTCTAAAGTCCAACAAATAGACGGATTAAACAAAACAATGTCTGCATCTGTTCCAATTTCTAGAGATCCTTTATTAGGGTAAAGCCCAAAGAGTTTTGCGGGGTTAGAACTCATAAGCTCTACAAGTTTTGTAAAAGGAAAATCCTCTTTAGTTTCATGAGCATTTTTAAGAACATCATCTCTAAAAGTATTTAGAAGTACAAACATTTCTTCTGTTCCCGGTATTCCAGGATAAATTGTTCTACAATCACTACTTGAGAGTTTTTGTTCTCTTGTGAAAGCACAATGGTCTGTTGCAACAACTTGAACTTCTCCATCTACTACAGCTTTTTGTAAGACAAGATTGTCATCTTTATCCCGTAAAGGAGGTGTCATAACATAAAGAGAGCCATCAGGGCCATCAAGTTTGCTCTTGTCTAAGAAGAGATAGTGCGGAGTTGTTTCAACATAAACTTCAAGTCCTTTTTCACGAAGTCTTCTTACCGCATCAAGCCCGCATTTTGATGAAACATGAACCACATACAATGGGCAATTTGCTTCTAGCGCTATTGAACCAAACAAATCAATTGCTTTGCCTTCTGCTTCAGCTGGACGCATTTTTGCATGCGAAGAAGGAGAGAAATCCCCTTTCCAGTTATCAGATATTTCTTCAATCATTGGATTGAACTCGCAATGCGCACAAACCAAAAGTCCTAGTCTTTTAGCATTCTTAAACAAATCTAAAAGATCATCTCTGTTTTCAATTAAATATCCAGTATTTCTATATGTAGTAAATATTTTTAGGGTTTTAATGCCCATTTTCTTTAAGTCTTCTAGTTGTCTTCCAATAGTAGAATTATAACCATGACCATAAACACCTTGGTGAATTGTGTAATCAATAGCCATTTCAGAACGCATCTCGTCTAATCTGTAGTTTGCACTATCAACAAGTCCCATCCCTTTGTTGTGGTCTGCAAAATCTACTACAGTTGTAACTCCACCAAAAGAAGCTAATCTAGAGCCTTGAACAAAACTATCGCAAGTGACAGTTCCTCTACTCACTAAATGGTAATGAGTATGCGCATCAATAAGGCCAGGCATTACAATAAGATTTGTTGCGTCAAAGACTTTAGTATCTTTAGGGCAAGAAGACTCTTCAATAGAAGGCTCTATTTTTGAAATTTTACCATCTTCAATTAAAAGAGAGGCTTTCTTCATAGACTTATCATCTACTAAAAGACCATTTTTTATTAAAATATCTGGCATATAAACTCCTTTTGTTCCCTCTTTTTTAAGTATTACACTTGTTTACATTTACACATGCACAACTGGATTTTTTGCTGCCATAACTTCATCTACACGTCCAATGACTGTCTTTTGAGGTGCATCATGTAGCATTTGAGCATCTTTATAAGAGATGTCATGTAGTTTTATCATTGCATCACAGAAAGCATCCAAAGTTTCTTTTGATTCACTTTCTGTTGGCTCAATCATGAGTGCTTCGTGCACAATCATTGGGAAGTACATTGTTGGAGGATGATACCCGCAGTCTAACAAGCCTTTAGCAATATCTATTGCTGTAACTCCCGTTTCTTCTTTAAGGCGTGAAAGGCTCATTACAAACTCATGCATACATCTTGTTCCATATGGTATTTCATACACGTCTTTGAGCCTTGCAAGAATGTAATTTGCATTAAGAACAGCATTTTCTCCACATTCTCTAAGCCCTTCTCCTCCCATTGAAAGAATAAAAGCATATGCTTTAAGAAATACGAGAAAATTCCCCCAAAAAGTACTAACTTTTCCAATTGTTTTACTAGAATTCCAAGAAAAAGAATACTCATTGTTGCTATCTACAATAATATCGGGCTGAGGGAGGAAAGAAGATAGCTCCTTTTTGACCATAACAGGGCCACTGCCAGGACCGCCTCCGCCGTGTGGAGTTGAGAATGTTTTGTGCAAATTCAAGTGAACAACGTCAAATCCCATGTCTCCGGGGCGTGCTTTACCCAAAATTGCATTCAAGTTTGCTCCATCGTAATAGAGTAAGCCTCCAGCTTCATGTACCAAGGATGCAATTTGAAGAATGTCCTGCTCAAAAAGTCCCAAAGTACTTGGGTTTGTAAGCATTATGCCCGCAACATCTGATCCAAGTTTTGATTTAAGGTCATCAATGTCCACAAGCCCCCGTTTGTCTGCAAGAACTTGAACAATTTCAAATCCATTGACAGCTGCACTTGCCGGATTAGTTCCATGTGCAGACTCTGGTACAAGTATCTTAGTTCTCTCTAAATCACCTTTTTCAAGAAAATAATTTCTAATAATCTTGAGTCCTGTGTATTCACCATGAGCGCCCGCACAAGGTTGCAAAGTTCCCCAGTCCATACCAGTAATTATGCAAAGACTCTTCAACAGCTCGTGCATGACCTCTAAACTGCCTTGAACTGTAGAAACATCCTGCAATGGGTGAATATTAGTAAATTTTTCAAGAGAGGCTATTTGCTCATTTACTTTTGGGTTGTATTTCATTGTACAAGAGCCTAAAGGATAAAATCCATTATCTACTCCAAATGCCATAGTAGAAAGTTTTGTATAATGTCTTACAACATCAAGCTCTGATACTTGAGGAAGGTTTGCAGGTGTCTCTCTTCTCAAATTAGAAGGCAATTCCAAACCGTACGTAGCATCACAAAGAGAGCAATTAGGAGCTGGAACATCTAGTTTTGGAAGTCTAAAAGAACCTCTTCCTTCTTTAGAAATATCAAAAATGGTAGGAACGCTCATGCCATGAACCTCCTTGCACAGTCAATATAAAAATCCATTTGCTCTTTAGTTCTTTTTTCAGTTACAGCAACTACTAGTATGTCGTTATCCTTATCTTCTCTAGTAATACTAGAAAGCTTCACGCCAGCAAAAATATCATGTTCAAGCATTTCTTGTACAAAACTATCAAGTTTTTGGCTGTCATCAAACTTTATTGCAAACTCACACCAAAATGGTTTTTTGTAAACAAGTTCAAGGCCTTTGATACTTTCAAGACCTTGTGCCAGATAATGGCTTTTTGCATAACATTGCTGTGCAACTTCTTTTATGCCTTTCCATCCAAGAAGTGCAACATGAACTGCACTTGTAAGAGCCATTAGAGCTTCATTTGAGCAAATATTACTTGTAGCGCGTTCTCTTTTTATGTGCTGTTCCCTGGCTTGAAGAGTAAGAACGTAACAAGTGTCGCCTTTAGTATCAACAGTACGCCCTACAATTCTTCCAGGGATTTTTCGCATAAGAGGCTGCTTTACAGCCATGTATCCGCAATAAGGACCGCCAAAACCCATTGGAATGCCAAATACTTGAGTATCTCCAATAGCTACATCAGCGCCCCACTGAGCTTGGCTTTTTTGCATTGCTAATGATAAAGGGTCAGAAGAAATAGCAAGTAAAGCGCCGTTTTCATGCACTATGTTTGCAAGATTGGTATAATCTTCAATAATGCCGTATTTATTAGGACTTTGTACAATTACTATTGCTGTTGATGGATTTAGGACATCGTTTATAGACTCAAGATCTACTTGTCCTTCTTTTTCTGGAACAATATGAACTACATGTCCTCTTCCTTTTGCCCATGTTTTAACACAAGAAATTGCAAAGGGGTGCATTGTGGAAGACACAATTATTTCATTGCTCTTTCTTCTATTTGAAATTCCAAGGGTTGCAGCTTCTGCAGCTGCACTTGCTCCGTCATACAGTGAAGCATTTGAAACATCCATGCCTGTGAGGGAACATATCATACTTTGATACTCAAAAATACTTTGCAATACACCTTGAGAAATTTCTGGTTGATATGGCGTGTATGCTGTAACAAATGAAGGAAGAGAAGTAAGGGCTTTCACTGCAGAAGGAATAATATGGTCGTAACTTCCTTCTCCTAAAAAAGAAATACCTTCTACGTTACGGTTTGCAAGAGCACTTATGTGTTCTATGACTTCATGTTCACTCATCCATGAGCCAAGAGGAAGATCTTCTTTAAGTCTTACTTTTTCATCTATTCCATTAAAAAGCTCGTCTACAGACTCAAGGCCAATCGTTTTGAGCATTTGTTTTTGGTCTTCACTAGTGTGAGAGATATACGGATTCATTAATTCTCCTCTTCAAGGAACTTCTCATATTGAGATGCGTCCAAAAGGTCGCTAGCTAAAACAGCATCTTTCATTTTGTAAATAAAAGCACCGTAAGGGTCCTCGTTGACTTTCTCAGGACTTCCATCAAGTTCTTCATTGACTTCACAAACTTCACCAGATACTGGAGAAATAATTGGACTTGCAGCTTTTACTGATTCAATATTAGAAACTTCTTCTCCTGCGTCAAAAAAATCTCCTACTTCTGGAAGTTCAACATAAACTATTTCACCCAAAGCATCTTGTGCATGGTCTGTAATTCCAACTGTTGCAATCCCGTCTTTTAAGACAACCCACTCATGGTCTTTGCTATACATTCTGTCAGCTAATACTTTACTCATACAAAACTCCTATTTGTTCTTAGCATTATTCATATTACTTACATTATTCACATTCGTTACATTCGTTACATTCATTGCAAAAATGTTCTTTTAAGAATTCTAAATCAAGATTTGGATACAAAACAAACTTACTCAAAAGATTATGAACTCTCTTTATAGCTTCTTCTTTTGCAACTGGGTCTGTTACAGCTTTTGCTTTGCTTAATGTGCCAGCTTTTTCGCCTTTGGTTATTTTTGCAGGCCGAGTATTTCGTAACACCAAAGCAATTATAGATGCTATTTCTTTCATTTCAGGAACTCCCATTCCCAAAGTTGTAACAGCAGGAGTTCCAATTCTAAGACCACTTGTATACCAAGGCCCATTAGGGTCAAAAGGAAGTGCATTACGATTAAGAGTTATTCCGCACCCAATCAAAGCACTTTCTGCTTGTCTTCCGTTAATACCAAAACTAGAAACATTAAGAAGCATTAAATGGTTGTCAGTTCCCCCTGTTTGCAAAGTAATTTTCTCATCTATAAATGCTTGTGCCAAAGCTTTTGCATTCTCAACAACTTTGGCTGCATATTCTCTAAAATCTGGTTTTGAAGCCTCTGTTAATGCTACAGCTTTTGCTGCCATTACATGAGGAAGAGGCCCTCCTATTACTAGTGGACACCCTTGGTCTACAGAGTCTGCAAAACGTTGTTTACACAAAATCATGCCACCTCGTGGCCCCCGGAGTGTTTTATGAGTTGTGGTTGTAACAAGATCGGCCCATTTGACAGGGTCATAATCCCCCTCAAAGACCTTTCCGGCAACAAGTCCAGCAAAATGTGCCATATCACACATAAGAACAGCGCCACATGAATCAGAGATTTCTCGCATGCGTCTAAAATTAATCTTACGAGGGTATGCGCTATAACCAGCAAGCAAAATTAAAGGTTTTATCTCACAGGCAAGTTTCTCAATTGCATCGTAATCAAGAAGTCCTGTTTTCTCGTCTACTGCGTAAGAGTAAGAGTCAAACATGTGTGCTGATACGTTGAGCCTGTACCCATGTGTTAAATGCCCGCCACTGTAATAATCCAATCCCAAAAGCCTTTGGTTGCCAGTTTTTTCTCTTATTATATTCCACTGCTCGCGAGTAAGGGCTGTTGGATTTGTAACTCCCATTTCTTCAAGAGATGGGACTTCAACCATTGCATTAAGAATTGCCCAGTAGGCGCACAAATTGGCATCTGCTCCGCTATGAGGCTGAACATAAGCGTGGTCTGCCCCAAAAAGTTCACATGCTGTTTTGCAAGCATAGTCTTCAATTGCATCCACATTGTCACATCCTGCATAATAACGGTGATAAGCAAACCCTTCAGCATATTTGTCAGTAAGAAGGTTTCCCATTGCAAGGTGCACAGATGGACTACTATAGTTTTCACTTGCTATAAGTTTAAGATGACTTCTTTGGTTATCAAGTTCGCCTACAATACGGCTTGCCACAAGAGGGCTTACTTTGCAAACTTCTTCCAATTG
The DNA here is from genome assembly GCA_963609725.1 of bacterium. Lineage (GTDB taxonomy): Bacteria > Spirochaetota > Spirochaetia > Sphaerochaetales > Sphaerochaetaceae > UBA9732. The sequence continues at coordinate 9,058 of CAVDLI010000002.1, read as the reverse complement.
AGCCAAATATGCCACCATGACAGTATCAAGTTCTTCACCTGAAGCCTTAATATGCTCTAAATATTCTTTCAATGCGCTTTTTTTTGGCACTTATGCCTCCTATCTGCTTTGCTCCTTACTTTGGCATTTATTTTGCTTCGTATTTTGCAGTTGCACTGTATTTTAAGTTGTAATTTACATTGCCACCTGTTTATGTCTTATAAATTGCTAAATTATAAATCGTTAAATTATAAATTGCTAAAGTATAAATTGCCGCGAGCCTTTTCTAATAATATTTCTAGCAAAAATTTTTATCTATCTTTGTCTTTCTTGCGAGAAATCACTTCAGGAGCAACGTATGCTGGCATTTGAGCCACTTTTTCTTTGGAAGATTTTTCAGATTTTCTTCCCTTGCTTTCTTTTCTAATTTCACCTCTAGCCATAGAAAACCTCCGTTGTGTCTTTAGGTACTATGCGCTTCTATTCGTGACTTACTACAAACTCACTTATGCGTTCATAAAACTTAGTTAAAAACCATAAATTTTTGTAGTAAAAAGCACGTTAGATAGCTTTGTAATGATACAACCTATCAAGTGTTAACGTCAAACAATATTGACATCCAAAAAAGTTTTGAGTTAACGTACTAACGTTGCAATAATGCTTTCACACAGCATAATTTGGAGGAATAATGGCTAAAGAAGAGGCAATTGAAGTTGAAGGTCTTGTCAAGGAGGCACTTCCTAACGTGATGTTCCGTGTTGAACTTAAAAATAACCACGTAATTCTTGCTCATATGTCAGGAAGAATGAGACAGAACCACATCAAAATTGTCCCGGGAGACAAAGTAAGAATTGAAATGTCTCCATACGATCTTACAAAAGGCAGAATAATCTACCGCGAAAAGTAAAATCCTCTTTCTATTTATCTCTAGAAATTCTTTCTTTGGCAATCTTTATACCCATTGGCCCCACTTGCTTATGAGACTTTTCTTTTTTTCTCTATTTGCAATTATCGCTCTTAAAAATAGAGTACTAATTTCAATTGCAATCAAAATTGTTACCATAACAAAATAACCTGGCCATGAAGATGATGGGAACGCAGAACCTTTAGCAAAAAGACTTTCACACGCTTCATATATGAGATTATTAAACCAAAGCAAAGGCGATAAGCGCCCAAAAATTACAATTAACAGTCCTGTCGTCATTGAAAGCCCGGCTAAAAAACTAGCAATAGGAGAAACAATAATTGCAACAGGGTTCCATGTACCTAAAGAAAAAAGCTGAATTGGAGCACAAAAAACTAACACAATTGCAGATATCCACAAAGGAGAAAAGTGTTTTCCTAAAAAGGTAGAGACTGGAGAGTATGAAATATCATTGAGAAATATAATTGCAATTACGGCAATATACCCATAACAACATCCCAAGTCAGTCATTGAAAGAGGAAAAAGAAACGCTTGGAGAATAAAAGTAGCCCATAATCGCAATTTGGGATTAAAAAAATGTAAGCAATACATAATTGCGGCCCTTATTAACGAAGAACGAGGTCCAGCAACAAAAACAAAACACGTAATCAAAAAGAAAGCAAAACACTTTACGACAATCCCTATCAAACGCTTTTGCTTTGCGTTTTTTCCAAAAACTTGTACCTTTGTCTCTAACAAAGAACACAGTCCAGCAAGAATACTAAGATGCATACCAGACAAAGCCAGAACATGAGCACATCCACTGGAAGTAGCATTTTCTTTTAATGGAAAATCAAAATCTTCAGAGCGCCCTAAAAGAAGCATAAGACTCAAAAGTATTGATTTTGATATCTTGTTTTCTTCAGAACTTTTTTCTACTGAATATGGAAACCCAAAAAGCCTCGTTTCTAAAACCTCTATCATTTTCTCTCTTATGTCATTTATCCAATTGCGTTCAAGAACTTGAAGATTTTCAAAATAAAAAAGGTCCTCGCCAAATTTTCCTTCAAGTTTAACTTTTACACCGCTAGAAATAAGTGCTTTTTCTTTGCCAATTGCTGTTACCATGCCACTTGATGTGGCACTGTATCCATATATTGATTTACACTTTTGGATTTCAATTCTCACAAGAAAATTTCCTGTGGAAGAAAAATAAGAATCTAAAATCAAGGTGCCTTCAATTTCACAAATGCTTTCTTTGGGAAGTCCCATTTTAAGTGGAGCTGTCCTATTTACAGATGAAACAAGAAACGCTGAAACTGAAAAAAGTAATAAAAACTTGACAAAAGAGTTGCAAGGCTTGGTTCTGTCACAATTGCAAGAGCTTAAAAACTTATTTTGAAAAAACCTGCCAAACGGAACAAGAAACAAAGCCAAGAAGCCAACGGCAATGGAAATAAGTCTCAAGTTCCGTCCAAAGGCAGGAAAACTAGAGGCGGCAGTAAGGAACATTAAGGAGAGTGATGACATCAAAGTTTTGGGTAAAACGTTCCACCTGCTCATGCCTTATATATCAAAAAAACTGTTCAACCCATTCACACGTTTTGCAAAAATTTGTCAAATATCAATGAATAATTCTTTTCATATAAACAAAATAAAAATTTTTCAAAATTTTTTACTTTTTCCAAAAACCTCTTCAAAATTTTTTTATTAGGCGCATTTTGCAAAACATCTACACTAATTGACTTGTATGTTGACGGTGTTCTAAACTTTGCAAGATGAATTCACAAGATTGCTATATTTGGGATTTTGACTACAGTTCCGTCTCCTCTATTACAAAACTCTTGGAAGAGAACGGACTTTCAATGACAAAAAAATTTGGTCAGAATTTTCTTACATCTCAAGCTGTTTTAGAAAAAATTGTCGCTCTTTGTGGCACATTAGAAGGAGCAAATGTTTGGGAAATAGGTCCTGGAATTGGTGCATTGACCACAAAATTGTTACAAAAAAATGCACATGTTACAGCTTTTGAAATAGACCATGGATTTTGTAGAATTCTAAAAGAACAAGCCTTTGTCAACAATCCTAATTTTAGATTAATTGAGGGAGACGCGCTAAAGAATTGGAAAACTATTTATAAAGAAGAAGGAAAACCATCTTTAATTTGTGCAAATCTACCTTACAATGTGGGCTCCATTTTTATTGCTTCTCTTATTGAGAACAGGTGCTTACCAGACAAAATGGTGTACACTTTACAAAGTGAAGTAGTCCAAAGAATGTGTTCTAAAAGTGGAGACGAGCAGTACTCTGGGTTTTCTGTCCTGACAAATATAGATTATGAAAATAAAGAAGCTTTCAAAATAAAAAAGGGCTGTTTTTTCCCTCCTCCCAACGTAGATAGTTCTGTCGTAGTTATGGAAAAAAGAAACACTGCTGTAATTTCACAAGAAGAAGTTTCTTTTTTCATCAATTTCATAAGAACTTTATTCTCTCAAAGAAGAAAAACAATAAAAAACAACCTCAAAGGAAGTAGTCTAAAAATAGACGAGCTCGATGCTGTTTTCAAAGAAGTTGGCATTTGTGAATCAAGGAGAGCAGAGAACCTTACAATGGAAGACCTTATAACTCTTTCGCAAGCTATGCACAAAGCTATGCTCCAAACATCAAACGCAACATTAGACACAACATCAAACGCAGCATTAGACACTGCTTTGCGAAACAATCAAAAAGAGATATTCTGAGCCTATGAACGTTTTTATTTATACTTTGGGATGCCGATTAAACCAATGCGAAAGTGAAGCTATAGCTCAAGCGTTTGAAGAAAAAGGCAATCTTGTTCTCAAAACATTAGAGGACAGTAATGGCAATAACGACTTAAAAGAAGGCTCAGCAAATAAGAATAAAGATGTTAATCTTGTTATTGTAAATACTTGCACTGTAACAAGTAAAGCCGAGCAAAAAGCAAGGCGAATGATTAGGCTTTTTAGCTCAAAATGTCCTGTTCTAGTAACAGGGTGCTATGCACAAATGAGCGCACAAGAAATAGAAAATCTTGCGCCAAATGTTGTAGTTTTGCCACTAGACAGAAAGCCTGAACTTTTGAAATTACCACTTTTCTTTGAGAATGCTCTTGATGATACTAAAGCCAAGGAAGTCTTAGACCTCTTGCATGAATTTGTAAAAAGCAATACTCCACCATCCCCAGAAGAAACATCAAAAGAAAAAGACAAGAGTATTAATTCATCTAAAAGCAATTCATCTGGCTCTGAATTTGACTACGCACCAAGCGATTTCACTTACCATTGCCGTTCATACTTAAAAGTACAAGACGGATGCGATAATAATTGTGGTTATTGCCGTGTTCACATAGCAAGAGGAGCGTCCTCAAGCCTTGATGCCAACATTGCAGTACAAAGGGCACTTGAAATTGAAAAACGCGGTTACCATGAAATTGTACTAACAGGCGTCAACCTCACAATGTATGACCACAATGGGAAAGGTCTTGGAGGCCTTTTGGAAAAACTATTGGCAAATGTGGGGCCAAATATGAGATTTAGACTTTCTTCTCTTGAGCCCGATAACGTTGACGATTTTCTTCTAAAGCAACTCGAAGATCCAAGAGTACAACCACATTTTCACATACCAATTCAAAGTGCAGCTCCAAAAGTCATGCAAAGAATAAACCGCAATTACAGCCTTGAGCACTTAGAATATGTAATAAAACGCCTTAGAGAAATCAAAAACGACCCATTTTTGGCATGTGATATAATAACAGGACTTCCCGCAGAGGGAGACGAAGAATTTGAACAAACAAAAGCATTTTTACAAGAAAACAAATTTGCTATGATGCACGTGTTCCCTTTTAGTCCCCGTCCAAACACACCTCTTGAAAAAGCGCGCGATAGGGCCCCTGAAAGCGTACGCGATGAGAGAGCTAAAATTCTACGCCAATTGGCGTTAGAATTGAATGCACAATATCTTAACAGACAAATTGGACGACAAGTTGAAGTCATTTTAGAGGAAAGAAAAAACGGCTCATGGTATGGCCTTACTGGCAATTATATGAAAGTTAAAACTAATATCTCAGTCCCTTTTACCAAGAAAGGCGACCTCGTAAAAGGAATTGTAACTTCTTGTAATACAGTAAGTTGCAATAATTAACAAGAGAGGATTTTATGAAAAGAAAAGACGGAGTAAGAGTCAAAGATGCTGACCCTTTGTACGCAATAGTCCCTTATATAATGAACAAACGCTATGATGCTATGAATATGATAACACTAGATATTCCCATCATGCCAATAAAAGCGTATTTGAGAAAAAAGAGACAAGAAGGAAAATTTGTAAGCCATTTGGGAATAGTTGTTGCAACATATCTTAGAACTGTTTGTAAATTCCCACTTCTCAATAGATTTATAGTGAACAAAAAAATATATGACAGAAAAGATTTTGATGTTGCTATGGTCGTACTCAAAGACGGAGACGGCGACATGGAAGGTACTATGAGCAAAATTAGATTTGACTTAAACGACAATATCTTCCAAGTCCAAGAAAAAATCGATACTTACATAGAAAACAATAGAAAAGAGAAAACCAAAAATGCAACAGATAAACTTATTAAAAAGCTCTTGGCAATACCGGGTGTTGCAAATATTGGTGTAGGGTTATTCAAATGGATGGACCGCCGTGGAATTCTTCCTAAAAGCGTTATTGATGCAAGCCCTTTTCATACAAGTTTAACAGTGTCCAACCTTGCAAGTATAAAAACAAACCACATCTACCACCACTGCTACGAATTTGGAACAACTAGCGTTTTCATTACAATGGGAAACTCTAGAGAAGTTGCATTTAGAGAAAAAGGTGAAATTGTGTTCAAAACCTGTATTCCTCTTGGTGTTGTTATGGATGAGAGAATTTGTAGTGGACATTATTTTGCAGGGGCTTTCCAGAACATGAAAAAGTACTTCAAAAATCCTTCTCTCTTGGAAATGTCTCCAGAAGAAGAGGCTTTGTTTGAAAAACAACAGGAAGAAGAACTTGCTAAGAAACTTGCCTTAAGGGGCGAAAATAAACAAAACTCTTTAGAACAAAATACATTGGAGAAAGAAAGTGCAACAGTTCAAATTACAAGAGGTTACTGATACTTTTTGCCAAGGAAAATATCTTTGCCCCTCTTCTTTCTCTGTTGAACTTGAAGAACTTGAAAGTACAACTTCAACAAATGCTCTTCTCTTAGATTTGGCTTGCAAGGGAGCTCCTTTTGGAACAGTTGTTTGGGCTCACAGTCAAACAGGTGGTCGTGGCAGACTTGGTCGTTCGTTTTCATCTCCTAAAGGAGGCGTTTATATAAGTCTCCTTGTTCCTGCGCCACAGGATTTAAGCGATATTGGTTTTTCATTGACAGCAAAATCCGGAATTGCAACAAAAAGAGCCATAGAATACGTTAGCAATAAAAAATGTGGCATTAAGTGGGTAAACGATATAATTGTTGACAACAAAAAAGTTTGTGGAATTTTAGCGCAAATGATAGAGATACCAAAAGCTCAAAATAGTCTGGAGAACGAGGACTGCTCAAAAAATTGTGCAAGTACACACAAAATAAGCCATCAAAACGAAATAAAGTATGGAGTTGTCATTGGAATTGGTGTAAATTACACTACTCCAATCTCATGTTTTAATTCCGATATTAAAGATATTGCAACATCTTTGTTTGAGAACGAAAAAGAAGCTCCTCCAATGAGAGATTTTGTATTTTCATTACTTGGAAATGTCTTTGGGCTTATTTGTGGAAAAGAACGTGAAGAAAAATGGTTAAATGAGTATAAAAACTCTAGTACAATTTTGGGAAACAAAGTAAAAGTAATTCAAGCTGGCTTAGTTGTTGGTGAAGGTACAGCCGTTTCTATAGATGATAACTGCCATTTGCATGTTTTGTACGAAGACGGCAAAGAAGAGACTCTCTCAACAGGAGAAGTTAGCGTAAGAAAAATGTAAAATTTGATTGGCTTTTAGTTTTTTAGTAAAGGTTTCTATGATGTTCAATGATGTCACAGAGGTCATAAGACTAAAGCCAAAGTAAGGTGCGTTATGGTAAACAAAGAAGAATGGAAAAATTTTGTTCAAAATAGTTTGCAAAAGATATATGAAGATGCAGGTCATGAGGGTGTTTTGCAGCCTCTTGTTATGCAGGTTCCTCCAAAACCAGAGATGGGAGATTTAGCATTTCCGCTGTTCTCTTATGCAAAAGCTTTTGGAAAAGCTCCCAATATTATATCTCAAGAACTCTGTGCTTTTATTGAAAATGTAGAAGAAAAACCAGCCGGTCAAGCTTTTGCTCTTGGCCCATATTTGAATGTTAAAGTTAATATGGACAGTGTTGTTGCTCAAATGTATGACAAAATTAAGAAAGAAGGTCCTTCTTACGGCCACTCTAATGCTCTTAATTCAAAAAAAGTCATGATTGAATTTAGCTGTCCTAATACAAATAAACCTCTCCATTTGGGACATGTAAGAAATGACTGTATTGGTCAAAGCATGAGTCAAATTCTCAAAGCATGTGGTGCGTCTGTTATGAAAGTCAATCTTATCAATAACAGAGGTGTTCATATTTGCAAATCTATGCTTGCATATCAAAAATTTTCAAACGGAGAAACTCCAGAGTCATCTGGAATAAAGGGTGACCACCTTGTTGGTAACTACTATGTGCGTTTTGCTCAATGGGAAACTAGCGAATTAGAAAAAGATATTAAAGCAAATCTTGAAAAAGGAATGCCTGAAGAAGAAGCCAAGGCTGCTGCCAAAAAAACCAATAAACCAGACCTTGAAGCTCAAGAAATGTTAAGAAAATGGGAGATGGGAGATCCTGAAGTTTTACGTTTATGGAAGCTCATGAACACTTGGACTTTGGAAGGTGTTGCTCAAACATATAAGAACACTGGCATTAGTTTTGATAAATATTATTATGAAAGTGACACTTACAAACTTGGGAAAGACAAGGTTCTTGAAGGCTTAGAGAGAGGCATTTTTCAAAAGGCTGAAGATGGTTCTATATATATTGACAACGCGGATATCGGTCTAGATAAAAAAATTCTTCTCAGACGGGATGGCACGTCAATTTACATTACTCAGGACATTGGTACGGCTATTAGCAGGCATGAAGATTGGCCTTTTGACAGTCTCATTTATGTTGTCGCAAGTGAGCAAAATTACCATTTCAAGGTTCTATTCCATGTTTTAGATAAGTTGGGATATCCGTGGGCAAAAGACTTGCACCATCTGTCATATGGTATGGTTTTTCTTCCAGAGGGAAAGATGAAAAGTCGCGAAGGTACTGTTGTTGATGCAGACGACCTCATTTTGTCTTTGACTTCAATGGCAAAAGAGCAAATTCTTGAAAAAGGCCGTGAAGAAGAGCTTGAAGATGTGGATGACACGGCTCACAAGATTGCTCTTGGTGCATTAAACTACTATATTTTGCAATTTAACCCAAGCAAAGATTTTGTTTTCAATCCAAAAGAGTCGCTTTCTTTTAATGGAAATACTGGTCCTTATTTGCAATATATGGGTGCAAGAATTTCTTCTATGTTAAGAAAATATGATAAAGCCTCTTATGAGGATGTTGCTTTTGAGCCTTCTCTTTTATCTTTGGAAGATGAACGCGAAATGCTTAAAATGCTAGCGTCATTTCAAGAGATTGTTGCTAAATCATGTTCTTTATATGACCCAAGCATTATTTGTGCTTTTTTGTACGATATTTCTAAGAAGTTTTCACATTGGTATCACGATAATCAAATTCTAAAAGCAAGTTCCCCGGCTCTTGTTAAAGCACGTGTTTCTTTGTGCGAGATGGTTTTACAAGTTATGAAGAACGCTTTTGATCTTGTTGGGATCCCTTTCTTAGAGAAGATGTAACGTTTTCTTGAAAAGTTTTTGCAGGGGCTTCTTGTTAAGGAATTTTTGTAAGAGCTTTCTTGCATGGGTATTCTTATTAAGGGTTTTCCTTGTTAAGGGGTTTTCTTGTCTCAAGCATTCTAAAGTCTTGTCTAAAATTTTTGTCTTAAATCTTGCCTTAAATCTTGTCTTAAATCTTGTCTTAAATCTTGCTGAAAGCCTTTTTGTACAAAAAAATAGACCATTTTGATTGGAAAATTGGCATTTTGGTCTATTTTTAGACCTTTT
>CAVDLI010000001.1:0-57230 GCA_963609725.1 bacterium | reverse complement strand
GCCAACACACATTTAGAACTCTTTTCACCTTGCCTTTCTACTTGCCTTTATTTGTTGCTTTTGGATAATAGGAAGAGCAAAACTAGTAGGGAGTATACAGCTAATAAAAAAGGCTAATAAAAAGATGGCCAATAGAAAATGGCTAAAGAAATGGCTAATAAGCTAATAAATAGATGACTAATAAAGAGATGACTAATAAAGAGATGACTAACAAGGATATGACTAATAAAATGAGCAAATATATTGGCGACAGGGCATTTTACAAAATGCTTCTTGGCATTGCTGTTCCCATCATGATTCAAAATGGGTTCACGAATTTTGTAAGTATGCTGGACAATATAATGGTTGGTAGACTTAGTACTGAGCAAATGTCGGGCGTTGCTATTGCCAACCAATTGATTTTTATTTATAACCTTTGCATTTTTGGTGGACTCTCAGGGGCAGGCATTTTCACAGCTCAGTTTTATGGTAAAAATGACAACGAAGGAATCAGAAATTCGTTTAGGTTTAAGCTCATACTTGCAGCAGTCTTAACCGGCTTGGCTATTATTGTGTTATCGGTCTTTGGCGATAAGCTTATTGGAATTTATTTGCATAATAGCGAGGATGGAGGAGATTTGGCGTTTGCTCTCCAAAGCGGCTTAGAGTACATAGATGTGATTTTCTTTGGGCTGTTTCCTTTTATGTTGGTGCAAGTTTATTCCAGTACGCTACGAGAGTGCGGTGAGACTGTTTTGCCAATGAAAGCTGGTGTTGTAGCCGTTTTAGTCAATCTCGTTTTCAATTATTTGCTGATTTATGGAAAGTTTGGTTTCCCTTATTTGGGCGTGCGTGGAGCTGCAATTGCAACTGTTATTTCTAGATTTGTGGAGGCTGCAATTGTCATAATTTGGACTCATATTCACAAAGACAAGCAGCCTTTTGCTAGCGGGTTATACTCAACTTTGAAAGTCCCAAAACAGCTTAGCAAAAATATTACAAAAAAAGGATTTCCTTTGCTACTTAATGAAGCGCTGTGGTCTTCTGGAATGGCGCTTCTTGTACAGTGTTACTCAACAAGAGGACTTAATGCTGTAGCCGGTGTTAATATTGCAGAAACGCTTAACAATGTGTTTAAGGTCGTTTTTTTGGCATTTGGCTCGTCTGTTGGGATAATTATCGGCAGGCTTTTAGGCGCTGGCAAAATGGAAGAAGCTAAAGACGCAGACCGCAAAATTATTGTGTTCTCTATATTCATAAGTGCAATTTTGGGCGTTTTTATGGCATTGATTTCTGGAATTTTCCCCCAAATTTACAACACAAATGATATTGCAAAGCACATTGCTACCATTCTTATTCTTGCCCAGGCTGCATGTCTTCCTCTTGGAGCATTCAAAAACGCAACATATTTTACACTTAGAAGCGGAGGGCGCACTTTCATTACTTTCCTTTTTGATGGCGCTTTTGTATGGGCTGTGAGCTTGCCTACCGCATTTATTTTAAGCCGATTTACCAATGCTAGCGTTCTTTGGATTTTCATAAGCGTACAGATTGGAGACTTACTAAAAGGGATTTTAGGGTATATTCTAGTCAAAAGGGGCGTTTGGATTAGAAATATCGTTTCAGAGTGAATTTAGAGGTATTTGCGAAATGAGCTTTGTGGAGATTAGATTTTGACTAAAGTGTTGGATTTGGAGTTTGAATGGAAATTGCTATTTTAATTGCATTGTGTGTTTGTATTATTCTTTTGGTTCTTCTTTTTCTTAAACAAAAAAGAAATCAAGAAGAGTTTAATATTCTAAATGAAAATTCTAGGCGAACAGAAAACTCTCTTACAGGTGTAAGTGCAAGCCTTGCAACTCGTTTAGACGAAATGAGTAAAAGAAGTCTAGATTTGAATACTTTGGTCGATACTCGGCTAGAATTATTTAGAAATGACAATGAGAAACTTGTAAAAACTGTTGAAACAAAACTTGATGATATAAGAAGAGATAACGACGAGCGCTTAGAAAAAATGCGTGAAACAGTGGATCAAAAGCTTCAAAAAACACTTGAGAGTAGAATTTCAACATCTTTTGACCAAGTAAGAAAACAGCTAGAAAGTGTTTATTCTCAACTTGGAGAAATGCAAGCGTTAGCAAAAGATGTTGGCAATCTTGAAAAAGTACTCACAAATGTAAAAACACGAGGAATTTGGGGAGAACTTCAAGCTGAGCGCATCTTACAAGATATTCTTCTTCCTAGCCAGTATGATAAGAATGTTATAACAAAGATAGGAAGTAGAGACCCTGTTGAGTTTGCTGTAAAACTTCCAGGTGCTAGCAAAGAAACGGGAAAAGAAGTTGGAAGAGAAAACACAGTTTATCTTCCAATAGATTCAAAATTTCCAAGAGAAGATTATGAAAGGCTTTGTGATGCTACACAAGCAGGGGATACTGAGAGTATAAAGGCCCTTAGAAAAGCTCTTGAAAAACGTATTTTAGAAGAGGCCAAAGATATTAGAGATAAATACATAGATGTTCCTCATACTACAGACTTTGCTGTTTTATTCTTGCCAATTGAGGGCTTATATGCAGAAGTCCTTTCTAATGCAGGATTACAAGAACGCTTACAAAGAGAGTTCCATGTAATGCTTGCTGGACCTACAACACTTGCTAGTTTGCTTAATAGTCTGCAAATGGGATTTAGAACACTTGCAATTGAGAAAAAAAGTGCAGAAGTATGGCATGTTTTGGGAGAAGTTAAGACTCAGTACAACAAGTTTGGAGACGCTCTTTTGGTAATAAAAAAGAAGCTTGAAAGTGCAAGCCATGATGTAGATAATGCTTGTACACGCCACCGGGTTATGGGGAAAAAGCTCAAAAGTGTGGAAGCTGTGGACTGCCCAGAACTTGAAAACGAAATCCCAAACGAGATTTCGAGTGAAATCCCAAACGAAATTGATGAAAATTCAACTGAAGATGACTGAAAATGAATGATAAAATAAGAAGTAACAACAATTAAAGATAATAATTGAATACAGAGGTTTTCAAAAACCTCCACAATGACAGTTACATAGGAGGATAAGTCTATGAGTGAAATTAGCTTAAAAGGAAGAAGTTTTTTAACACTTAAAGATTACTCTAAAGAAGAAATTCTTTACATGATAGACCTTGCAGCAGAGCTTAAAGCCAAGAAAAAGCGTGGAGAAGTAGGGCATCTTCTTGAAGGCAAAAACATAGTTCTTATTTTTGATAAGACATCTACAAGAACTCGCTGTTCTTTTGAAGTTGCAGCTTATGATGAAGGTGCACATGTTACATTTTTGACTAATTCTCAAATGGGCAAAAAAGAGTCAATAGAGGATACTGCAAGAGTTCTTGGTCGCATGTATGACGGTATTGAATATCGTGGATTTGAGATGAAAGTGTGTGAGGATTTGAGAGATTTTTCCCAAGTCCCAGTTTTCAACGGACTTACTGACGACGACCATCCAACCCAAGTTTTGGCAGACTTTCTCACTGCACGCGAGCACTTGAACAAGCCTTTAGACAAGATGAAAATGGCTTATATTGGGGATGGCAGAAACAATGTTGCTATGGCACTTATGATTGGAGCTTCCAAAGTTGGAATGGATTTTGCAATTGGCACACCAAAGGAACTTTTCCCAACAAGCTCTTTTATGGATCAAGTCGAGTCTTACGCCAAAGAAAGCCAAAGCGAGCTTGTGATTACAACAGACGCATATGAAGCTGTTGAGAACGCTGACATCATTTATACCGATGTCTGGGTGTCAATGGGAGAAGAAGATAAAATGGAAGAGCGCATAGCGCTTTTACGTGATTATCAAGTCACTATGGATTTGATGAAAGCAACTGGCAAAAATACTACACTATTTGAGCATTGCTTACCATCTTTCCATAATCTTGAAACAGTTGTATCCCGTGACGTAGCTAAGAAATATGGTGAAAAATATGGTCTTGAAACAGGAGAGATGGAAGTCACAGATCAAGTATTTCGTAGCCCTAACTCTGTTGTTTTTGATGAAGCAGAAAACAGAATGCACACGATTAAAGCTGTTCTTGTTTCTCATTTGACAGATAAGAGATAAAAAGTTAAGGCAAGAGGTTTTAGTTTCTATAACTTTCAACAAGGTCCGTGACAAGTTCACGGACTGTTTCTTTATTTTGTGGAAGGTATGCAGTTTGAAAACAGTAACTTTCTATTAAAACAATAAGTTTTTGTGCTTCCTTTTGAGGCTTTTTGTCTTTTGACAAATTTGAAGTGTTTTTCTTTAGACATTCACGAATTATGCGAGAAAGAAGGAGATTGAGCTTTACTGTCCTTCTCTTTATTACTTCATGTAAGTTCCCATCAATATCTTTAAGAATTGTAATGAGATTTATGATTTCTCGTTGATGAGAGTCAGCAGTATCTAAGATATCGCTCATTAGAAGACTCAGTCTATCAACAGGATCTTCTATAAGACTCCATTTTGGACTTGAGTATTTCTCAAACATTAAGTCTGTTGTGCTTTTTACAGCAAAATGGAAAATTTCAGATTTATCTTTGAAATATTGGTAAACAGTGGTACGAGAAAGGCCACAAGAATTTGCAATAAGTCCAAGGTTTGCATCCTTGTATCCAACACGAGCAAAAACATCAAGAGCTGCATAGAGTATTTCTTTTTTTCTTTGTTCGTGATCTATGTATTTTGGCATTAGCATTACTATACTGTAAAAAGAATAAACAGTCAAAGTTTGCTATTTTGCAAGTTTCCAATTTATCGTTTGCCGTTTTGTTTTGTTTTTCGTAATTTAGGGACAGATCCTTAGTGGTGGTATCTCAATAGAGAGGTGAAATATGAATTTTGATAAATTTACTATAAAAATGAAAGAAGCCTTGCAAGGGGCTGAAAATCTTGCAAATAGATACAATAACTCAGAGATTGGCAATGAGCATATGTTCCTTTCTATGCTACAGCAAAAGGACGGGATTGCAGAACCTCTATTTGCTAAAGTTGGAGTGAACTTTCAAAACTTACTTTCAGATGCTCATAATTTGGTTGACCGTCTTCCAAAAGCTTATGGAACAGCTGTAAACCAGACAGTTTCTGGCAGGCTCTTGCAAGTTTTGAATAATGCTCAAAATGAAGCTGAAAAGTTCAAAGATGAGTATGTGAGTACAGAACATGTAATTTTAGCAATGCTTGATGATGACGGCTCTGTAGGGGCTCTTCTTAAACGTTATGGCATAACTCGTGACGCTCTTATGGAAGCTCTTCAAAGCATAAGAGGAAACCAAAGAGTAACTGACGAAGATGCTGAAAGCAAATATCAGTCTTTGGAAAAATATTGCAAAGATATGACTTCTTTGGCACGCCAAGGCAAGATGGATCCTGTTATTGGAAGAGATGAAGAAATTCGGCGTGTCATGCAAGTGTTGTCTAGAAAAACAAAGAATAACCCTGTTCTAATTGGAGAGCCGGGAGTTGGTAAGACTGCTATTGTTGAGGGGCTTGCGCAAAGAATTGTCAGTGGGGATGTTCCTGATTCTCTAAAAGATAAGAGGCTTCTTGCTCTTGATGTAGGAGCGCTAGTTGCTGGTGCTAAGTTTAGAGGAGAATTTGAAGAGCGTCTTAAAGCTGTTGTCAATGAAATTACTCGTAGTGAAGGCAAGATAATTCTCTTTATTGATGAATTACATACTATTGTTGGTGCTGGAGCTGCAGAGGGTTCAACTGATGCTTCTAACCTTATCAAACCTGCCTTGGCAAGAGGAGAACTTCATGCAATAGGAGCTACAACTCTTGATGAGTACAGGAAATATATTGAAAAAGATAAAGCTTTGGAAAGAAGATTTCAACCTGTGTATGCGTCTGAGCCTTCAGTTGAAGATACTATTGCTATTTTGCGGGGACTTAAGGACAGGTATGAAATTCATCATGGTGTTAAAATTAAAGATGATGCTCTTGTATCTGCAGCTGTGCTTTCAAATAGATACATTACAAACAGGTACTTGCCGGATAAAGCTATTGACTTAATAGATGAGGCTGCAAGTCAACTTAAAATGGAAATAGAAAGTCAGCCTACAGAACTAGATAAGATTGAAAGAAAGATCTTGCAACTTAAGATTGAGCAACAAGCGCTTTCTAAAGAAGATGATGAGTCCTCAAAATCAAGACTTGAAAAAATTAATGCAGAACTTGCAGACCTTCAAACTGAAAGAGATGCTATGCACTTAAGATGGGAAAATGAAAGAAGTGCAATTGAGGACATTCGTAGTAAGAAGTCTCAAGTAGAGAGCCTTAAGAATGAAGAAGCTATTGCAGAAAGGTCTGGAGATCTTTCAAAAGCAGCTGAGATAAAACATGGTAAAATTCCTTCTCTTCAAAGCGAAATTGCCAAGATGGAAGAGCATTTGAAAGAAATCCAAGGGGATCATAAGCTTCTCAAAGAAGAAGTTGATGAAGATGATATTGCAAGGATTGTATCTTCATGGACGGGCGTTCCTGTTGCAAAAATGCAGGGCTCTGAGATGCAAAAATATCTCAATCTTGAGAAAATCCTCTCTGAAAAAGTTATTGGACAAGATAACGCAATAAGTGCTGTTTCTAATGCTATAAGACGTAATAAAACAGGTATTGGAGATGAGCATAGGCCATTGGGTTCCTTCTTGTTTGCAGGTCCTACAGGAGTAGGAAAGACAGAGCTTGCAAAAGTTTTGGCTTCTTTCTTGTTTGATGATGAGAAAGCTTTAACAAGAATTGATATGTCTGAGTACATGGAAAAATTCAGTGTATCTAGACTTATTGGAGCTCCTCCAGGATATGTTGGATATGACGAAGGAGGACAATTGACTGAGGTAGTAAGAAGAAGACCTTATTCAGTAGTTCTCTTTGATGAAATTGAGAAAGCTCACCCAGATGTCTTTAATATTCTTCTCCAGATTTTGGATGACGGACGTTTGACAGACGGGCAAGGAAGGCTTGTTGATTTCACAAATACAATTATTATCATGACAAGCAACCTTGGGAGCAAACAGCTTATGGAAGCTCATAGTCCAGAAGAAGGTAAAGCAGCAGTTCTTGAGGTAATTCGTCAGTCGTTTAAGCCTGAGTTTATCAACAGAATTGATGAAATAATTGTGTTTAATCAACTTGGAAAAGAGCAAATCAAAGGTATTGTTACTTTGCAGCTTAAAAAACTTGCACAGCGTCTTGAGAACAGGAATTTACATCTCAAATGGGATGACTCTGTTGTTGAACTTGTATCTAATGCTGGGTTTGATCCTGACTATGGCGCTCGTCCAATTAAAAGAGCTATTCAAACTTTGGTTGAGAACCCTCTTGCTGTGGATATGCTTCATGGTAAATTCTCTGACGGAGATACAATTGAGCTTACAGCTCCAAATGGAGAGCTTCAAATTGTTAGATGCTAGCGTAGACATCTGGAGTGTCTACGTCAAAAGTCCAAGAAGTGTCATTAAATAACACTTCACGGACATTGTAATCTTTAAGAAGGCGGTTGACAGACCCAATGTTAGGGTTTTCAACAATCGCCTTTTTTAATTTATAGCTCAAAAGTACAGGGTGGCCTGGTTTTTTCTCTTTATCGTTTTCTTCTATAGAGGCCCCTTCTTGGGATTGTACAAAAGGTCTTACAGCGTCATAGTTTTCTAGTAAAGGCACAAGCGTTTTGTAGTTCAATGCTGTGACAAAAGGCATATCTGCAAGAGAGATAAAAAAATCTTCACCTTCTTGCACTTGAGATACAGCACAAACAGTAGATGAATATTGGCCTTTTTCAAAATTTTCATTGTGTACAATCTTGATTGTTACATTTTGAGAGAGGTTCAACTCATTCACATAAGCATTTACATAAGTTTGTAATGCTTCTTCTACTTTTTCTTTCATATATCCTGTGACAATTATAAGAGAGGGCCTTGATGTCTTATTTTTTAATGAGTTAAGGAAAAGCAAGGCTTCATTGCAGCAATGGGCCACCATTGGAATACCTTTGTAAGGGAGAATCATTTTATTGCGCTCTCCCATTCTAGAGGAAATTCCAGCTGCAAGCATTACGATTGTCATCTTACAAAAACTCCGTTAATGCTTTCTTGCATCTTCAATAGAAGTGTCTATGTCAGTATTAAGAGGTACAGGACAACTTCCAGTATTCCAAATTTGTTCTGCATATTCACGGATTGTTCTATCTGATGAGAACTTTCCACTTGAAGCAACATTGATTATTGCTTTCTTATTGAAGTCCGTGAAGTTGTTCTTGTATAAATCAAGAGCTTCTTGGTGCCTTTTTGAATACATTTCAAGGTCTGCAAATATGAAGTATCGGTCTCTTTTTTCAAAAATGTCATTGAAAAGAGGATCAAAAATATTGGGCTCTGTAGTGTTGAAATAATTGGATCTAATCAATTGTACAGCACTTTTTATTTCTTCATTAGCAAGAATAAAGTCATAAGGGTTGTAACTTTCTTTCATTTTGGCAAGCTGGTCTTCTGTATGTCCAAAAATGAAGATATTATCAGGGCCAACTTCTTGTGCAATTTCAACATTTGCTCCGTCTAATGTTCCAATTGTGAGAGCCCCATTTAACATGAACTTCATGTTTCCGGTTCCACTTGCCTCAAGGCCTGCTGTTGAGATTTGTTCACTTAGGTTTGTAGCAGGGATTATATTCTCTGCCATTGTAACTCTGTAGTTTGGCATAAAATGAACTTGTAGCAAGTCATTTGTAGACTTATCCATATTAACCATTAAAGAGAGGTTGTTTATAAACTTGATGGAAAGTTTTGCATTCACATATCCTGGAGCACTTTTTCCTCCAAAGAGGAAAGTTGTTGGCTCAAAGTTTTGAGCAAATGTCTTGTCGTTCTTTAGCCTTTGATAGAGAAGTACAATGTTAAAAGCATTTAAGAGTTGTCTTTTATATTCATGAATTCTCTTTACTTGCACATCAAAGATAGTGTTTGGATTTATTGTTATGTTGCAATCTTTCTTAAGAAATATAGCAGCATCTTTTTTGTTCTGAGATTTGATTTTTGCAAATTCTTCTGCAAATGCAGAATCATCGGCATAAGGAAGAAGGTCCTTTAGTTTAGAAGCATTTGTTATCCACTCTGGTCCAATGGCATTTGTTATGAGTTTTGCAAGTTTTGGGTTGGAAGAAAGCAGCCATCTGCGAGGTGTTATGCCATTTGTCTTGTTCTGGAATTTGTCTGGAAAGATGACGTTAAACTCAGGGAACATGCTATTTTTTAGCAATTGAGTGTGAAGTTGGGCTACTCCGTTAACAGCATGAGACCCAACAATTGCCAAATTTGCCATGCGTACATTCTTTGGATTGGATTCTTCTATTAGGCTGACTTTTTCAATAGCTTTGCGTTGAAGATCTGTATTCATGGGGAAGAAAGTTCCTGCATATTGAAGGAAACGGCGGTTGATTTCATAGATGATTTGCATATGTCTTGGCAAAAGACTTTCCATCATTGGAACAGGCCATTTTTCCAAAGCTTCAGGCATGAGTGTGTGATTTGTGTATCCCATACTAAGTTTTGTTATCTCCCATGCCTTATCCCATTCAAGGTTTTCTTGGTCAATGAGAATTCGCATGAGTTCTGCAATTGCAATTGATGGATGCGTATCGTTAAGTTGTATTGCTGCAAAATCTGGAAATTTGCTCCAAGAAGCATTCTCGCGCTTGAAACGTCTTACAATATCTGCAAGAGAGCATGCAACAAAGAAATATTGCTGTTTAAGTCTAAGCACTTTGCCCATGTATTGCGTGTCGTTTGGATAAAGGACTTGGCTAATATTTTCTGCTTGAATTTTGCTTCGTACAGCCTCGGTGTAATCGCCCTCATTGAATTGTTCAAAGCTGAAATCTTCAACCGCTTTTGCACTCCACAATCTAAGAGTATTAACCGTTTTTCCTCCAAAGCCGATAATTGGCATGTCATAAGCCATGCCAAGTACTTTGTCAGTGTCTACCCATTTGAAAAAGTCTTTGCCGTTTTCTCTTATAACTTCAACTCGTCCTCCAAAGTTTACTGTATAACTAAGATCTGTTCTTGGTATTTCCCACGGATTGTCATATCTAAGCCAGTTGTCAGGTTGCTCCAATTGGTAACCGTTGCGTATTTGCTGCCTGAAAATTCCATAGTTATAACGTATTCCGTACCCAAAAGAAGGGATTTCTAATGTTGCTAATGAATCCAAAAAACAGGCTGCAAGTCGTCCAAGTCCACCATTTCCAAGGCCGGCATCAGGCTCTACATCAGAAAGTTCCTCATATGTATATCCCAAATCTTTCAGAGCTTTTGTTACTTCATTTTCAAGCCCCATATTTATGATATTGTTGGTCATGGCTCTGCCCATGAGGAATTCTAATGAAAGATAGTAGACTCTTTTTGCTTTAGCTTTGTCTTGCTCTTTTCTTGAAATATCCCATTGATGAATTATTCTATCTCTTATTGTGAGTGCCAATGCTTCATAACGGCCCTCTTTTGTAGTGTGAAAGACATCTGCATCTTGAGTGTATTTAAGATGTTCTGCAAAATCTTTTTCTATTGCTTCTTTAGTATGTGAAATCCTAGTGTTTTGAATTTTTTGTGATGCTTTATCTTGTGCTGTGTTTTGTGTTGTATGTTGCAACGTTTTTTGTGCTTTTTGTGTCATTTTTCCAATATCCTTGAACGATACAAGTTTCTTTTTAGTAAAAAATGGTCTAGGTTATTCTTTTAAGGTAAAAAGAATTAACCAAAACCGGTGCTATTGTATCAAAAAAAAAGATGTGTTTCAATGAAAGGGGTCATCTTGTGGCAATTTGCAAAAATCTTTTTAATGCTATTTTTTGCAACCTTTAGAGTTATTGACAAAGTACTTGCGTTTTTGTTACCTTACACCTTGCATGTTTTTGCGCTATAAGTATGCCCTTGTAGCTCAGTCGGCAGAGCACAACCATGGTAAGGTTGGGGTCAGCGGTTCAAATCCGCTCGAGGGCTCAACGGTATATGACAAACACATGTGTTTATAAAGATAAAGGTATTAGCCTTAAGGAGTTATAGATATGGCAGACAAAAAGAAAAGTCCTGTTGAAAAGATTGCTCTTCAGTGCTCAGAGTGCAAGAGAAAGAATTATACAACAGAGAAAAATCGCCGTAACAATCCAAACAAGCTTGAGCTTATGAAGTATTGTCCGTTCGATCGCAAGCATACATTGCACCGTGAAACAAAGGTAAAGTAAGTTTGGGATTTTGAAATAGAGGAATATAGGCCAGTAGCTCGAACGGTTAGAGCACTGGTCTCCAAAACCGGGTGTTGGGGGTTCGAATCCCTCCTGGCCTGTAAAACCTCTGTTTGGGATTATTTAGGAGTATAGAATGAAAAAATTATTCAGATACTTTAAAGAATGTCGTTTAGAGATGAAAAAGGTCGCATGGCCAAATAGAGCAACAATTGTTTCTTCAACGAAACTTATTCTTATTACTACTGTTGTATTTGCTGTTCTTCTTGGTCTTACAGATTTCTTACTTCTCAAGGCAGTGTCCTTGCTTTTCTAAGGATTTCAAGGAAGGTTTAGATGGCAAGAGGTTGGTATATTGTACACACCTATTCAGGGTACGAGCAAAAAATTGAGAAACTCATCCGCAGAATGATGGAGACTGATAGTGATTTTGCTTCAGTTTGTCTTGATGTAAAGGTTCCTTTTGAGACACTTGTTGAAAACAAAGACGGGGTCAAAAAAGAGGTTAAACATAAAGTTCTGCCAGGTTATATTCTCGTTGAACTCGATATGCCGGAGGGCGATTCTTGGAAAAACTATTGCTCTCAAATAAAGCGCATACAAGGTGTCACTGGTTTCCTTGCAGCTACTAGATCCTCCAAACCAATGCCTTTGACAAAGGATGAGATGAATAACATCCTTCAAAAGACAGGTGAAATTAAAGCAGAGAAAGCATTTAGACCCAAGCAGAGTTTTAACGAAGGAGAAACAGTCAAAGTTATTGACGGTCCGTTCTCTGGATTTACAGGTGTTATTGAGGAAATTAACCTTGAAAAAAGTCGCATAAAAGTTTCAGTAGAAATTTTTGGAAGACCAACACCTGTGGAAATTGAATTCAACCAAGTTGAAAAACTTTGATTGAGTTCAATTAAGACTGCATTTGTACCGGACGTTGCAGATACAGTAAACAAAAAACATACGTTCAATTGCATTGAATTACTCCTCTTCGGAGATTGAGAGTTCTAGAAGGTTTTATGCAAGGTTATCTTACGAGAGTTTATTCGTTTTGGTTTCCTGTAAGTGAACACTTTAAAGACTTGAAAAATCCGGAAAGGTGGGAGCCTTGTCGTACGACAGGCGTTAATACCAGCGTGAAGGTCTGAAGTATCTGCCAACTCAGGCAAGGCCTTGCACGTAAGGAGAAGAATATGGCAAAGAAAAAGGTTACTGCAATAATCAAGTTGCAGTGTCCCGCCCAAAAGGCCACTCCGGCACCTCCAATTGGACCGGCTCTTGGACCTCATGGGGTAAGTGCACCACAGTTTGTCCAGCAGTTCAACGAAAAGACAAGACAGTTTGAACCAGGCTTGACAGTTCCAGTCGTAATTACAGTTTACGCAGACAGAACATTCTCTTTCATTCTCAAGACTCCTCCAGCAGCTGTTCTTATTAAGAAAGCTCTTGGTCTTCAGAAAGCAAGTGGTGTTCCAAACAAGCAAAAGGTTGGAACTCTCTCTCAGGCTCAGCTTGAAGAGATTGCAAAGACCAAAATGCCTGACCTCAATGCTAATGACCTTGAGGCTGCTAAGCATATTATTGCAGGAACAGCAAGAAGCATGGGCGTGGAGGTGGAAAAATGAAGCACGGCAAAAAGTATCAAGATGCTGTCAAGAAATATGACAGAACAAAGGTTTACAGCCTTGCTGAAGCCACAGCTCTTGTAAAAGAACTTTCTTATGCAAAGTTTGACGAGACTGTAGAACTCCACATTAAGCTTTTGCTTAAGAAGAGTCAGAGTGTTAGAGATACTGTTGTTCTTCCAAACCAGTTCTCTGCAGAGAAAAAGATTCTTGTATTTGCAAAGGGTGACAAAGCTCAAGAAGCATTGGATGCTGGTGCTACATACGTAGGTGATGCAGAGCTTATTGAGAAAATCCGTGGTGGTTGGATGGATTTCGATGTTGCTGTTGCAACCCCTGACATGATGAAAGATGTTGGTCGTCTTGGTCCTATCCTTGGTAGAAGAGGTCTCATGCCAAACCCAAAGACACAGACTGTTACAATGGATATCAAGGGCGCTCTTGCAGAACTCCGCAAGGGAAGAACAGAGTTCCGTTCTGACAAGACTGGTGTTGTTCATATGGCAATTGGTAAGGTTTCTATGGATGCAGACAAGATTGCAGAGAATGCAGATGTTGCAATTAAAGAAATCTTTAGAAGAAAGCCAGTTGATGCAAAGGGTGATTTCATCGTTAGCACAGCTCTTGCTTCAACCATGGGGCCTGGTGTCTCTATTGACGCTAAGGAAGTTCTGTAATAGGCGAGGTGAAGTATGGATTATCAGGTAAAAGTAAACGAGACTAAAGAAGCCGCTGTAAAGCAGCTTAAAGAAGAGTTTGTTCAGTATTCCGGATTCATCTTCGCGGATTATCGTGGTCTCTCTGTTGCTCAAATTTCTGATTTGAGAAAACAGCTTAGAGCCAAGGATGCCGTTTGTCGTGTTGTTAAGAATCGCTATGCAAAGATTGCAATGAGAGAACTTGGACACGAGGGTGTTGATGACAAGTTAGTAGGACCTACAGCTGTTGTCCTCGCAAGAGGTGATGAGCAAAGTGCTATTGCAAAGATTGTTGTTGACGCTCAAAAGGGTACAGAAAACAAACTTAAAGTTCGTGGTGGATTCCTTGATGGTAGAGCTTTTGATGCAGCAGAAGTTGATGCATTCTCTAAGCTCCCAGGCAGACTCGACCTCATTAGCCACCTTATGGCTACAATGATGGCTCCAGTCCAAAAGGTTGCTGCTACACTCCTTGCCTACCAGGAGAAGTTGGAAGGCGCAGCCCCTGCACAAGAGGCAAAAACAGAATAACGGCGGTTTTAGTCTTCATAGTACCATGCTATGACCGTTGAAAATAAAAATTTTATAGAGGAGAAGATAATATGGCTACAAGAGATGAGATTTTAGAGTCTATTGCAAACATGACCGTAATGGAGGTTTCAGACCTCATTAAGGCAATGGAAGAGAAGTTTGGTGTTAAAGCCGCTGCTGCAGCTGTTGCTGTTGCTGCTGGTCCTGCAGCTCCTGCTGAAGAAGTTGAAGAGAAAACAGAGTTTGACGTTATTCTTAAGTCTTTTGATGCATCAAAGAAAATTGCTGCAATTAAGGCTGTTAGAGAAGTCAGCGCAGAGCTTGGCCTTAAAGAAGCAAAAGAGCTTGTTGAAGGTGGCGGAAAAGTTAAAGAAGGTATTTCAAAGGCTGATGCAGCTGCTGTCAAGGAGAAACTTGAAGCTGCTGGTTGTGTTGTTGAGGTACAGTAATCAATTTTATAACAGAACCTCCCATGCTATTTTTGGCAGTGGGAGGGTTTCTGTCTTTTATTGTTTTTATTGTTTTTGTTCAGAGGTTTTTGCAAAAACCTGTTTATAGCCATTATTTTATGGCATTTTATTACTGATTTGGGGGTACACGATGGTTGCCAAAGGCAAGCCCATAAACAGAACCTATATCGGAGCAGAATACGATGAAGTGTGTGAGCTTCCGGATTTAATTGGAATCCAAAAAGATTCATACGAGAGTTTCCTCCAGAGCAACAAGCTCAAGAAAGGAGAGCCTGTTGATGAGAAGTGCGGTCTTGAAGACGTTTTTAGATCCACTTTCCCAATTGACGGTCCAAATGGCGAAATGAGCCTTAGATATGAGTCTTATTCGCTTGATTTCGACAACATCAAGTTCTCGGAAATAGAGTGCAAGAAAAAAGGACGCACTTACAGTGTACCACTCCGTGCTGTGATTAGTTTGGCTCTTGCTGCAAATGATGAACTTAGAGAAAAAGAGATTTTCTTGGGCGATATTCCTCTTATGACAGACAGAGGAACTTTCATCATCAATGGAGCTGAAAGAGTTGTTGTTAGCCAAATTCACAGATCCCCTGGTGTAATTTTTACCAACGAGAAAGGTGTGTACTCTTCTAGGATAATCCCTTACCGTGGCTCATGGCTCGAGTTTGAGATTGATGAGAAGAAACGTATTATTGCTGCCAAAATTGACAGAAAAAAGAGAATCCTTGGGACTCTGTTCCTTAGAGCCATTGGATATAATACAAGAGAAAAAATTATTGCAGCATTCTATGCTTCCAAAACAATGGAATTGAATGACCAGACAAAGGAAGAATTTGACGGTCAATATCCTGCAAAAGATATTTATGCAACAGTAGACGGAAAAGAAGTCAAAGTTTTCCAAGCTGGAACAGCATTGAATGCCAACGATATAGATACTCTTATTAGCTTGGGAGTCCAAAGCATAGATGTTGTGGACATGCAAGCAAAAGATTCGCTTCATAGCGATATCATTCTCAACTGCTTTGCAATTGAGGAATCCAAATATACAAATAGTGGCGTGAGTGACGAGCCTACAAAAGAAGAAGTTTTGGGCCACATTTACAGTGTTCTCATGCCAGGTGAAATGATTACCACAGAAAGAGGAGAGAAAGAGCTTCCAGAAATGTTCTTCTCTTCACGTCGTTATGACCTTGGAGCTGTAGGTCGTTATAAACTTCACAAGAAGTTCTATGCGGGAGACGAAGATTCTACATTTGATGAGAGTCTTACTGTTTTAACTCCAGAAGATATTGTCAATACGATGAAGTTCCTCATTAAGGTATTCATTCATGAAGAAAGCCTTGATGATATTGACCATCTTGGAAACAGACGTGTAAGAAGCGTTGGAGAGCTTTTACAGCAACAGTTAAAGGCTGCTTTCTCAAGAATGGAAAGAATTGCAAAAGACCGTATGAATACAAACCCAGAGGCTGCAAAACCACAGGATTTAATTTCCAACAAGCCTATTGTTGCCGCAATTAAAGAATTCTTTGGTTCTTCTCAGTTCTCCCAGTTTATGGATCAAATTAACCCTCTTGCAGAGCTTACTCATAAGAGAAGACTTACAGCTTTGGGAAGTGGTGGACTTAACAGAGACCGTGCAGGATTTGAAGTTAGAGACGTTCATTACACTCACTATGGAAGAATGTGCCCAATTGAAACTCCTGAAGGTCCAAACATTGGTCTTATTGTATCTTTGGCTAATTACACAAGAATTAATAAGTATGGCTTCCTTGAGACTCCATATAGAAAAGTTGTTGATGGAAAAGCTACTAAAGAAGTTAAGTTCTTGGATGCTTACGATGAAGAGAGATACTTCATTGCTAATGCAAACGCTACACTCAATAAGGACGGTTCTTTTGTAGAGAAAATGGTTCCTGTACGTAACAAGGGTGATTATTCAACACGTCGTCCTGAAGAAATAAAGTACATGGACGTATCGCCAAGACAGGTTGTTTCTGTTGCAGCTTCTCTTATTCCGTTCCTTGAACACGACGATGCTAACAGAGCTCTCATGGGGTCTAACATGCAACGTCAAGCAGTTCCTCTTCTTTTCCCAGAGGCTCCTAGAGTTGGTACTGGTATGGAAACAAAGGCAGCTTATGACACAGGCGTTCTTATTAAAGCAAAACGTGGTGGAAAAGTTGTTTATGTTTCATCCACAAGAATAGAAATTGAAGTAAATCCTGCTGAATGTGAGATTGAGGGTGAAATTGACAAGTATGACGTTCAAAAATTCCAGAGAACTAACCAGGATACTTGTTTTACACAAACTCCAATTGTATGTAATGGTCAGGTTGTAAAAGCTGGTGATGTTATAGCAGATGGACCGGCAACAGATAGAGGAGATTTAGCTCTTGGTAGAAACATTCTTGTTGGTTTTGTGCCTTGGAATGGTTATAACTACGAGGATGCTGTTCTTATATCTGAAAGAGTTGTCAAAGATGATATTTATACATCCATACATATCAAAGAATTTACAACTGATATTAGAGAGACAAAGCTTGGGCCGGAAAAACTTACTCGTGATATTCCTAATACCAATGAAAAAATGCTTGAGATGCTTGATGAAGAAGGTATCGTAAAGATTGGAACAATGGTTCATCCGGGACATATTCTTGTTGGTAAAGTTACGCCAAAGAGTGAAAGTGACATGACTCCTGAGTTCAAACTTCTCAACTCTATCTTTGGTGAAAAGGCTAAAGAAGTTCGTGATACATCTCTTAAAGTACCACACGGAACAGAAGGTATTGTCATTGATATTCAGCGCTTAAAGAAAAGTGAAAGTGATGAGCTCCCTCCTGGAGTTGAAGAGACAATTAAAGTCATTATTGCAACTAAGAGAAAACTTAGACAAGGTGATAAAATGGCTGGACGTCATGGAAACAAGGGTGTTGTTTCAAGAATTCTTCCAGAAGAAGATATGCCATTTATGGAAGATGGAACTCCTCTTGATGTTTGTCTCAACCCACTTGGTGTTCCTTCACGAATGAACATTGGTCAGCTTATGGAAACTCAGCTTGGATGGGCAGCAATTAAGCTTGATGAATGGTATTCTTCACCAGTATTCCAAAGTGCTTCAATGGAGCAGATTGAAGAGAAGATGAAGGAAGCAGGGCTTCCAATCAACTCCAAGACTACACTCTATGATGGAAGAACAGGTATTCCTTTTGTAAATCCTGTTTTCTGCGGATATATCTACTATCTTAAATTGCACCACCTTGTTGATGACAAGATGCATGCAAGAAGTACAGGACCTTATTCACTGGTTACTCAACAGCCATTGGGCGGAAAAGCCCAGTTTGGTGGTCAGAGACTTGGAGAAATGGAAGTTTGGGCACTTGAGGCTTATGGCGCTGCCAACACACTTCAAGAATTCCTTACTATTAAGAGTGACGATATGAACGGACGTGTAAAGATTTATGAAAGCATTGTTAAGGGCGAGCCTTCTTCAAGTGCTGGAATGCCAGAGGCTTTCAATGTCTTGGTTCAGGAAATTCGTGGTCTTGCGTTGGATATGAGTGTTTACGATTCAAAGGGCAAACAGGTTGCTCTAACTGAACGTGACGAAGAAATAATCAACAAGAAGAGTCTTTGATTCAGGGAGCTGCAAAGATGAAAGATATTCAAGATTTCGACAGTGTAATGATTAAACTGGCTTCTCCAGAGCAAATCAAAGCTTGGTCTTACGGAGAAGTTAAGAAACCAGAAACAATAAACTACAGAACTCTCAGACCAGAGAGAGAAGGACTTTTCTGCGAAAAGATTTTTGGAACAACAAAAGAATGGGAATGCTACTGCGGAAAGTTTAAGTCAATCCGTTATAAAGGTGTTGTTTGTGACCGCTGTGGCGTTGAAGTTACTAACGTTAAAGTTCGCCGTGAGAGAATGGGCCACATAACACTAGCATCTCCAGTTTCTCATATTTGGTACTACAGAAGTGTTCCTTCTCGTATGAGTCTTCTTTTGGATATTTCCAAAACAGCTTTGCAGAGTGTTCTTTACTATGAGAAGTACATTGTTCTCAATCCTGGTGATACAGAGCTTAAGTACAAACAGCTTCTCACAGAAGAAGAATACTACAATGCTCGTGAACAATATGGAGACTCTTTTACAGCAAGCATGGGTGCTGAAGCAATAAGAATTCTTCTCTCTGATCTTGATCTTAAGACTTTAAGTGAAGAGCTTAGAGCTCAAATGAGAGAAAAAGGTTCTAAGACTGCAGATAAGAGACTTCTAAAGAGGATTGAAGTTGTTGAGAACTTCCGTGATAGCGACAACAAGCCGGAATGGATGATTCTTACTGTCATTCCTGTTATTCCACCAGATTTGAGACCAATGGTTCAGCTCGATGGTGGAAGATTTGCTACAAGTGATCTTAACGACCTCTATAGACGTGTTATTAACAGAAATAACAGACTTCAAAGACTTATAAGTCTTCATGCTCCTGACATTATTGTTAGAAATGAAAAGAGAATGCTTCAAGAAGCTGTTGATGCTTTGTTTGACAATTCCAAGAGAAAACGTGGAGCTGTAAAAGGTGCAAATAGCAGACCTCTTAAGTCTCTTTCAGATATGCTTAAGGGAAAGCAAGGACGTTTCAGACAAAACTTACTTGGTAAGCGTGTAGACTATAGCGGACGTTCTGTAATTGTTGTTGGCCCAGAGCTTAGAATTCACCAGTGTGGACTTCCTTCAAAAATGGCTCTTGAGCTTTATAAGCCTTTCTTAATGAAAAAGCTTGTTCAAAGTGGTCTTGCTTCTAACGTGAAGAAAGCAAAAACTCTTGTTGAGCAAGAGACAAATGATGTTTGGTCTGTTCTTGATGAAGTTGTAAAAGAGCATCCTGTTATGCTTAACAGAGCTCCAACTTTGCATAGACTTGGTATTCAGGCATTTGAGCCAGTATTGGTTGATGGAAAAGCAATTAAACTCCATCCTCTTGTATGTCATGCTTTTAACGCAGACTTTGATGGAGACCAAATGCCAGTACACGTTCCTCTCACACAGGCTGCTCAGCTTGAGTGTTGGACTTTGATGCTTAGTGCTACAAACCTCCTTGACCCAGCAAACGGAAAACCAATTGTATATCCTTCTCAAGATATGGTTCTTGGAATTAACTATTTAACAAGAGCAAAGAACAATGACAAAGGTGAAGGTCATTATTTTGATAACTTGGATGAAATTCAAATGGCAATTGAAGCAGGGAGCCTTTCTTACAATGCTAAGATTGGTTATACACTTCCAGATGGCACAAGATTTACTTATCCAAAGAACGAAGATGATTATACAACTCCTGGAAGGCTTTTGTTCTTTGATGCTTTGCCAGAAGTCAATGGTATCGGCTTTAAGGAATATTTTAATAAGTGCTTTGGCGATAAAGAGTTAAAGAAGTTAATTACTCAGGCATTAAAGACAAGTCCTAATTCTGTTGTTGTAAAGCTTGTTGACGCAATTAAAGATGTTGGATTTAAGTATGCAACCGTCTTTGGTGCAACAATTGGGCTTTCTGATATGATAGTGCCAGAGTCCAAGGCAGCTCTCGTTGAAGAAGCAAATGAAAAACAGGCCGAGGTCCTTGAGCAATATCACCATGGTCAAATTACTCAGGAAGAACGTTACAACAGACTCATTGATATTTGGTCTCAGACAAATGAGCAGCTTGCAGACGAACTTATGGCAAAACTCAAAGAGAGCCAGAACGGATTTAACCCTCTGTTCCTCATGGCTGACTCTGGTGCTAGAGGTTCAAAGACACAGATTCGTCAGCTTGGTGGTATGCGTGGTCTTATGTCAAAACCAAATGGAGATATTATTGAATTCCCAATTAAGTCCAACTTCAAAGAGGGGCTTTCAATTATTGAATTCTTTATTTCAACAAACGGTGCAAGAAAAGGCCTTTCAGATACAGCTCTTAAGACAGCTGAAGCTGGTTACCTCACAAGAAGACTTGTTGATATTTCTCAAGATGTTGTTATTAACATGGAAGATTGTGGAACAATCAATGGTATTGTAAGAACTGCTATTAAAGATGGTGATGATATTATAGTTCCATTGGCAGATAGAATTACGGGACATTATACTCTTGAGAATGTTCTAAATCCAAACACTGGAGAAGTTATTGTTCCAATTGACCACGAGATAACTGACGAGGAAGCAAAACTTATTGAAGAAGCTGGCGTTGAGGGCGTTCTTGTAAGAACTGTTCTTACGTGTGAAGCAAAGCATGGCGTATGTCAGAAGTGTTATGGTAGAAACCTTGCTACAAACAGACCTGTAAGCGTTGGTGAAGCTGTTGGTATTATTGCTGCGCAGTCTATTGGACAGCCTGGAACTCAGCTTACAATGAGAACATTCCACGTTGGTGGTACAGCTTCTACAAGTGCAGAGGAAAATAGCATAACTTTCAAACATCCTGTGTATGTAACAAAACTTACAGGCAACACTGTTGTAAGGGAAGATGGTGCAAATCTTCTTACAAGAAAAGGCTATATTTACTATAGACATGTTCTTGAGGAGTTTGAATATTCCAAAAAGACAAAGTTTGCAGACGGTGTTGAAGATGGCTCAAAAGTCAAAGGAAACTCTCTTGTTTGTACAAACGGCAAAGAAGAATGTTTCTGTGGCATAAAAGGTGGTTTGGTAAAGAAAACTTCTGATAAAGTTCTCATTCTTGGTCCAGAAGAAAGAATTGATGCAAGAGCTGGTTCAGAAATAAAAGTTCAAGAAAATTCTTATGTCAGCACTGGCGATGCTATTATGACATTTGACCCATTCTCAGAGCCAATTATTTCTGAATACGATGGTATGGTTAGGTACGTTGATCTTACTTTGGGAACTACTCTTCTTAAAGAAGTTAACGAAGAAACTGGTATCATTGGATATAGAGTTACTGACCATTCTCTTGAGAATGTTGAACCAAAACTTGAGATTGTTGATTCCAATAACAATGTCTTGGCTTCCTATCTTCTTCCAGGTTCTTCATACATTCAGGTTGGAGATGGAGAGATGGTCAAGAAAGGGCAAGTTGTTGCAAGACTTCTCATGGCTAGCGTCAAAACTAAGGATATTACTGGTGGTCTTCCAAGAGTTGGAGAGCTCTTTGAAGCTAGAAAACCAAGAAACGTTGCAATTCTTGCTCAAGCAAGTGGTGTTGTCAAATTTGGTCCTGTTGTCAAAGGGAAGAGAGTTGTTATTGTTACTGATGAATTTGGTAAAGAATACAAACATCTCATTCTTCTTGGAAAACATATTCTCGTTAGAGAAGGCGACCATGTAGAAGCAGCAGAGCGCTTGTGTGATGGAAATATTGACCCACATGACATTTTGGCAATTTCTGGAGAAAACAGCCTTCAGCAATTCCTACTTAATGAAGTTCAAGAAGTTTACAGACTTCAGGGCGTTGACATCAACGATAAGCACCTTGGTATTGTTGTAAGACAAATGCTCAGAAAAGTTGAAATTCTCAAAGTTGGAGATACTAAGTTTATCCTTGGTCAAAAAGTAGATAAATTCAAGTTCCATGAGGAGAACTCTAGAGTTATGGCAGAAGGCGGTCAGCCGGCAATTGCAAGACCTTGCATGCTGGGTATTACTAACGCTTCCTTGTCTATTGACTCATTTATTAGTGCTGCATCATTCCAAGAGACTACTAAAGTCTTGACAAATGCTGCAATTGCTGGTAGTAGAGATGAGTTGCGTGGTCTTAAAGAGAATGTCATCATTGGACACCTCATCCCAGCTGGTACTGGTATGAAGTGCTACAGAGATGTCAAACTTAAAGACGAAGACGCATTGGCTCTTAGTGATAGAGTTGAGTCTGTAATGAGTGCAAGAGCTCAGGAAGACTTTGATGATATTGAAGAGCTTGCTGGTATGTCGACCGGTGGTGAAGAAGATGATGATTACTCTAGCGATGATTTTGCTGGAGATGAGGAGTAAATTTTACTTCTAAGTTATCTTCTTAACGAGCTGAACCCGGTTTGAGATAAAATTGGCTATAGAAGGAGCTTTCAAAGGTTTTAGAATTTTTGGAAGTTCCTTTAGGATTTGTTTTCAAATCTTAGAGGGTGTAGAAAAATCATCCTTGATGTAGCTTGTTGTCATCCGTATGGATGGCTTATTTGCGTACACGGCAGTTGTTCCAGTGAAATCTTGTTTAAGATTTCTTTCTGGAAGCGTCGTATACGGTGAGGAGTAGCATAATGCCTACAATTAACCAACTGATCAGAAAAGGTCGTTCAAAGGTTACACACAAGACCAAGTCTCCTGCATTGGACGGCTGCCCACAAAAACGTGGTGTTTGCACAAAGGTTATGACTGTAACACCTAAAAAACCTAACTCAGCTTTGAGAAAGGTTGCTCGTGTTCGTCTCTCCAATGGCATTGAAGTAACAGCTTACATTCCTGGTATTGGTCACAACCTTCAGGAGCACTCTGTTGTCCTGATTCGTGGTGGAAGAGTAAAGGACCTTCCTGGTGTACGTTATCACATCATTCGTGGTACTAAAGATACTCAGGGTGTCACAGACAGAAAGAGAAGCCGCTCCAAGTACGGTACAAAGAAGCCAAAGGCTTGATGAGGAGGTATCTTTATGTCAAGAAGAACTAATGCACCTGTTAGAGAAGTCCTTCCGGATTCAGTATACAATAGCGTTGTCGTCGAAAAGTTCATTAATCGCATGATGCTTGATGGAAAGAAATCTGTCAGCACACGCATTCTTTATGATGCAATGAAGATTATGGGCGAGAAGACTGGTGATGCACCTCTTGATGTTTTTAACAAGGCTCTTGATAACGTCAAGCCTGTTGTTGAAGTAAAATCAAAGAGAGTTGGTGGAGCAACTTACCAAGTTCCTACCGAGATTCGTGAGCCAAGACGTGAAGCTCTTGCTATGCGTTGGATTATTGCTGCAGCTCGCGGACGCTCTGGAAAATCTATGAGCGAAAAACTTGCAGCAGAAATGCTTGATGCTTATGCCAATACTGGTTCAGCCTTCAAGAAGAAGGAAGATATGCACAGAATGGCAGAAGCCAACAAGGCTTTCAGTCACATCAGATTCTAATTTCATTTTTGAAATTGTTTCTTGCAAGACCCAGATTCAGCTCTGGGTCTTTTTTTATCTAGAGAGGGTTTTCTCTTCTTCAAATAGGTTTTATCTAAAGGGGTTTTTATCTAAAGAGGGTTTCATCTAAATAGGGTTTCGCAAAAACTTCTAAATTTCCTTCAATTGCCTATTTTCCATTACTCTGTTTGTATCTTTATATATGCAAATGAGTTATAACTCTCATAGTTAGCGTTAACTATTAGGGGTTATAGTTGGCTAAAAGGCAAAATGAATAAAAATTGCTATTTTCAGATCCCGTTTTTGGTGCTAAGCATTAAGCACATAAATTGAGGAGGAAGAATATGAGCAACGGAAAGCTTTGCATTTTAGGTGATTCTATTCTCAAGGGTATCAGACTGGAAGAAAGTTCTAATAAATATATAGTGTGTGATGATATTGGTTTTAGCATGATTGCAGAAAGAGCCGGCCTTACATTGGAAAACCATAGTAAGTTTGGTTGTACTGTGACTAAGGCTTGGGATTTTGCTAAGAAAAAATTTTCTCGTGATGTTCCAGAGGTTGCTTTTATGGACTTTGGGGGCAACGATTGTGATTTCAAGTGGAAAGAGATTAACGACCGTCCATTAGAAGTGCATGACCCTAATACTGATATAAGTACTTTCATTGGCACATATGAGACAATGTTGGATGCTGCTGTGGCAAGAGGAACTAAACCTGTTATTACTACGCTTGTGCCAGTGCAGAGCGAAAAATATTTCAATTGGTTTTGTAAAACATTGAATCTTGCAAAAGAAAAGGTCTTGAGCTGGCTTGGTGACATTGAAAGAATAGCTCATTTCCAGCAAGTATATTCCGATGCTATCAAGGGAATCGCAGCAGGAAGAGATATCCCACTAGTTGATTTGAGAGATGCATTTGACAGTGAAAGAAGCGAAGACCTTATGTGCATAGACGGTATTCATCCAAATGAGAAAGGTCAAAGAGTTATTCATGATTGTTTTGACTCGTTTATGACTAATTATTTGACTTTTTGATAATTTCTTAATGTGAAATAAATTATTTAATTTTTATACGGTGCTTGACATAAAAACACTTTTTGGAATATATTAGCCAAGGTGTCTTGTCATGGGTATGCCCTAAAAGTACCTTATAGACGAGATTCTAGAGCCAAACCAATCATTTTAGGGGTGATAAGGTGGTTCCAGAAACACGGTTTTTGCAACTTGTGCTATGTCGGTTCCCAAGACGTTGGGCTTTCGACCTCTGGATTCCTTCTTTTTAATAACTCATGAAATAGTATAGGTTTGTCTCGATGGTAAGTTGGTAAAGGCTTTGTGCCTTTAGAGCACATTCTTATTTTTTTATTGGATTTGTGACAAAAGGTCACAAGGAGGACATGATGGCTAAAGAGAAGTTTGAGAGAACCAAGCCACACGTGAACGTTGGTACTATTGGTCACGTTGACCACGGTAAAACAACTCTCACAGCTGCAATCACACAGTATTGCGCAAGAAAGTACGGCGACAAAGTCATGAATTATGACGAAATTGACAACGCCCCAGAAGAGAAAGCTAGAGGAATAACCATCAACACAAGACACGTTGAGTATCAGTCTGACAACAGACACTATGCTCACGTTGACTGTCCGGGACACGCAGACTACATCAAGAATATGATTACTGGTGCTGCTCAGATGGACGGTGCAATTATTGTTGTTGCTGCTGATGATGGTGCTAAGGCTCAGACAAGAGAACACATTCTTCTTGCAAGACAGGTTGGTGTACCTGCAATCATTGTTTTCATTAACAAGATGGACCAGATTGATGACCCAGAGCTTGGTGACCTCGTTGAAGAAGAAATGAGAGATCTTCTTACAAGCTATGGTTTTGATGGTGCTAACTGCCCAGTTATCAAAGGATCTGCATACAAGGCTATGACAGAGCCAGATAACCCAGAAGCAACAAAGTGCATTGAAGAGCTTCTCCAGGCAATGGATTCTTATATTCCACTTCCTGCAAGAGCTACAGACCTTCCATTCCTTATGCCAATTGAAGACATCTTCTCTATTTCTGGCCGTGGAACTGTTGTTACTGGTAGAATTGAACGTGGTGTTATTCATGTTAACGATCCTGTTCAAATTGTTGGTATTCGTGAAACACGCGACACAGTCGTTACTGGTGTTGAGATGTTCAATAAACTTCTTGATGAAGGACAAGCTGGTGATAACATTGGTGCTCTTCTCAGAGGTGTTGATAAGAAAGAAGTTGTCAGAGGACAGGTTCTTGCAAAACCAAAATCGATTACTCCTCATACAAAGTTTATTGGAACAGTTTATGTTCTTTCTAAGGAAGAGGGTGGTCGTCACAGTGCATTCGTTGCTGGTTACAGACCTCAGTTCTATTTCAGAACAACTGACGTCACTGGTACAGTAAGCCTTCCAGAGGGTGTCCACATGGTCATGCCTGGTGATCATACCAGCCTTATTGTTGAACTTATTCACCCAGTTGCAATGGACAAGGGTCTTCGCTTCGCTATTCGTGAAGGTGGAAGAACTGTTGCATCTGGTCAGGTAACTGAGATTCTCGAGTAATTTAATTTCGAATGTCTTGCCTAGGGTTAAGCCTCTGGGCAAGACCTGATTTTTTTGGAGGAAAAATGGCTAACGATAGAATTCGCGTTAGACTGAGAGGTTTTGATGTTGAGCTTGTAGAGCAGAGCGCAATGTCTATTGTACAAACAGTTGTTAAGGCTGGAGCAAAGGTCTCTGGTCCAGTACCTCTCCCAACCCGCATTAATAAGATCACTGTTTTGAAGTCACCGTTCGTAAATAAAAAATCTCGCGAACAGTTTGAAATGAGAACCCACAAGAGGTTGATTGATATCTTGGATCCTACAGACAAGGTTATGGAAGCTCTTATGAAACTTGAGCTCCCTGCTGGTGTTGATGTAGAGATAAAGCAGTAATGAGGTAAGAGATGTTAGGGCTTATCGGAAAGAAAGTTGGCATGACACAGGTGTTTGATGAGAACGGAAAACTTACACCGGTCACTGTCATTAAAGTTGAAGGCAACGTAGTTGTTGCGGAAAGAACTGAGGATAAGAACGGTTACAATGCTGCAGTTCTTGGTTCTGGCGAAATGAAAGCCAACCGCGCAACAAAGCCATATGCCGGACAGTTCAATGGTAATCCATTAAAGACTCTCATGGAGTTCCGTGATTATGACAAGGAAGTTCAAGTTGGAGATGTTCTTGGGGTTGACCTGTTCAAAGACATCAGATTTGTAGATGTTACAGGAACTTCCAAAGGTAAAGGCTATCAGGGTGGTATGAAACGTCATGGTTTTGGTGGCGGACGTGCAACCCACGGTTCCAAGTTCCATAGAGATCTTGGAGGTACGGCAATGTCATCAGACCCATCAAGAACCTTCAAAGGTAAGAAGATGGCTGGACATATGGGATTTGAAAGAGTAACTGTTCAAAATCTCAGAGTTGTTCGTGTAGATGAGAATCTTCAGGTTCTCATGGTCAAGGGAGCAATCCCTGGTCCTGCACAGAGCGTTGTCGTTGTTAAAAAAGCGGTAAAGAAGTAGGGGCGTGATTATGGAAGCAAAAGTTTTTTCTACAAACGGCAAAGAAATCAGGTCCATTGAACTCAATGCTGATGTTTTTGGTATTGAAGTTAGTAATGGCTCAATTTATCACGCTGTAAACAACGAGCTTGCCAACCGCCGTGTTGGTACCGCATGCACAAAAACACGTGCAGAAGTTAACTACAGCAATACTAAGCCTTTCAAGCAGAAGGGAACTGGTAATGCCAGAAGAGGTGACAAGAAGTCCCCAATTATGGTTGGTGGCGGAACAATTTTTGGACCAAGACCAAAGGATTACAGCTATACACTTCCAAAGAAAGTGAAGCGCCTGGCAATGAAATCACTTCTTTCTCTTTCTGTTCAGGAAGAGCGCTTGGTTTTGGTTGAGGATTTTACAAGTGAAGATGGGAAGACAAAGACACTTGCTGGAATTCTCAAAAATTTCGTTGAGGACGGGAAGAGAACAGTTCTCATCATGAAAGATGATGATTCAATGCTCCGCCGTGCCGCAAGGAACATCCCATACCTGCATGTTTTAGCTTATGACAAGCTTTCTGCAAAAGAACTCCTTTATGGAAGAAAAGTCATCATGCTTGAGACTGCAGCAAAGAACCTTAATGAGTTCTATGGCGACTAAGAGGTGATGAGATGAGAGCAGATCAAGTAATCATTGAACCAATTCTGAGTGAAAAATCAAACATTGTTCGTGAATTGGAATGCAAGAAATATACATTCAAGGTTGATCCTAGAGCTAATAAGTTCGAAGTCATGAATGCAGTTAAGGAAATCTTTAAGGTTAATCCTACAGCTTGCAATGTTATGAATATGGCTGGAAAGCCAAAGTTCTCCAGAGGAAAGGGTGGTTATATTAAGGGCTACACTTCTAGCTGGAAGAAGGCGATTGTCACTTTGTCAAAAGGCGAAGCGATTGATGCAATTGAGAGCGTATAAGGAGACGGAGTATGGCATTGAAGAGTTATAAACCAAATACACCTGGCCTCCGTCAGAGGACTGTCCTTATCAGAAGTGATGTTACGGCTCAAAAACCAGAGAAGTCTCTTACAACAAGCCTTAACAGAACAGCTGGACGTGACTCTTTTGGACGTATAAGCGTTCGTAGAAGAGGCGGTGGACACAAACGTGCTTATAGAATCATCGATTTCAAACGTGACAAGTATGGAATCCCTGGCACAGTCAAAACAATTGAATATGATCCTAACCGCAGTGCAAATATTGCATTAGTGTTCTATGCAGACGGAGAAAAGCGTTACATTCTTGCTCCAAAGGGACTTACAGTTGGTTCTACTGTTTTAAGTGGACCTACAGCTCCTCTTAAGGCAGGATGTTCACTTCCTCTTAAAAACATTCCCCTTGGTCTCACAGTACACAATGTTGAACTCACATTAGGCCGTGGTGGACAGCTTGTCCGCAGTGCTGGTCTTGGAGCCACTATTATTGCTAAGGAAGGCGACTATGTTACTCTTCGCCTGCCTTCTGGCGAGATGAGAATGGTTTTTGGTGAGTGCTATGCCACAATCGGTTTCTTGGGTAATGAAGATCACATGAACGTGTCTTTGGGTAAGGCCGGTGCAAGTAGACACCTTGGAAAGAGACCAAAGGTTCGTGGTGTTGTCATGAACCCAGTTGATCACCCACATGGTGGTGGTGAAGGAAAGACCGCAGCTGGACGTCATCCGGTAACTCCTTGGGGTAAACCAACCAAGGGTGCCAAGACTCGTTCAAAGAAGAAACCTTCGGGCAAATTCATCGTGAAGAAGCGCAAGTAGGAGTTGGAACGTGGCTAGATCAATTAAAAAAGGACCTTTTGTGGAACCTAAGCTCCTCAAAAGAGTCGAAGCTTCAAACAACGCAGGCCATAAGGATATGATTAAGACTTTCTCAAGAAGTTCGACAATTATTCCTGATATGGTAGGTTTTACAATTTCTGTTTATAACGGAAAAACTTGGATACCAGTTTTCGTAACGGAAAACCTTGTTGGTCATAAACTTGGTGAGTTTGCGCCAACTAGAATGTTCCGTGGACACTCCGGTTCGGACAAGAAGGCTTGAGGAGGTAAATTATGGCAACAACTTATAGAGCTTGTGCTAAGTATCTCATGGTCTCTCCTTCTAAAGTCCGCCCTGTAGCGGATCTGGTAAGGGGCAAGAGCTATGAGGAGGCATATGGAATCCTTAATGCAATGCCTCAAAAAGGTGCTCGTCTTATTCTTAAGGTTCTTGAGAGCGCCGGTGCAAATGCTATGTATAAGAACAACAAGCTTGACGAAAGCCAGCTTGAAGTTTCAAAGATTTGTGTCGATGGCGGTCCAATGCTTAAGAGAGTATGGGCAAGATCCCACGGAAAGCGTGACATTCTTTTGAAGAGAATGTCTCACATAACCGTTGAAGTCAGCGAAATCGTTGAGGAGTGAGTAAATGGGTCAGAAAGTTAATCCAATAGGATTCCGTCTGGGAGTCAACAAGACCTGGAAGTCAAAGTGGTATGTAGATCCAAGAGAATATGCAGAGACTCTGCACGAGGATCTTCAGCTCCGCAAGGCTCTGCTCAAGTGTCCTGAAGTTCAGGGTGCCGAGATCTCTGACATTGAGATCAGCAGAAAGCCTCAGCGTGTAACTGTTCTTATTAGTACAAACCGCCCAGGTGTCATTATTGGCACAAAGGGTGCCAACATCGAGAAAATTTGTGAGCAACTTCAAAAGTGTTCAACCAAAAAGGTTCAAGTAAAGATTAAGAGTATTGAACATGGCGAGAAAGATGCTCAGCTTATTGCACAGAGTGTCGCGAAACAAATTGTTGGACGTACAGCATACAAGAGAGCTATGAAGACAGCTATTTCAAAAGCTATGGCAGCTGGCGTTCAAGGTATTAAGATTAGAGTTTCCGGCCGTCTCGGTGGAGCTGAAATTGCACGTTCTGAATGGATGAAAGAGGGAAGAATTCCTCTTCATACACTTAGAAGTGACATTGATTATGGTTTTGCTGTTGCAAATACATCTTTTGGTGCTATTGGCGTCAAGGTTTGGATTTTCAATGGTGAAATCTACGACAGAGTCAAGAAAGATGATGCAGGACTTCTCGTAAAGAAAGCTCCTGAGACTGTTCTTGATGATGCTGTAGAGACAAAGTAAGGAGTAATCAGAAATGCTTAGTCCTAAAAGAGTAAAGTTTAGAAAAAAGCAGAGAGGGACAAGAGACGGTGTTGCACATCGTGGTAATACCATTGCATTTGGTGATTATGGTCTTGTTGCTCTTGAGCCAAGATGGATTACCAACCGTCAAATTGAGGCTGCCCGTGTAGCTATGACACGTCACATTAAGCGTGGTGGTAAAGTTTGGATTAGAATTTATCCTGATATGCCGTACACATCAAAGCCAATTGGAACCAGACAAGGTAACGGAAAAGGTGCCCCAGAGGGTTGGGTTGCAGTCGTCAAGCAAGGTGCTGTCATGTTTGAGATGGGTGAAGTTGAAGAGACACTTGCTAGAGAAGCTCTTCTTCTTGCTGCATCCAAACTCCCAATTAAGACGAAATTCGTCGCAAAAAGGAAGGTTGAAGAAGCATGAAGAACTCATTTGATAAACTGTCCTACAACGAACTTGTTGCAAAACGCGATGAGCTTCGCAAGAGTTATTTGAACATGAGAATGGAAAAGGTTATTGGTCATGTAGATAATCCTCTTCAGGTACGTAATGTCAGAAGACAGATTGCTAGACTTAATACAATTATCCATGAGTATGCCTTGGGAATTCGTAAGGCAAAGTGAGAGGGTGAACTATGGAAACCAATAAAAAGAGTTTTGTAGGCGTGGTTACCAGCGACAAGATGGACAAGACCATAGTTGTCACTGTCCACAACAGAAGACTACACCCGCTGTATAAAAAGTACGTTACCAGCTCTAAAAAGCTGAAAGCACATGACGAAAGAAACGAAGCCCACGTTGGGGACACTGTAAAAGTCGTTGAATGTCGCCACCTCAGCAAAGATAAGTGCTGGAGACTCACTCAAATTGTTGAGAGAGCCAAATAAGGAGATAAGTCATGGTACAGATGCAATCATACATGAACGTAGCTGACAACAGCGGAGCCAGACTTGTCCAAGTCATTAAGGTTCTCGGCGGCAGTCATAGATATGTGGCTGGTGTCGGGGACATAGTCGTTGTTGCTGTTAAAGACGCTCTTCCAAACGGTGCTATCAAAAAAGGTGACGTTTTGAAGGCTGTCATTGTCAGAACAAAGAAGGAATACCGCAGACCTGACGGTACATACATCAGGTTCGATGACAATGCTTGTGTTGTCATCGATGCCAACAATAACCCACGCGGAAAGCGTATCTTTGGGCCTG
Organism: bacterium; assembly: GCA_963609725.1. Lineage (GTDB taxonomy): Bacteria > Spirochaetota > Spirochaetia > Sphaerochaetales > Sphaerochaetaceae > UBA9732. Next base: position 25,632 of record CAVDLI010000001.1, on the reverse strand, counting down.
TTGCTCGTGAATTGAGAGATGGGTACATGAAGATTGTTTCTCTTGCGCCGGAAGTGTTGTAGGAGAGCCGTTATGAGACTGAAGAAAAACGACACAGTCAAGATTCTTGCTGGAAAAGACAAAGGTGTCACCGGCAAAATCATTAAGGTTGACCCTGAAAAAGAGAGAGTCTATGTTCAGGGCGCCAACATGGTTTCAAAAGCCATGAAGAAGAGGAATCAACAGGATCAGGGAGGAATCGTTAAGATTGAAGCTCCTATCCACGTCTCTAATGTTGCACTTGTTATTAATAAGAGTGGAGAGACTAGCAAGGTTGGTTACAAGATTGATGCCAGCGGAAAGAAAGTCCGCTATGCTAAGAAGACCGGAGAGGTAGTCTGATGGAAGAAAAGTTCATACCAAACTTAAAGAGAAAATATCTTGAGGAAGTGGCTCCTGAGCTTTACAAGGATTTTCAGTACACCTCAAAGATGCAGATTCCTGCTCTTGAGAAAATTGTTGTTAGCGCCGGTGTAGGTGATGCAATTCAAGACAAAAAGTACTTGGAAGCAACAGTAAAAGAGTTGGAGCAAATTACTGGTCAGCATGTTGTAAAGACAAAGGCAAGAAAGTCGATTGCTAACTTCAAACTTCGTGAAGGAATGGAGATTGGTGCAATGGTAACTCTTAGAGGAGACAATATGTGGTTCTTCCTTGAGAGACTCATTTGCATTGCTCTTCCTCGTGTTAAGGACTTCAAGGGAGTTAAGCCAAATGCATTCGATGGTCATGGAAACTACGCCCTTGGTATTACTGAGCAAATCATCTTCCCAGAGATTGATTATGACAAAATCGTTCGTGTTAGTGGCTTGAATGTTGCAATCGTAACTACAGCCAAGACCGATGAAGAGGGTTTTGCCTTGCTTAAGAAGCTTGGCATGCCTTTCAGCAAATAAGGGGTTTAGAATATGGCAAAAAAGTCAATGATTATAAAGGCGCAGAGAGAGCCAAAGTTCAGTACTAGAACTGTTCACCGTTGCAGGATCTGCGGAAGACCCCGTGGATATATGCGCAAGTTTGACATGTGCAGACATTGCTTCAGAAAACTTGCCAGCGAAGGCCAGATTCCTGGCGTAACCAAATCCAGTTGGTAGGAGTGCAGAAATGGCAGTAAGTGATCCTGTTGCTGATATGCTGACAAAAGTCAGAAATGCTAGCCAGGCTAAGCATGAGAAAGTAGACGTTTCTAATTCAAAGCTTAAGCTTCAGATTATTAAAATCATGAAGAATGAAGGCTATATTAAGAATTTTAAGAAAGTCACCAAGGACGGTGCTACATACCTCCGTGTATTCCTGAAGTATGATGAAGAGCAGAGCCCTGTCATCCATGGTATCAAGAGAATTTCAACTCCTGGTCGCCGTGTGTATTCTGGATATAGGGAGATGCCACGTGTTTATAACGGCTACGGCATTGTTATCGTTTCGACTTCCTGCGGTGTTATTACCGGCAAGAAGGCATCTGAGCAGTTGGTCGGTGGTGAACTGATCTGCTCAATTTGGTAAAAGGTGGTTAACTATGTCTCGTATAGGTAGATTACCAATTGATGTGCCTAAGACGGTCAAGGCTTCCATCAAAGACGGAGTTATTACCGTTGAAGGTCCAAAGGGAAAGCTGTCTCAGACAATTATGCCAGCAATTCATGTAGAAATTGGCGAAAATCAAATTGTCGTTACAAGAGAGAACGAAGAGAAGAATACAAAAGCTGCTCATGGTCTCACAAGACAGTTGATTCACAACATGGTTGTTGGTGTTTCAGAAGGATACCAGAAGAATTTGGTTATCGTAGGTGTTGGATACAAGGCAGAACTTCAGCAGAAGAACCTTGTTCTCTCTCTTGGATATTCCAATGATATTGAGTATGTCATTCCCGAGGGCGTCAAGATTGCTCTTGAGACTCCAAACAAAATCAATATTTCTGGAATTGATAAGCAGCTTGTAGGACAGACTGCAGCTGAAATTCGTAGTCTTAGAAAGCCTGAGCCATACAAAGGCAAGGGTGTTAAGTACGATACTGAACATGTACGTTCTAAGAGCGGCAAGTCTGGTAAGAAATAAGGCGGGTTGAAGATATGAATAGAATTATTGATAAGAAAAGAAAACACGCAAGAAGGAAACTTCATATCAGAAAATCCATTTCCGGAACAGCTTTGAGACCAAGAATGTCTGTATTTAGAAGCAACCTTCATATGTATGCTCAAGTTATTGACGATACAACAGGCACAACTTTGGTTAGTGCTGGAACTGTTGAGAAAGAACTTGCAGGACTTAGAAATACTGTTGAGGATGCTGGAAAATTTGGAGAAATCCTTGGAAAGAGATGTCTTGACAAGGGTATTGAGACTGTTGTTTTTGACAGAAACGGTTATCTTTACCATGGAATTGTCAAGGCTATCGCTGATGGCGCCAGAAAAGCCGGTGTGAAGTTCTAAGGTGGTTAGTATGGAAAGAAATAGAGATAAGAGAGAGAGAGAAAACCAGCCCAAGGAATTCCTTGAGAAGCTGATCAAACTCAATGCAGTATCAAAGACCGTTAAGGGCGGACGCCGCAGATCCTTCTCAGCTCTTGTGGTCGTTGGAGACCAGAAAGGCAGAGTTGGTTACGGAATGGGAAAAGCCAATGACGTATCTGATGCTATTCGCAAGGCCACTGAGAATGCAAAGAAGAGCTTGATTGTAGTAAATCTTAAAAATTCTACAATCCCACATGAAGTTCTTGGCGAATTCAAGAGCGCAAGTGTTCTTCTTAAACCAGCTTCTGCTGGTACTGGAATTATTGCTGGCGGTGCTGTCCGTGCTGTATGTGATGCTTGTGGAATTAAGGACCTTCTTAGTAAGTCCCTTGGTTCAAAGAATACTATTAATACAGTTAAGGCCACATTTGATGGACTTTCGAATTTGTTCTCAGCCAAAAAGCTTGCTGCAGACAGAGGCAAGAGCCTCAAGGAAGTTTGGGGGTAATATATGGCAAAGCAGATTCGTATTGAATTAGTCAAAGGTCTTGCTGGATGTCTCCCAAAGCAGAGAGCCACAGTTAAGGCTCTTGGTCTTGGAAAGATTAATAGTAGTGTTGTAAAAGAAGCAAATCCAGCAACCATGGGTATGGTTCGCGTCGTTGAGCATCTAGTAAAGGTGGAGGAAATATAATATGGGACAGATTCATGCACCTGAAGGTGCCAATAAGAAAAAGACCATAGTTGGCCGTGGCGCATCCTCCAAAGGTAGAACCTGTGGAAGAGGATTCAATGGTCAGAATTCCCGTTCTGGTGGTGGTGTTCGTCCTGGATTTGAAGGTGGACAAATGCCTCTTTACCGCCGTGTGGCAAGAAGAGGATTTTCAAACTATCCTTTCAAGAAAGAATATGTTGCTGTATCTTTGGATGTCATTAATGATTCTTTCAACGATGGAGAGACTGTCAATCTTCTAGCTTTGCAGGATCTTAGAATTGTTAAGGGTAACGAAGATGCTAAGATTCTCAGCAATGGAGAAATTACAAAGAAGATTGTTGTTGAAGGATTGAAAGTATCCGCAACTGCTGCAGAGAAAATCAAGGCCGCTGGTGGCGAGATTAAATAAAGGAAGGTAGTGATGTCAAACACCATTTCCGATATGTTCAAGATGGAAGATCTCAGAAAGAAGGTTTTGTTTACGCTTCTTATTCTTGTTATTACGAGAATTGGAACTGTTATTCCTGTTCCAGGCATAAATCCAACCCTTCTTGAACAGTACTTCCTAAGCCAGTCAACAAGTGGAAATCTTGGGCTTGTGGAGTACTTGAACTTCTTCTCTGGTGGAGCTTTCTCGAACTTCTCGTTGTTTACGCTTGGTGTTATGCCTTACATCTCCATGCAAATCATCGTTCAACTTTTGATGTTGATTATCCCAACTCTCAAAAAGTGGAGCGAAGATGCCAATGGAAGAAGAAAGATTCAAAAGCTTAACAGATATGGTACTATAGTTGTGTGTTTGTTGCAGTCTTTTGTGGTTACAGTTTATGCAAGAAGTATTCAAAGCTACTTGCCAGGTGTTATCACAATTGACATGCTTCCTTTCACACTTATTTCAATGCTTACAGTAACAGCTGGAACAATGACACTTGTTTGGCTTGGTGAGAAAATAACTCAATACGGTGTGGGAAACGGTATTTCATTGCTGATTTTTGCAGGTATTGTTGCAAGAGTTCCTTCTGCACTTAATGTTTTAATTCAGGGAATTATTGCTGGTACAATCAATCCAATACTTGTTGTAATTGTTCTTGTTATGTTTATTATCGTTGTGGCCCTCGTTGTCTGCGAGCAGGAAGGAGAAAGAAGAATTCCTGTTAACTACGCTAAGAGAGTTGTTGGAAGAAAGATGTACGGAGCTCAAAGTTCTTATATTCCTTTCAAAATCAACCCTAGTGGAGTTATTCCTGTAATTTTTGCATCTGCTATCCTGACATTCCCTCTGCAGATTGCTAGTGCGTTGGGTCCAAATGTTAGATGGTTGCAATCAGTTGCAAATTGGCTTGATCCTCAGGGTGCCCCTTATCTAATTATCTACACCATCTTGATCATTGCCTTTGCATTCTTCTACACACAGGTTTCACTCAATCCTGTTGAGATGGCAAAGCAAATTAGAGAGAACGGCGGAAGCGTTCCGGGAGTTCGTAGTGAGAAACTTGAAGAGTATCTCACAAAGGTTCTCAATCGTATTGTTCTTCCAGGCTCACTCTTCCTTGCTTTTATTGCATTGATTCCTACTCTCGTTCAAATCATCTTCAAGTTCCCACAGTCAGTTGCAATGCTGTTTGGAGGAACTTCACTCATCATCCTTGTTGGTGTTGAGCTTGATTTTATGAAACAAATCGAGAGTATCATGAAGATGCACCATCACGAGGGTTTTCTGGGCGTGAAGAAGATCAAATCCAAGAATTTATAATTTTCGCAAGGAGCAGATCATGAAAGTTAGAGCAAGTGTTAAACCTATGTGTGATAAATGCAAGGTTATTAGAAGAAACGGAGTTGTTCGCATTGTCTGCGAGAACCCGAAACATAAACAGAGACAGAAATAATTAGGGAGGCCTTTGATGGCAAGAATTGCAGGTGTAGATTTACCTAACAAGGCTACAAAAATTGCTTTGACATACATCTACGGAATAGGAAGAACTTCAGCAGAAGAGATTTGCAAGAAAACTGGTGTCGATCCAGATGCACGCATTAACACTCTTAGTGCAGATGTGCTTGCTGAACTTCGTAAGGTAATTGAAAACGACTATGTCGTTGAAGGAAGACTCCGCACTCAAGTCAACCTTAACATCAAGAGATTGATGGACATTGGATGCTACCGTGGTCTTAGACATAGAAAGGGACTTCCTGTCCGTGGACAGAGAACGAAGACAAACGCTCGTACTCGTAAGGGCAAGAAGAAGACAATTGCTGGTAAGAAGAAGTAAGGAGTAGAATATGGCAAACGCAAAACGCAAAGTTAAGGTCAAGAAGACTGTATTTGAAGGCAATGTCTATATTCAGGCTACTTTCAACAATACCATTGTTACGATTACAGACCTCAACGGAAACGCAGTGTCTTGGTCTAGTGCCGGTGGTCTTGGATTCCGCGGAGCCAAGAAGTCCACTCCTTATGCTGCACAGACAACATGTGAGACTGCTGCTAAGAAGGCTATGGACTATGGTCTTCGTGAGGTAAACGTATTTGTTAAAGGTCCAGGCCAGGGTCGTGAATCAGCTATTCGTTGCCTTGGAACACTTGGACTTAAGGTCCGCTCAATTCGTGATGTGACACCAATTCCACACAACGGATGCAGACCTAGAAAGACGAGAAGAATCTGACGAAGGGAGATTAGAAAATGGCTAGATATACAGGACCAAAGTGCAGATACTGCAGAGCAGAGAGAGCTAAGCTCTTTCTTAAGGGTTCAAGATGCCTTTCCGCAAAATGCCCTATGAATAATCCGGCTGAATGCGGACTTCCTGGCAGGGATCCAAAGGCTCGCTCAAAGAAGCCTACCGACTACGCATTGATGCTTCGTGCAAAACAGAAGCTCAAGAGAATTTACTGCATGCTTGAGAAACAATTCAAGCTTACATTCAACGAAGCAAGCAGACTTCCTGGAAAGACAGGTGAAAACCTTGTAGCTCTCCTTGAAAGACGTCTTGATAACGTTGTTTTTAGAATGCATTTTGCATGCAGTCGCCCACAGGCTTCACAGCTTGTTGGACATGGTCACGTATTTGTTAACGGAAAGCGTGTTGATATCCCTTCTTATAGACTTAAGCCAGGTGATGTCGTTGAGATTGCTCCAAACAGCAAGAACATGGTTTCCATTAAGGAAAGCTTGATTGAAGTCAGCAAGAGCGGTGTTTGCCCATGGCTTACAGTTGATGCAGACAACATGAAAGGGCAGTTCGTGGCAATCCCAAGAAGAGAAGAGGTCAAGGAGCTTGAGGGAGTCAACGAGCAGTTGGTCGTTGAACTTTATTCCAGATAAGCTTTGAGTTTCAGTTCTCCAGAGCTATATCATTTGTATGGTAAGGCTCTGGTATAGTAAAGGAGTGTCAATGGCACGCAAAAACCTAATGAAGGGTTTTAAGAAACCCAAATCGGTTTCAATGGAACATAGCAAAGTAGAAGCTAATTATGGTAAGTTCACAGCTTATCCTTTTGAAAGAGGCTTTGGAACAACAATTGGAAATACCTTGCGTAGAGTTCTTTTGTCTTCGATTCAAGGCTATGCAATTACAGCAGTATGGTTTACCTATTACGATGCAGATGGCGGTTCTCATCTTATTTCTAGTGAGTTTGAGGCTCTTCCAGGTGTCAAACAAGACATTTGTGAGATTATTGCAAGACTCAAGAAACTTAGACTAAGAATGCCAGAGGAAGTAGAAACAACAACTATTTCTCTTGAATGCAAAGGACCTGGTACTATTACTGGCGCTGATTTTGAGAAAGACCGTGTCGAAGTCATTAACAAAGATCTTGAAATTTTTGACATGATGGATGATGCAAATATTGAAATGGTCGTTCAAATTGATTTTGACAGAGGTTACGTTCCAGCAGAACAGAGCCAGAACTATGTTGAGATTATTGGTACAATTCCAATTGACGCAATTTTCTCTCCTGTCACTCGTGTTAAGTATTCTATTGAGCCTACTCGTGTAGGACAGAGAAACGACTATGACAAGCTCAATCTTGAGATTTGGACTGATGGTACAATTTCTCCGGAGAATGCATTAGCTGAAGCAGCAAAGATTGCCAAAGATCATTTCTCAATTTTCATCAATTTTGATGAAAGCATGGTTGGCGGAACAGAGGAAGTTGATGAAGCAGAGGAAAAAGTTCGCAAGATTCTTTCCACTTCAGTTGAAGAACTTGAGCTTACTGTTCGTTCAAGCAACTGTCTTAAGAATGCAAACATCCGAACCATTGGCGATTTGACAAGAATGACTGAGGATGAGATTGCAAAGACAAGGAATTTTGGCAAGAAGTCGCTATCCGAAATCAAAGATAAGCTCAAGGAATGGAACCTTGGACTTGGAATGACAGATTACAGTGTCCTGAAGAACTCAATTAGAGTCCCAGGCAACAAGGAAGATAACAATGAAGCATAAGATTGGATTCAACGCTCTTAGTAGAACCAATGCAGAGCGCAAAGCTCTCAAGCGCAACATGGTAACAAGCTTGTTCCGCTATGAAAGAATTGAGACAACCAAGGCTAAGGCCAAGGAAGTTCAACGCCTTGCAGAAAAGATGATTACAAGAGCAAAGGTTGACAATGTACACAACCGCAGACTTACTTCTGCTATTATTTTTGATGAAGCAGTAGTAAACAAATTGTTCACTGAGATCGCTCCGCTTTATGCCGACGTTCACGGTGGATACACACGTGTTATCAAGACAGCTAATCGTCTTGGTGATGCTGCCGACATGGCTATTCTTGAGCTTACAAAGAAAACAGAGAAGCCTGAGAAGAAAGCTAAGGCAAAAAAAGAGGAAAAGGCTTAATTATTGCTATTCCTGAGAGGTTTTGATAAAAACCCAAAACAAAACTTTCAGACATCTTATTTAATGGAAGTTCAGCCGGAGTTCTTGTAGCTCCGGTTTTTTATATCTCCTTGACACTCAAACTTGCAAACTTTACAATTATTTGATTAAAGGGGAACTTTGAAAGTTTTCCCAAAGGAGGATAGTATGAATAACGTACTCATATGGATCCTTCTTTGTCTTGGTTGTATTGGAATTGGCTGGCTTGCACGCTGGCTGTATGGAAAAGTAAAGCTTACATCAGTTGAGCAAAAAGCTATTAGACTGAATCAGGAAGCTATCAAGGAAGCTGAAGCGAAAAGCAAGGAACTCTTGCTTGAGACCAGAGATACACTCCTTAAGGAGCAAATGCAACAGGAACGTGAAGCACGTGACAGAAGAAATGAGCTTCAACGTTTTGAACGAAGATTACTCCAAAAGGAAGAGAACTTGGAGAAGGTTCAAGAGGACCTGGAAAAGACCAAGTCTTTGCAACAAGATAAAGAAGAGCAGTTAGAGCTCAGAGATAAACAGGTTTCAGAATATGAAGCCAAATGGTTAGCTGAGATTGAACGTGTTGCAGGAATGTCGTGTGAAGAGGCCAAAAACCTCCTTATAGATAAAATGCAATCTGAGGCTGTCAAAGACGGTCAAGCTATTATTAATAAGATTGAGCAAGACGCATTAGCAAAGGCCGATAAAACAGCGCGCGACATAATTGTTACAACAATTCAACGTTTAGCAACAGAAGTTAGTTCTGAAAGCACAGTTAGTTCTGTAAGTCTCCCAAGCGATGAGATGAAAGGCCGTATTATTGGTCGTGAAGGCAGAAATATTAGAGCTTTAGAGACTCTGACAGGAGCAGATATTATAATTGATGACACTCCGGAAGCTGTTGTAATTTCCTGTTTTGACCCAATAAGGAAAGAGATTGCAAGAGTCTCTTTGGAAAGACTTGTTCAAGATGGTCGTATTCATCCGGCTAGGATTGAAGAAGTTGTTACTAAAGTTACTAAAGAAGTTAATCGTATTTGTGCTGAAGAAGGCGAGAAAGTCGTATTTGACTTGGGCATTCACAATATGAGCCAAGAGACAATTAGGGCTTTAGGAAGATTGTTCTTTAGAACAAGTTATGGACAAAACGTTCTGAGCCATTCAAGAGAAGTTGCTGTTATTGCTGGCATGATAGCTGCTGAAGTTGGAGCAAATGTTGAGATTGCTAGAAGAGGGGGACTTCTTCACGATATTGGTAAAGGTATTGTTACAGAAAGTGATTCCAACCATGCAGAAATGGGTGCAGATCTTGCAAAAAGACTTGGAGAAGATGCTCGGGTTGTTAATGCTATACATTCACACCATGGTGATGTTGAACCAAGTTGTATTGAGAGCATAATTGTACAAATTGCTGATGCTATTAGTGCTGCACGACCTGGTGCAAGAAGAGAGTCTTTGGATAATTACATAAAGAGGCTTGAAAATCTTGAAGATATAGCAATGTCTTTTGAAGGTGTTGAGAAAGCTTTTGCAATACAAGCGGGAAGAGAGTTAAGAATACTTGTAAATTCTGATTCTGTTTCTGACGAAGATTCAAAAACTATTGCAAAAGGTATTGCTAACAGAATAGAAGCTGAGCTTCGTTATCCAGGAAGAATTAAGGTAACGATTATTCGTGAAATGCGTGCTGTTGAGTACGCAAGATAAGGTATAGCGCAACATGGGTGCAAAAACCTTCACAACCCTGCTTTTGGGAGATGTCTATGGGGATCCCGGATGCAGGGCTGTTTCTTTTAGATTGCCGTCTCTAATAAAAAAATACAGGGCCAATTTTGTCATCCTCAATGGAGAGAATGCCAATAACGGTTTTGGTATAAGACAAGAACAAGTAGATTTGTTGTTTGGCTCTGGTGTAGATGTAATAACATCTGGCAATCATATTTGGCATGATGAAGAACTTGTAGAAAATTATCTTACATCTCAAGAAAGGCTGTTAAGACCTGCCAATTATATGAATATTCTTCCAGGACATGGAATTGTTTCTATTGGAGATGTTTGTACGATTAATCTTCAAGGTAGGATAAATATGTTTCCAATAGAAGACCCATTTAAGACTGCGTTAGACTTACTTAGAAGTGTTAAATCTAAACTTATATTTGTTGATTTTCATGCAGAAAACGCAGAAGAAAAAGAGGCCTTGGCTTTTTTTCTTGATGGAAAAGTTACAGCTGTTGTTGGAACACATATACACACTCAAACAATGGATGAAAAAATACTTCCAAAAGGGACTGCGTTTATTACAGATCTTGGAATGTGTGGACCAAAAGACAGTGTTATTGGCAGTAATCCAGAGTTTGCAATAACAAGGCAAAAGACTCAAATGCCAATGAAAGCAAAAGTTTTAGATAACATGGCTCAAATACATGGTGTGGTAGTAGAAGCTGATGTCCAAACAGGAAAAGCTTTGTCTATTACAAGAATTGTTGAATAATGTTAAAAATATGAAAAGTAGCATAATAAAACTGTTACAACAAAAAAATTCAACTCTTACGAAAGATAAGGCAATGGCATTAGTGTCATGTAAAAATGTGTATGTAAATGGTGAACTTTGCAGTGATTTTCATGCAATGTATCCAAATGATGCCATCATTGAAATTATTTTCCCAAAATATGTTTCACGGGGAGGTTTCAAATTAGAGAAAGCTCTTGAGACTTTCAACATTAATGTAGAAGGTCTTACGATGCTTGATGCAGGATCCTCTACTGGCGGTTTTACAGATTGTCTTTTACAACACAAAGCAGCTTTTGTTCATAGTGTAGATGTAGGTTTTAATCTTTTAGATTATAAAATTAGAAGTGATGAGCGTGTTATTGTTCATGAGAAACAAAACATTATGACTTTAACTGCAGACGATTTAATTCCACATGCGAATGCTGCTGTAGCAGATTTATCCTTTCGTTCTATAAAGGGAGCTGCTTCTCACATATTAAATCTTGTGGGTAGCACGTGGCTTATTGCTTTGATTAAACCTCAATTTGAAGTACCTAAATGGCAAGAAAACTTTTTTGGTGTTATTGAGGATCCTAAATTACTTGAAAGTACTCTTAAAAATGTTTTTGAGAATTTACAAAGTGAAGGTGTGGGTGTTTACAATGCTGTTAAATCTCCAATAAGAGGGCATAAAGGGAATGTTGAGTTCTTAGCTCTTCTTAAGCGTGGGACTTCATGGGATTGTGAACAATTCTTATCATCTTGTCTTGAAAAATAGAGGTTTATGAGGTTTTACAAAAAACTTTTGGATACAAAAAAAGACTTCTAAAACTGTATATAAAACTGTTCTGGAAGTCTCTAAAATAATGTTCTTAAATGCTAGAGAATAATTTCTTCAACAGGGTAAGAAGGACCCACGCCCTCAAAAGTAATAACTCCGCTTGCAAGACGTGCTGCACAATAAGCAAATAAATCTCTACCATGAAATATACTTGTTTTTTCTGTGCCTTTTAGTCTGTTGACTGTTTCATCAATTTGTCTGACAGCATCTATTCCAAATTCTTTTTTTATAAGTGAAAGAGTTCCGTTGTCAGGTGTTACAACGTAGTAACCGTTTGATGTTTTTGCAACGCATGCTCGTCTTGAAGTTCCAACTCCGGGGTCTACGACAGATACGAATACTGTTCCTTTTGGCCAGTATGGAATTACTGATACAAGTGATTTAGAGGCCTCTTTGACATTGAATTTTGGGATTACATGGCTTAGATCATATACGCCAAGTTCTGGGTCTACTGTTTTGCATACTCCGTACATAGCTCCGCCACCACCTACGCCAAAATCGGTCTGCATTACGATAAAGGGTTTCATGTTATGCCTCCTTGGAAAGTTTTGAGATTTCAATAGTGTAATCGGCTAATTCTTCACCGGTATTAAAGATAGTGGGAAGATATTCTAGTGCAAAATTGCGCTTATTAAGGCTAATTATTATGTAAGGGCTAGTGCTACCATTGCTCAAAATGGGTTCTCCTTCTGGAACATATCCAAAAGATTTATGATAAAGGACGGGCTTGTCAAATAGAACTTTCCCTTTCTTTTCAATACGAACTTGCACCATGTCTCCAAAAACTATTCCAGTTTTTTCAAAATCTAGAACAGAAATATCGGTTCCAGGTGAGCCAAAGTGTTTAAGACAGCCTGCAATGTGTCCCCGTGCAAGGCCTTTTTCTACATGGCTTTGTGTTTGTGAGAAAAGAACAATTTCATTTATGGAGTATTCAGGGCCAACGCCTTTATAATCAATTATTCCACTTGCAAGGCGTGCTGCAGTATAAGAATAAACATCACGTCCGTGAAAACTGTTTGCTCTCTCTGATCCAGCAAGACGGTTTACGCTCTCATCTATTTCACGAACAGCTACAATGTTGGATTTGACTGCTGTAAGTGTTCCGTTATCAGGTGTAACAATGTAACTTCCATTGTCTAAAAGAGCAACACAAGACTTACGGGAGGTTCCAACTCCGGGGTCTACGACAGACACAAAAATTGTTCCGTCTTTCCAATACGGGATAGTGTCTGCAAGTAGAAACGAAGCTTGGCGCATGTCAAATGCTCTAATTTCATGGTTAAGGTCGAATATTCCAAGACTTTGATCTACTTTGCGAATAACGCCGTACATGGAGCCTACAAACCCTGTTGTAAGCCCAAAGTCTGTCATTAAGACAATATCGGGCTTATTGATGTTGTTAATTTTTATGTCACACATATAATCAAATCCTTTTTATTACAAGTTCATAACAAGAGAGGGCAAACCCCGGAGCCATGGATTCTGGCATATATTTTGCCACAAAACTCTCAAGATTAAGTCCCAATCCCATGTAACCTGTGCTTCCATTAAAGAGAATTGGATCTCCCGGTTTTGCAAAACCAAAAGAATGTTCGTACAGCATGTCTTGTTTGAAGATTTCTTTGCCATCTCTTTTTAATAAGACATTGACATGGTCTCCAAAACGAATATTTGATTTTTCAAATTCTTCGTAAGTTGCACTTAAGTTCAAGTTTCCAAAGTTCTTTACAAGACTAAAAATGCCACATTCTACAAGACCGTCTTCAACTTTTGCCGGTTTTACTTTGATGAGCACAATGTTATTTGTAGAATAAGATGGTCCCATGTCCTCAAATGTGCATTGACCACTTGCAAGGCGTGCTGCAGCCCAAGCAAGAGGGATACAGTTTTTGGGTGCTTGAGACAAGTCAACTTCTCTGACCATTGTAAAAGGGAACTTGGAAAACCAAGCTGTGAGTGTTCCATTATCTGGTGTTATGATGTAACGGCCTTGTGATGTTTTTACAACACAAGGTCTTCCATCTCCTACAAGAGAAAGACATACGCTTCCAACAGGGAAGAATTGAAAAAATGAATATATTGCGCATGATGCTGTTGAGACATCTCCTTTTGGAATTGCGCTAATGACATTATAAACTTCCGTGTTTGGACTGGTTGAAAGAATGCTTCCAATAATCTTGGATGCTTGTCCTTCCATTCCGTAGTCACTTTGTACAGCAATCAAACCTCCATTTGGTAAATTTTTTACTGTGCATGAGTTTTTTGTTTCTTCAATTTCCATAACTGAAATTCCTTCAAACTTTCTTTACACTAAGTGTCCAGTCAACACCATCCTCAAGGCCGTTTTTTACAACTATGTTTCCGCGGTTAGTTGCAAACTCTATTGTAAAAGTTTCTGAGTTATAGACTAAATCACTTCCTTGAGGGACAAAACCAAAGCTTTTTGCAATTGGTACGATTTCTTCAATAATGCACTTTCCTTTGTGCTCTATGCGCACTTTTACTTTGTCTCCATATTCCATTTTGCACTCTGAAAGCCAGCGGAAAGGAATGTTTGTTGTGACAAGTCCAAAGTGTTTAGAAGAGTCTGCTATCATGCCATAAACTTCATCTTCTCTTTTCTCTGGTTTTACATAAGGAGCTTCTACAATTTGTGATACAGGGTATTCCGGGCCAACACCTTCAAAATCAATTACACCTGATGCAAGTCGTGCTGCTGTATATGCATAAACATCTCTTCCGTGGAAAATATGGATTTCTCGAGTTGTTGGGAAGCGATTGGTTGTTTCGTCTATCTCTCTTATTTTTTTTATTCCAATTCTTTCTTTTATGTATGTGAGTGTTCCATTGTCTGGAGTAACGATATAACTTCCATTCTCCAAAAGTGCAACACATGATTTACGAGATGTTCCAACTCCGGGGTCTACTACAGAAACAAATACTGTTCCGCCTGGCCAAAATGGGACTACATAGTACAAAGCATCACTTGCTTTAAGAGGGTCAAACTGTCTTACAGAATGTGTAGAGTCAAAAATCTCAAGACTTGGGTCTACTATTCTACATACACCTTTCATTGTAGATACTGATACGCTTCCTTCGCCAAAATCGGTCTGTAATACGACGGGTCTTTTCATGTCAATCTCCTTTCTATTAGTTTTGAGGGTTTTACAAAGCAGTCTTCATTTACAAAGCTCCTTTTACAAAACCTCTTTAGTTTATTTATTTGCTTTATTTATTTGCTAAACCATTTAATTATTGATAAGTTTTCAAATCGCCCAACTTTGACTATGTCTTCGCGGGCAATAAATGGGCTCCACCAAGTAGCTGGCCAGGCATTTATAACTCTGAACCACACAATGTAAGCGACAATGCCAAGTGCAAAGATAATGCAGAATTTCCTGAAGAATTTATCGGCTTTTGTGAGTTCATGTTCAGCATACCAAGTTCTCTTTTTAAGACGTCCAAAACCTCTAAGGTCCATTGCGTTGGCTATTGTGTCTACTCTTCCAAATGATGACATTACTAGAGGAACCAGCAGTGCTGTTGTGGCTTTGAGTCTTTTCCCTAGTGATGCTTTTTTTGAGAGTTCTACTCCTCTCATTTGCATACTGTTCTTAATGTCTGTATAACGCATTGCAATATCTGGGATAGTTCTGTATGCCAAAGAAACAACTATACATACTTTGTACGGGACATGTAAAAATGCAAGACCTGATGCAAATTCGCTTGGTGTTGTTGCAAGAATAAAAGCTATTACGACCATGAAAGAGGCAAGTCTTTTTACAAATATAGCAAACAAGTACCAAAGAGTTTCCTTTGTAATGTAGAAATTATCACTAAGGCGCCAAAGGACTGTGCTACCTCCCACGTTTGTAAGTCCTGCATTTGGAGATACTACAAGTAGCATTATTGAACCTATTACTCCAATTGTTAGTGTCATAAAGCCCAACATAAATTTTATGGGTTTATAATTTGGTTTCATTGATATGATTGCAGCTATTGGAAGGATTTCAAGTGCAGCAATTACTCTTACATCAAATGTTGCAATGATTGCTACAGTAAATAGTATGAACAAAAGTACCTTTGTTCCTCCTGTGAGTTTATGCATCATTGTATTGCCAGGAGTGAAGTTTATTAAAAATTTATTATTCATGTTTTTCTTCCTCCATTGCTTTTTTACTATGTTCATACATAATGAATGCTCTTGTGACTTTTTCAGGTTCAAGTCCAAGTTTTTGAGCAAGTTTATAGAGAGATGTTTGTTTAAGATTTGCTCTTTCTATAGTGTTGTTGTCTGCAAGAACTGCAAATGTTTTATCATCTTTGATAAGTTTCCCATCTGTGAAAACTATAGCTCTGTCAGTATTTTCCAACGCAAGGTGCATATCATGTGTAATGAAAATTATTGTTTTATTGTACTCTTTGTTAAGCACATTAAGGAACTTCATTATCTCTGTATAACTTCTAAAATCTTGGCCCGCAGATGGCTCGTCTAGAATTATTATATTTGGTTGTAGAACCAGTATTGAAGCAACTGTTATTCTCTTTTTTTGCCCATAGCTTACAGTGTCAACTGGCCAGTTGCGCATTGGAAAAAGGCTGCATGTATTAAGGGCTTCAGTTGCTCTTTGGATTATTTGTTCTCTTGGCAAGTTTCTCAAAGTGAGAGCATATTCTACTTCATCTTTTATTGTATCTTTTACAATCATTTGATTTGGGTTTTGCATAACATATCCAACGAGTTCTCCAATTTCCTTAATAGAAAGGTCTTTTTCATTTTTGTTGCATATTGTTATTGTCCCTTTGTTTGGTCTACAGATTCCGCAGATAAGTTTAGCTATTGTTGATTTTCCTGCTCCATTGCGACCAACAACGGCTATTCGTTCTCCTCTTCGTACTGTAAAAGAAACATCTTCTAGAGTATTGTGTTCGTTGTCATAAGAAAATGACACATCCCTTACTGACAAAAGTTCTTCTTGCTTGTGCATTTTATGAGGTGGAATTTCTTTATTAAAAAAATTTAGAAGTTTTTCACGACTGTCATCAGAGAAAACCATGTCATCTATACTGCTAATGCTTTTGTTTCCCTCAAGTTGGCAACCGGCGTATTTCATTGCAGTTATGTACAAAGGCTCTCTTATTCCGTATTCATTAAGAAGTGTACTTTTGAGAAGTTTATCCGGATTTGTGTCTGCAACGATACGGCCACTGTCCATGAGAATAATCCTGTCTATTCGTCTGTGAAGTACATCTTCAAGCCTGTGTTCTATGATTATTATTGTTCTTTCTTTTTCTTGTGCAAGCTCGTCTATGAGCTCTATTGCTGTTTCTCCCATTTTAGGATCTAGTGCAGCTAAAGGTTCATCAAATATTAGAATATCAACGTTGCTTCCAAGGACACCTGCTATAGCTACTTTTTGTTTTTGGCCACCTGAAAGTTCAAAAGGTACTGCTTTCAGAAAATCCTGCATTCCTACTGTTGTTGCATATTTTTGTACTGTTGGAACCATTTGAGAACGTGGTATACATTCGTTTTCCATTGCAAAGGCTATGTCTTCTGCAACAGAGAGTCCTACAAACTGTGCATCACTGTCTTGGAGAACAGTACCAACTTCTTTGCTTAGTTTATATATAGAAGCATCTTTAGTTTCTTTTCCATTGACTTCTAAAGAGCCTGTTATAGTCCCTTCATAAGAAAAGGGGATAAGCCCGTTTATACAATTTGCTAAAGTGGATTTTCCACTTCCTGAACCCCCAAGAATAAGGACTTTTTCGCCCTTATGTATTTCAAGGTTGATGTCATACAATGTGGGTTCTTTTTGTACTTTGTACTGGAACCCAAAGTTCTTAAATTTAATTACAGTATCTGGCATGAACTGTTCCTGTTTTTATGATTAGAGGCTGTTGCAAAAGTCAAAAGATTTAGACCTCTTAAATGTAAAAAAAACAGGGCTGCATTTTAATGCAACCCCATTTTTATCTTATCAATAACTATTGCTCTGCTCTTGAGAAAGGTTAGATCTTGATTTGTAGCGGTTTGCAAGAATTTTAAGCAATGGTATTCCAACTACTACCAACACAGCAAAGTTTCCAAGAGTTGCTGCAAATGCTTGAATGAATGTTACTTCAAGGTCTCCTCCATAGAAGATTACTGTAAAAATTGGAGTTATGACACCAAATGAAATAACATTTCCAAGTATGCAACATACAGCATAGATAATCATGTGTTTGACTTCAAATATGCCTTCTTTTATATTTGCGCCATAAACAGGAAGAAGCCCAACGCAGAATGCCATAATTGCATTTCCTATTGACCAGTCAAACCACATTCCCCAGCCACCTATCAAGTCTGCAATTACGTTTCCAACTCCTGCAGCCACAAATGCTGGAAGAGGTCCAAAGAGACCACCCACTATTACAGGTACTAGCATTGCAGTCGTAAGGCTTGTGTTTGTAAAAATAGGAATTCCGCCATAGCACATAAGTACTCCAAACAAGGCTGCTCCAACAGCAACAGCTACGATAGTTTTTGTGTTCCACTCACCTAGGATCAGCTTTCCAATGTTTTTCTTTTCTTCCATTTTGTAACTCCAATTAGTAAGATACTCACAGTCTATCACACTTTTTGCATTTATGTTGTAAAATTAACAACATTTTTGTATCTATTTGTACATAAATGAGATAAATAGTTTATGCAATGTTGTTATTCTAACAAAAAGGCAATTATGAGGTTTTTATTAATGGCGTTTTGCAAAAAATCCCCATAAAATCCCCAGAAGTTTTCCATAAATTCCCACAAGTTTCCCATAAGTCTTCTACAAGCTTTCTGTAAACTTCTATAAACGTTCCCATAAACCTCTTATAAATCTAGCACTGAACCATCTACCATTATTACTACGTTTTTGATACTTGGATTGCAGGCTTTGAGAGTTTTTTCTACTTGCGTTATAGCTGTCTCTAGTCCACCGGTTCCCCAATCACTGCCAGATGTAAGAAATTCTCCAGAAAAATCAACAAACGCAACACCTTGTGAAACCGTAAGACCTCTAAGAGAAGTTCCTTGTGCAATAAAAGACACAGCCCCATTTGAAAGAGCTTCTTTGCCAGGACCATCCAGTAAACCCTCTATTGCATCATGACACAATGTTGCATTAACAGATTGCACATCTTGATTGAAAATCTTGTATGTTACTTGCCCAAAAGAAAGAGGAATTGCAAAACACAAAGAAGCTTCATGTACTTTTGCTTGGTTTTTTTGAGAGATTGCATTTTGCACGTAAGAACGCACACCGCTTTCTCTAAAGGATATAATGATCTTTGGGGCGCAAATTATTCCAACAACACCAGCATATATTATCCAAAAGATGAAAGCGATGGCTAGAAAAGCTCCTCGTTTTAAGCTTTTTGGTTTGCTTTGGGTTGGTTTTTCTTCTTCAAACTCATCTTGTAAGTCTTCAATCATAGCAATAAGAGTACAACAACATGCGCAATAATCCAATAATCTAAGGAACTGTTCCAAAATAATTTGAACATTTCTACTTGTTCTAATTCCAAGTTTCTACGTCATCATATTTAGCCATATGCTCATATTGTCTAAAGATAATTCCTTGAAAAACCTCCATAACTTCGTATTAATTGCACAACTTATTTCGTCTCAGTTCCTAAAGGCAATAAACTAAAGCAATTGTCTGTTTTTGTTTAATTGTTTACTATGAGTTGTTTACTATGAGTTGTTTACTACGAGCACAAAGCGAGGAATTATGAAAAACATTGTAATAATTGGAAGACCTAATGTAGGAAAATCCACTCTCTTTAATAGACTTGTTGGCAAAAGAAGAGCCATAACAGATCCTACGCCAGGTGTAACACGAGACCCAATAACTGAGCGTTGGATACTTTGTGGTCATGCAGTAAACCTCACAGACAGCGGTGGCGTAAAACTTGACTTGGAAGGTTTTGACGAACTTGTCTCAAAGAAAAGCTTGTCTCTACTTGATAGCGCAGATGCAATAATTTTTCTACTTGACTGCACAGAAGTCACGCCTGAAGACAATATGCTCATGAAAGAGCTCCGCCCATATACCGATAAAATTGTCCTAGCTGTAAACAAAATAGACGATTACACTCGTGAAGACCTCATTTGGAATTACTTTTCCTATGGATATCAACGAATTGTTGGCATTTCATCTGCACATGGACTTGGCATAGACACTTTGGAAGAAACACTTTTGGGAATGCTTGATTTAGAAGATAAGACCGATTACGTAGACGAGCTCAAGAGTGATTTTGACTCCAATTCTATAAAATTGGCTGTATTAGGAAAGCCAAATACGGGGAAAAGCACACTCACAAACCTTTTGACAGGGATGGATCTTTCTATTGTAAGTCCCATTGCAGGAACAACAAGAGATGTAGTGAAAGGAAGTTTCCAATATAAAGGACAAACTTTTACAATACTTGATACAGCCGGCATTAGAAGAAAATCTAAAGTTGAAGAAGACGTTGAATATTATTCAGTCAATAGAGCAATAAAGACTATTGATGAAGCAGATGTTGTTCTTCTTGTTGTTGACTCTAAAGAAGGTCTTGCAGAGCAAGATAAAAAGATTGCAAATCTCATTGTAAGAAGAGGAAAAGGAGTTGTACTTGTTCTCAACAAGATTGACCTTCTTAAAGGCGTTGCAAACGAGATGACAGCAATAGAAGATAGAGTTAGGTTTCAATTCCCAATTCTAAATTTTGCACCAATACAATTTATATCAGCAACAAAAGGAATATCTATTGCTCCAATGCTTGATACAGTTCTAAAAGTGTACACTCAACTTGGAAAGAGAATAGATACAGCAACACTTAATGATGCTCTTAAAGTCTGGTCAGAAGCATACCAGCCTCCACGAGGCACAGAGGGACATTATAAGGTTTATTATGGCACTCAAATATCTGTAAATCCTGTAAAATTCTTGTTTTTTATAAATAGGAAAAAAGATTTCCCTCAAGTGTATGTACAATATCTTAAAAACTGCATAAGAAAGGATCTTGGGTTCTCTCTTATTCCAATAGAGATAAATCTTAGAGAAAGAGAACGAAGTGAAAGTAATCACAATTTGGGTCAAAATGCAAAACAAAGTTCTGCAAAACAAGACACAAAACAAGAGCCTAATAGCAAAGGTTCTAGCAAAAAAACAGTAGGAGATGGCGCAAACAGGAAATTGCAGACAAATTCTCAAAAGCCAAAAGGTGGAAAAGCAAAAGCTACTCCAAAAGCTAAAAAAGTTGGCGCCAAAGCCAAAGCCATTGCGGTACAAAAAGCAAGAGAGACTTACAAAAACTCAAAACAAAAGAATACAGTACAAAGTAAGGTTAAAAAACGTGGCTAAAGAGTTGTACAAGTTCATCATTTGTACGTGTAGCATTGTAAGGATTTCTTACAATACGATTTCTAAAGAGAGGTTTTTCAATATTAAGGAGTTTTCTAATGAGATATAAAGCTGTTTGCTTTGACATAGATGGTACTCTTTATCCACGTTCTGTGATGAACCGCAGGCTTTTAGCTCTGGGTCTTAAATGCCCGTTTTTTTCTCTTAAGTACAATAAAATGAGACGAGTTTTTAGAGAAGTACAAGATGATTTTAAAAAAAATGATCTTTTTAAGAATAAGTCAATGATGGCTCGAGAAGCTACACTAATGCAAAAAAAGATAGATAGTAAGGAAAAATTTGACATTAGTCTAAAAGCGAGAGAAAAAGAGCTTTCCTTAATAAATATGTCTACAGCCAAGATACAAGAGCGCATTGAAAAGTCTATATACCAACCAATGGAAAAGATGTATGCAAGAACAAAACCTTATGACGGCGTAGTAGAGACATTTAGAAAACTACAAGCCAAAGGCGTAAAAATTGGTGTATTTAGTGACTTTCCTTTATTTTCTAAGCTAGAAGGGTTGGGGGTTTCTCAATATGTGGATTTTGCAGCTTCAAGTGAAGATGTTGGTTTTCTTAAGCCAAATATCCACTGTTTTGAGTATTTGATGTATAATATGAAATTGGAGCCAAGTGAGGCGCTCTATGTGGGCGACAGTTATTCAAAAGATGTAGTTGGCGCTCATAATGCGGGCCTTGATGCTGTTCTTGTGAATGCAAAAAAGACAAAAAGTGAAAAGTATGGACTCTCTTGTGGAGTTTTTGCTTCTTGGCTTGATTTTGACAAGTGGTTATTTGAACGCTTGGAGGATGTTTGACATGGATTTTGTTTCTTTAATTCCTGTTTTATTGCCCATTGCTTTATTTGTTGTATCAATGATTGTAGTTTTTACTCTAAGGGCTAGCGATAAGAGCAGTCGTAGCCTTTCTACTGTGAAAAAGCTTTTAGATAAATATAAAAGTGATGTTGAATCTAGTGATAATTCTTTCAAGCAATATGCTGCGGAACTTGAGCAAACTATTGCAAAAAAAGATGATGAAGTCAAAACACTCATTCAAACTGTCAATAGCCAACTTGGAGAACTCAGGTCATATTCTGAAGATTTGGCTCGTCTCAAGATGGCTATGGAAACATACAAAGAAGCTCTTGAGGGTCTTGCACGTCTTACTTCTGATGCTGATGACAAAATAACAATGGTACAAAATGATGTTGATAGACTTGAGAAAGTGCGCAATGTCATTGATGGTTTCAGACAAGATATGCGTGATGCAGACGATCACTTAAGAAAGCATGAACAACGTGTTATTCAGCTTGAGAGGGAGTCTATTGGCAGGATGAATACAGCTGTAAGTGAAACAGACAGTAGTATGGATGAGGCAATGGAAGGGCTTCACAAAGAAAGTATGCAAATTTTTGAAGCATTCAAAGACAAGACTGATAAAGATACAGAATTGCGCCTTAGAAAGATTGATGATGCATTTAAGTCTGTCATTCATACAGTACAGGAATTTTTTGGAGAACTTGAAACTAAACTTGATATTGCACGTAAACAAGAAAACTCTCTTTTATCTCTTATGGCACAGGCCAATTCTCTTGTAAACGCATCTAGTTCTTCTGCCCCTAGCCCAGAGAAAGTTTCTTCTAGTCAAAATAGTAGTCCAGAAGTAATTGCAAAAGTTGAAACTCAAGGGACTGTCTTAAATGAAGAGCCAAGTAAAGAGACAAACAATGAGGCAAATAAAGAGCCAAGTGAGATAGAACCCAAGGTTCAAGATGATGATTTTGATGACGTTTTAAGTAATAAAGACATTGACTTACAAGATATGCAAGATACTCAAGATTTTCAAAATGATTCATATTCTCAATGGGAAACTTATGGAGAGGAAGAAGTTGTTGAGTTTGACGATGAAGATGACCAGTAAACTTGACGATAGACTTTTATAAAGTTATTTTGCTTTTGTTAACACAAAGAAGTGACATACTTTATAAAAAGAGGGTTTAGCAAAAATCCCAAAAGAGAAGGTATCATGAAAAACAATAAATCAAACGAAAAAGCTGAAAAAAAAGATATTAATGAAGAGAATGTCTCTTGTGACAAAGAAGAAGTTCTAGAAGATACAGAGAAATCTTCAAACTCTCAAAAAGAGGCCACTTTTCAAGAAAAAACTTCAGAAGAGAAGAAAGAAGATGAAATTTTTGCACTAAATTCCAAAGTTGAAGAATTGCAAACTCAAAATGCTACTCTTAAAGATCAAATGGCAAGACGTCAAGCAGAACTTGAAAATTACAGGAAAAGGCTTGTTAGAGATAAAGAGGAAGCTGTGCAATTTGCTAATGCAAAACTTCTTGAGGAAATTTTGCCGTTCTTAGATAACCTAGATAGAGCTTTAAGTGCTGCAAAAGCTGGCGGTGATGTTGCAAATCTTGTTCAGGGTATTGAAATGGCACAAAGTCAGCTTTTGGCAAATCTTGATAAAAACTGGGGTCTTAAAGTAATAGATTCTGTTGGAAAAGAGTTTGATCCTCAAGTTCATGAAGCTTGCATGGTCACTGTTGATAACAGTCTTGAAAATGAAACTGTTCTTGAGGATTTCCTTAAAGGTTATACACTTCATGGCAGAATTCTAAGGCCGTCAAAAGTAAGAATTGGCAAGCCGGAATAAAGATAAAACAAAACCAAAATAAAAATTTAAGAGAGCTTTGTGAAAAACCTTTAATAAATTTGACGAAACAAATTGTGTTTTGTAAATTAACCGTGAAATAAAAAAAGACACTCATCTTTAGGGAGCATAAATATTATGGGAAAGATAATTGGAATTGATTTAGGAACTACAAACAGCTGCGTTGCTGTTATGGAAGGTTCTGAGCCAGTAGTTATGGCAAACTCTGAAGGACAAAGAACAACTCCTTCAGTTGTTGGTTTTACAGCAAAGGGAGACTGCCTTGTTGGTCAGCCTGCAAAGAACCAAATTGTTACAAATGCAGAGAACACAGTATTCTCTATTAAACGTTTCATGGGAAGGAAATACAAGGAAGTTCCAAATGAGCTTTCTATGATTCCTTATAAAGTAGTATCGGGCCCAAATGATACAATTAAAGTTGTCATTAGGGATAAAGAGTATAGTCCGGAAGAGATTTCTGCAAGAATTCTTCAAAAGATGAAGAAAACTGCAGAAGATTATCTTGGTGAACCTGTTACAGAAGCTGTAATTACAGTTCCTGCATACTTTAACGACGCACAGCGTCAGGCTACAAAGGATGCTGGAAAGATTGCTGGGCTTGAGGTCAAGAGAATTGTCAATGAGCCTACAGCAGCGGCTTTGGCATACGGGTTTGGCAAGGATTCTTCTAAGGATGAAAAAATTGCTGTATACGACCTTGGCGGTGGTACATTTGATATTTCTATCCTTGAGTTGGGCGACGGCGTATTTGAAGTTAAATCTACAAATGGTGATACACACCTTGGTGGAGATAACTTTGACCAAAGAATAATTGAGTGGATGGTAGATAGCTTTAAGAAAGATACTGGCATTGACCTTTCAAAAGACAAGATGGCATTGCAGAGACTTAAAGAAGCAGCTGAAAAAGCTAAGATTGAGCTTTCTAACTCTACTTCTACAGATATTAACTTGCCGTTCATTTCTGCTGATGCAACAGGTCCAAAACATCTTCAAATGACACTTACAAGAGCTGCATTTGAACAAATGGTTGATGACTTGATTGAAAGAACAAAAGTTCCATGCAGAAACGCATTGAAAGATGCTGGTCTTACAGCAAACGACATTGACCAAGTAATTTTGGTTGGTGGTTCAACTCGTGTTCCAAAAGTTCAAGCTGTTGTTAAAGAGCTTTTTGGCAAAGAGCCTCATAAGGGTGTAAACCCAGATGAAGTTGTTGCAATGGGTGCTGCTATTCAAGGTGGTATTCTTGGCGGTTCTGTTAAAGATGTTCTTCTTTTGGATGTAACACCTCTTTCGTTGGGAATTGAAACTCTTGGCGGAGTTACAACAAAGCTCATTGAGAGAAATACTACAATCCCTACAAGAAAGAGCCAAGTTTTCTCAACTGCTGCAGATGGACAAACAGCTGTAAGCATTCATGTTCTTCAAGGTGAACGTGAGATGGCTTCTCAGAACAGAACACTTGGAACATTTGATCTTGTTGGCATTCCTGCAGCTCCAAGAGGAGTACCACAGATTGAAGTTACATTTGATATTGATGCTAACGGTATAGTTCATGTTTCTGCAAAGGACCTTGGAACTGGAAAAGAGCAGAGTATTCAAATTCAGAGTTCAAGTGGCCTTGATGAGAGTGAAATTGAAAAAATGGTCAAAGATGCAGAGATGCACGCAGAAGAGGACAAGAAAGAGCGTGAGAGAATTGATACTCGCAATACAGCAGACAGCCTTGTGTATCAGACAGAGAAGGCTCTCAAAGACTATGGCGACAAGGTAAGTTCTCAAGATAAAGCTAATGTAGAAGCAGCGCTTTCTGACCTTAAGAGTGTACTTGCAAATCAAAGCGCATCTGTTGATGAGATTAAAGCAAAGACAGAGGCTCTTCAGACAGCTTCTTACAAGATTGCTGAAGAGATGTACAAAAATGCAAATCCTCAAGGAGCTCAAGGTGGTTCTGATGCAGGATCTAGTGCCGGTGGTGCACAACCAGGAGCCGGTGCATCTAACGGTGGACCTAACACAAATGATGCTTCAGATGCTGATTATGAGGTTGTCAACTAATAATAGTAGTGGGTTTGTAAATACTTTTGTGAGGTTTTTGCAAAATGAGCTTTGTGGAGATTGGTTTTGGATTTGCGAGATAAA